>NZ_LIRJ01000376.1 GCF_001419745.1 Streptomyces silaceus | reverse complement strand
ATGCGGATGCTCGGCGAGATGTCCGCGGCGATGCCCGCGTCCGGCTCCTTCTCCGTGCACGCGGAGCGCGCGCTCGGCCGCTGGGCGGGCTTCAGCGTCGGCTGGCTCTACTGGTTCCTGCTGGTGGTCGTGCTCGCCGTGGAGGCGACCGGTGCCGCGCAGATCGCGAACGGCTGGGCGCCCGCCGTGCCGCAGTGGGCCTGGGTGCTGATCTTCATGCTGGTCTTCACCGGCGCCAACCTCGCCGCCGTGAAGAACTTCGGCGAGTTCGAGTTCTGGTTCGCCACCCTGAAGGTCTTCGCGATCGTCGCCTTCCTGGTCCTCGGCCTGCTCGCGGTCTTCGGCGTACTGCCCGACACGGACCCCGTGGGCCTCACCAACCTCACCGGCCACGGCGGTTTCCTGCCGCACGGCTGGGAGGGTGTCGTCTCGGGCGTCCTCGCCGTCGTGTTCGCGTTCGGCGGCCTGGAGGTCGTCACGATCGCCGCCGCCGAGTCCGAGGACCCGGTGCGCTCGGTCGCCCGCGCGGTGCGCAGCGCCGTCTACCGCATCCTCTTCTTCTACGTCGGCTCGATGCTGGTCATCGTGACGGTGCTGCCCTGGACGGCGCAGAAGGCCGGCGTCAGCCCGTACGTCGCGGTCCTCGACTCGATCGGGGTGCCGTCCGCCGGGACGATCATGAACATCGTGGTGTTCGTGGCGCTGCTCTCGGCGCTCAACGCCAACCTCTACGGCTCGTCCCGCATGGTCTTCTCGCTGGCCGAGCGCGGCGAGGCGCCCAAGGCCCTCCTGAAGGTGTCGGGCGGCGGGGTGCCGCGCCGGGCGGTCCTCGCGTCGGTGGCCTTCGGCTTCGTCTCGGTCGTCCTCAATCTGAAGTGGCCGGACTCCGTCTTCCTCTACATGCTCAACTCCGTGGGCGCGGTGCTGCTCTTCGTCTGGGCGCTGATCGCGCTCTCGCAGCTGCGGCTGCGCCGGCGGATCGAGCGCGAGGCCCCGGAGCGGCTCGTGCTGCGGATGTGGGCCTTCCCGTATCTCACCTGGGCGGCGCTGGCCGCGATGGCGGCCGTGCTGGGCCTGATGCTGACGGACGACGCGGCGCGGCCGCAGCTGCTGTGGTCGGCGGGGGCGACGGGGCTCGTCCTGGCGGTCGCGGGGCTGCGCGAGTGGCGCGAGGCACGCGCGGAACGCGTGTGAACCACCGGTGAACTTGATGTGTCCATTTCTTCACAACGTGTGAGCGTCGTGTCCGTATAGCGGTCAGCTGTTCCCTGTCAGCGGTACCGGACCTCAGACTGTGGGCCGCTCGCTCCCCCGTCTCAGCTACTGAACAGGGCACGCCCATGTCTCGGACGTCCACCCCCCAGGACACAGCACCCGAAGCACCCAAGGCCGACTCCCCGCTGGTCCACGGCCTCAAGCAGCGACACCTCTCCATGATCGCCCTCGGCGGCGTGATCGGAGCGGGCCTCTTCGTGGGGTCCGGAGCGGGCATCGCCGCGGCAGGGCCCTCGATCGTCCTCGCCTACGCGATATCCGGCGCGCTCGTCATGCTCGTGATGCGCATGCTGGGCGAGATGTCGGCGGCGAACCCGGCCTCGGGCTCCTTCTCCGTCCACGCCGAGCGGGCCATCGGCCCCTGGGCGGGCTTCACCGCGGGCTGGGGCTTCTGGTTCCTGCTCTGCGTCGCCGTCGGCCTGGAGGGCATCGGCGCCGCGAAGATCATGGTGGGCTGGTTCCCCGACAGCCCCCAGTGGGCGTGGGTCGCCCTCTTCATGCTGGTGTTCTGCGGCGCGAACCTGACGGCCGTGAAGAACTTCGGCGAGTTCGAGTTCTGGTTCGCCGCCCTCAAGGTCGGCGCGATCACGCTCTTCCTCGGCATCGGCGTCCTCGCCATCCTCGGCATCCTGCCCGGCTCGGACACCCCGGCCCCCGGCCTGGACAACCTCACCGGCGAGGGCGGCTTCATGCCGAACGGCACGGACGGCCTGATCATCGGCCTCCTCGCCTCCGTCTTCGCGTACGGCGGTCTGGAGACCGTCACCATCGCCGCCGCCGAGTCCGAGAACCCGGTCAAGAGCGTCGCCAAGGCCGTGCGCACGGCGATGTGGCGCATCGCCGTCTTCTACGTCGGCTCGATGCTCGTCGTCGTGACGCTGCTGCCGTGGAACGACGAGGAGGTCGCCACCAAGGGCCCCTACGTCGCCACGCTGGACCACCTCGGCATCCCCGGCTCCGGCGAGATCATGAACGTCATCGTCCTGATCGCCCTGCTCTCCGCGATGAACGCCAACATCTACGGCGCCTCGCGCATGTCGTACTCCCTCATCGAGCGCGGCCAGGGCCCCAAGGCGCTCGGCAGGATCTACGGCGGCGTCCCGCGCCTCGCGGTCCTCGCCTCCTCGGTCTTCGGCTTCGTCTGCGTGCTGCTCAGCTACTGGAGCCCGGACGACGTCTTCCCCTGGCTGCTCAACATGATCGGCGCGATGATCCTGGTCGTCTGGATCTTCATCGCCGCGTCCCAGCTGATCCTGCGCCGCCGCACGGAGCGCGAGGCCCCGGAGAAGCTGGTCGTGAAGATGTGGGCGTTCCCCTTCCTCACCTGGGTGGCGCTGGCCGCGATGGCGTACGTCTTCTACCTGATGACCGACCAGCCGGACACGCGCAAGCAGCTGCTCGCCACGGGCGCGCTGACGCTGGTGCTCGCCGCGATCGGGTTCGCGCGGCAGAAGGCGGCGGAGAAGCGGGGCGACGTGGCCGGCTCCGCCGGCCGGGTCGGCCCGGCGGACTCCGCCGGCTCGGCCGACCGGGTCGACTCCTAGGAGCCGCATCCCTTCCCCTGCACGGAAAAGCCCCGGACCAGCTGGTCCGGGGCTTTTCCGTGCCCGGATGTTCCCGCGCGGACCTAGCCGGATATTCCCGCGCGGACCTAGGACGAAGGGCTGATCAACTGCGCGGGCATCCTGCTGCTAGCCTGCACTTGCGACAGGGTTGCAATAACTTGAGAACCACAACAGTGCACTGCAGCAGAGCAGCAGTCGGAGGGCTCGGACCATGGCCATTTACACGCTTCCTGAACTTCCGTACGACTACGCGGCGCTCGAACCGGTCATCAACCCGCAGATCATCGAGCTGCACCACGACAAGCACCACGCCGCGTACGTGAAGGGCGCGAACGACACCCTGGAGCAGCTGGAGGAGGCGCGCGACAAGGAGACGTGGGGCGCCATCAACGGCCTGGAGAAGAACCTGGCCTTCCACCTCTCCGGCCACATCCTGCACAGCATCTACTGGCACAACATGAACAGCCCGAAGGACGGTGGCGGCGGCGAGCCGCTGGCCGCGGACGGCGTGGGCGACCTCGCCGACGCGATCACGGAGTCCTTCGGCTCGTTCGCCAAGTTCAAGGCCCAGCTGACCAAGGCCTCGGCGACGACGCAGGGTTCGGGCTGGGGCGTGCTCGCCTACGAGCCGCTCAGCAACCGCCTCATCGTCGAGCAGGTCTACGACCACCAGGGCAACGTCGGCCAGGGCTCGACGCCCATCCTGGTCTTCGACGCCTGGGAGCACGCCTTCTACCTGCAGTACAAGAACCAGAAGGTCGACTTCATCGAGGCCATGTGGCAGGTCGTCAACTGGCAGGACGTGGCCAAGCGTTACGCCGCCGCCAAGGAGCGGGTCAACAGCCTGCTGCTGGCCCCGTGAGCCACGGCTGTCGACCGCTCCCCCGGTGACAGCCGTCGTACGTCCCGCCTCGTGATCGTCTTCTCAACCGTCACCGAGGTGGGCGGATGGAGGAAGGGCCCCCGTGAGGACGTGACTCACGGGGGCCTTTCGGTATGCCGGGTTCCGGGGGACGGTGGGGCCATGGCGGATCCCTCGAAGCGCTGCCTCAACTGCGACGACAGTTTCCAGAACTTCCAGCGGCCCCAGGGCGGCGCGCTGGACTTCGTCGTCGCCCGGGTGGGCACCGCGGACTCGGGCAAGTACTGGCGGTGCGGGCGCTCCGGCTGCCGGCGCGTGCAGAACTACTTCAACTACCAGGACGGCTTCGACCTGCCCCCGGACCTGTGAGCCGTCAGTCGAAGACCGGGCCCTGCGTGCGCGTGCGCTTGATCTCGTAGAAGCCCGGGATCGACGCCACCAGGAGCGTGCCGTCCCAGAGCTTCGCCGCCTCCTCGCCCTTGGGGGCGGGGGTGACGACCGGGCCGAAGAAGGCGATCTGCTCGCCGTCGGCGCCGGGGACGGCGATGACGGGCGTGCCGACCTCCTGGCCGACCTTGTCGATGCCCTCCTTGTGGGAGGCGCGCAGCTCGGTGTCGTAGGCGTCCGAGTCCATGTGGTCCGCGAGGTCCTTCGGCAGGCCCACGTCTTCCAGCGCGCCGACGACGGCCTCGCGGGTGGGGCCCTCGCCGCGGTTGTGGAAGCGGGTGCCGAGCGCGGTGTAGAGCTTGCCGACGACCTCGTCGCCGTGCTTCTGCTGCGCGGCGATGACGACGCGCACCGGGCCCCAGGCCTTGGTCTCCAGCATCTCGCGGTACTCCGCGGGGACCTGGTCGAGCTTGTCCTCGTTCAGGACCGCGAGGCTCATCACGTGCCAGCGGACCTCGATGTCGCGGACCTTCTCGACCTCCAGGATCCAGCGGGACGTCATCCAGGCCCAAGGGCACAGGGGGTCGAACCAGAAGTCGACAGGGGTCTTGCTGCCGTTCTCGGACATGTCTCTCCCTAGGGAATCCGTTCGCATCTGCCCGGGAAAACGTCCGTGGCGCACCGGGGCATTCCCGGATGTCGGCCGCAGACGGCACATGCGAGGATCGTAGACATTCGTACGAGTCTTGCGAGTCACAAGGGAGTGCCGCCCGTGCCCGGTGAGAATCTGTCCCGCGACGAGGCCCAGGAGAGGGCCGCGCTGCTGTCCGTCGACGGCTACGAGGTCTTCCTCGACCTGCGCTCGGCGGTGGGCGAGAGCGGTCAGGAGCCGCGCACGTTCCGTTCGGTGACCACGATCCGTTTCCGCAGCGCCGAGCCGGGCGCCGCGAGCTTCGCGGACCTGGTCGCGCCGAGCGTCACGGCGGTCTCGCTGAACGGCAAGGACCTGGACCCCTCCGAGGTCTTCGACGGCACCAGGATCGCCCTGGAGGACCTCGCCGAGGAGAACGAACTGGTGGTGGACGCCCAGTGCGCCTACAGCCGCACCGGTGAGGGCATGCACCGCTTCGTCGACCCGGAGGACGGCGAGGTCTACCTCTACACGCAGTACGAGCCCGCGGACTCCCGCCGCGTCTTCGCCAACTTCGAGCAGCCCGACCTCAAGGCGCCCTACCGCTTCTCGGTGCAGGCCCCCGAGGGCTGGACCGCGTGGTCGAACGGCGTCGGCGAACTGACCGACGGCGTATGGAAGTTCGCCGAGACCAAGCCGATCTCGACGTACATCACGGCGGTCGTCGCCGGCCCGTACCACTATGTGACGGACTCCTACGAGCGCGTCCTGGAGGACGGCACGCGCCTGGAGATCCCCCTCGGCGCCATGTGCCGCAAGGGCCTCGCCCCGCACTTCGACGCGGACGACGTCTTCCTGGTCACCAAGCAGGGCCTGGACTTCTTCCACGACAACTTCGACTACCCGTACCCCTTCGGCAAGTACGACCAGGCGTTCGTGCCGGAGTACAACCTCGGGGCGATGGAGAACCCGGGCCTGGTGACCTTCCGCGAGGAGTACATCTTCCGCGGCAAGGTGACCACCGCGTCCTACGAGCGCCGGGCCAACGTGATCCTGCACGAGATGGCCCACATGTGGTTCGGCGACCTCGTCACCATGCGCTGGTGGGACGACCTGTGGCTCAAGGAGTCCTTCGCCGACTTCATGGGAACCTTCTCGATGGTCGAGGCGACCCGCTTCACCAACGGCTGGATCACCTTCGCCAACAACCGCAAGGCGTGGGCCTACCGCGCCGACCAGCTGCCCTCCACGCACCCGGTCACGGCCGACATCCGCGACCTGGAGGACGCCAAGCTCAACTTCGACGGGATCACGTACGCGAAGGGCGCCTCGGTCCTCAAGCAGCTCGTCGCGTACGCGGGGCGGGACGCCTTCCTGGAGGGCGTCCGGCGCTACTTCAAGCGGCACGCGTACGGCAACACGGTCCTCGGCGACCTGCTCTCGGTCCTGGAGGAGACCTCCGGGCGCGACATGACCTCGTGGTCGCGGTCCTGGCTGCAGACGGCGGGCGTCAACTCCCTGACCCCGCAGCTGATCCTGAACGCGGAGGGCCGGATCACCGAGCTGGCCGTGGTGCAGGAGGCCCCCGAGTCGCACCCCGAACTGCGTCCGCACCACGTGGCCGTGGGCCTGTACCGCCGGGCGGCCGGCGGAGCCCTTGAGCGGTACGCCCGCGCGGAGGTCGACGTCGAGGGCCCGCGCACGGTCGTGACCGGGCTGGCGGGCGAGGAGGCCCCCGAGCTCGTCCTGGTCAACGACGACGACCTGACGTACTGCAAGATCCGCTTCGACGAGAACTCGCTGGCGACCCTGCGGGACCACCTCGGCGACATCACCGATCCACTGGCCCGCGCGCTGTGCTGGTCCGCGCTGTGGAACCTCACGCGGGACGGGCTCATGCCCACGCGTGACTTCGTCGGTCTCGTGCTGCGCTTCGCCGGGCGCGAGAGCGACATCGGCGTGCTGCAGATGCTGCAGACGTGGGCGGGTTCCGCCCTCACGCACTACGCGGCGCCCGCGTGGCGCGAGGAGGGCGGCCGGGCGCTCGCCGAGGGCGCGCTGCGGGAGCTGCGGATCGCGGAGCCGGGCAGTCAGCACCAGCTGACGTGGGCGCGGTTCTTCGCGACGGTGGCCTCTTCGGCTGCCGATCTCCAGCTGCTCCAGGGCCTGTTGGACGGCACGGCCAAGATCGACGGCCTGGAGGTCGACCAGGAGCTGCGCTGGGCGTTCCTGAGCCCGCTGGCCGCGCGCGGCGCCGCCGACGAGGAGGTCATCGGGGCGGAGCTGGCGCGGGACGACACGGCGTCCGGCAAGCGGCACCAGGTGCGGTGCCTGGCCGCGCGGCCCTCGGCGGCGGTCAAGGCGCAGGCGTGGGCCTCCGTGGTGGAGTCGGACGCGCTGTCCAACGCGCTGGTGGAGGCGACGATCGCGGGCTTCACGCAGCCGTCGCAGCGGGAGCTGGTGGCGCCGTACGCCGCCAAGTACTTCGACGCGATCGAGCGGGTCTGGGCGGACCGGTCCATCCAGATCGGCATGGACGTCGTGAAGGGCCTCTTCCCCCACCTCCAGGGCGACGAGGCGACGCTGGCGTCGGCGGACGCGTGGCTCTCCGCCCACGCGGACGCGGCGCCCGCGCTGCGCCGCCTGGTCCTGGAGGCCCGCGACGACCTCGCCCGCTCCTTGCGGGCCCAGTCCTGCGATGCCGGCGCGGCGGCCTGACGGGGTTTCCACCGTGGGGCCCCCGTGTCACGGGGTCCCACGCGCCCTCCCCGGTAAGGGAGTTGCAGGTTCTTCGGCTCTCCGCCGCGCGTGAACAACACCGCCGCTCCGCGGCGGTCCATCCCCACCCC
>NZ_LIRJ01000375.1 GCF_001419745.1 Streptomyces silaceus | reverse complement strand
GGTCCGGGGCGGCGGGCACCGGCGACGGGCCGTGGAGGGAGAGGCTGCTGTTCATACCCTCTACATCTACCGGTAGTGAGCATTCCGTTTCCGAGAGTTTCCGAAAACCGGGACAGTCGGGGGTGGCGAGGAGTATCTTGCCCCGTGGCATATGCCGGAAGATCTTGTGAATCCCCGGTTCCGGCGCTCGCCGGCCGCCTCGGGCCGGCCTCTCCCGCCTCGCGCTACGCCTTCTCGGCGCCCCCGCGCAGCAGGTCACGCCCGAACTCGACCATCTTCTTCGCGTAGTCCTCGGTCCACTCCGCGCGCTCCGCGATCAGCGCGGGCGTCAGACGGTCGAAGCGGCGCGGATCGGCGAGCTGGGCGGCCGCGATCGCCTGGAACTCGACGGACCGGTCCGTCGCGGCGCGGAACGCGTGCGTCAGCTCCGTCGCACGGTCCAGGAGCTCGCGCGGGTCCTCGATCGACTCCAGGTCGAAGAAGTGCTCGGGGTCGGCGGTGGCTTCCGCCGGCTCGAAGAGCAGGGGCGCGGGTCGCATGCGCTGCTCGCTCCGGGGCCGCTCGGGCTCCGCCATAATTCGTCCTCCTCATACGGTGCGGGCCGTCTGTCCGGCGTCCGGCCATCTCCCATTGTCCCTTGCCGCACAAGTGGGCCGAGGGCTCGTCGGGGGGCGCGGGGGTGCGGGCCCGCGCCCCTAACGTGGCCACGTCACCCGGTGCTCCGAGAGCCGCGCCAGCACCGCGTGGTTCGCCTCCCAGCCGTCGGGGAACTTCACGGTGACACCCAACTGGACCGGCTCCGTGGACGGATGGTCGTCCAGGAGCTCGCTGACGCCCGCCCGGCAGACCACGATGCAGGCGTGCCGGTGGCGCGAGGCCAGCACGCACAGGCGGCCCGTCTCCAGGTGGAACGCCGTCGCGTCGGGGCGGCCCGAGAGCGGGTGCAGGACGACCGTCACGTCGTACTCACGGCCCTGCAGGCGGTTCGCCGTGTCCACCGTGACGTCCGTGACGCCGAGGTCGGCGAGCGCGGCGCGGACCGCCGCCGCCTGGTCGCGGTGGGCCGTGCCGACGGCGACGCGGTCGGCGGTGAGCGGCGTCGGGTCGGGGCCGCGCTCCGAGGTGGCCGCGCCGCCCCGGTCCAGGAGGCGGCGGACGACCCGGGCCAGCGCGCGGACCGCCTCCGGGTCCGTGCGCGGCGTGTTCCGCGCGGGCAGCTCCAAGAGCCCCCACCCCGACTCCGCCGCCTCGTCGATCACCCGGTCCGGGCCCGAACCGTCCGACGGCACCGCGAACGTGAGCGAGCGGTCCCCGTGGTCCGTGCCGCTGCGGAAGGGCGTGTACGGATAGAAGGCGTCCGAGACCAGCGGCGCGGCCGAGGCGGGCAGCCGCCAGGACACCGGCAGGCGATGCTGCGGCAGCTCGGGGTTGTGGGCGAGGAGCGTGCTCACCGCGGAGGCCGAGGGGTCGTACGACAGACCGGCCCACTGCTCCGCGCCGACGATCGCGAACGGGTCCAGCTGCCCCGGGTCGCCCACGAACAGCGCCCGCTCGAAGAGCCCCGCCACCGCGAGCAGCGCGTCCGACCGCATCTGGTACGCCTCGTCGACGATGGCGTGCCCCCACGGCTCCACGTCCTTGACGTGCGCCCACTTCGCGGCCGTCGAGATGACGACGTCGAGGCCCGCCAGATCGCCCGCCTTCGTGGACTTGCGTACGTTCGCCAGGTCGTCGAGCGCCTTGTCGTACGGATCGGGGTCGCTGCTGTGCAGCCGGCCCACCGGCAGCTCCGGGTCCTTCTCGGCGAGCCGCAGGACCAGGTCGTCCACCTGCGCGTTCGTCTGCGCGATCACCATCAGCGGGCGGCCCGCCGCGGCCAGTTCGCGCGCGGCGCGGACCACCAGCGTCGACTTCCCCGCGCCCGGCGGCGAGTCGACGACGACACCGCGGTGCGTGCCGTGCAGCGTGTCGTGGAGGATCGCCTCCGTGGCGCGCGCGGCCTCGGCGCCGGGGTCGAACGTGCCGCCCGCGGGCGGGGCGAGCTGGATCACAGGGTGTCCTCCGCGGTCACGGGGTCGGGGCTCTCCGCGGCGTCCGACGGCGGGCCGCCGTGCGTCCACGGGGTGTTCTCCGGGTCGGGCAGCTTGGGGCCGCCGCGCTGCTCGTGCTCGAAGAGCGTCCAGCAGATCCGGTCGCCCTTCTCGGGGACCGAGCCCGGCTCGGGCTCCTTGCCGCGGCCCATCTTGTCGGTCAGGCGCAGCACGACGGAGCCCGCCGCCTCGTACGCCACGAACTCCGCCGTCTGCGGCTTGCCGCCGAGGGAGCGGAACACCTTCGTGCGCTCGCCGAGGTGGGGACGGTCGTCCGTGCGGACGGTGACCAGGGGGCGCGGGCGCGGGCTCTTGGCCTCGCTGTACGCCATGACGACCTCCGTCACCTCGCCGGCGAACGCCTCGCCCGCCAGGCGCCGGCCCGCCATCACCAGCGGGTCGTCCAGGGCCTCCTGGGCGTCCAGGCGGGCCTGCTCGCGCTCGCGCGTGGCCAGCTTGTTCGCCGCGGTGACCGCGTCGTCGACCCGGGGCTGCGGCGGCTCGCCCGCCGTCACGCGGTCGCGGTGGCCGGTGAACGACCAGCGGTCGCGGGTCCACCGGTCCGCGGCGTGCGCCGCCTCGGGGAGCGTGCACAGCGCGTCGAGGCCGCGCCACACGGCGTCCCAGGTGGGGCGGGTCCTGCTGTCGATCAGCGCGTGGATCTCCCGCTCGGCCGCGGTCAGCCGCCCCAGCCGCTCGTCCGCCTCGACGCCGTCCTCGGCGGCCGCCAGGGCGCCGCGCGCGCGGTCGTAGCGCTCCATGGCCGGGGCCAGCAGGTCGTTGTCGAACGCCGGGTCCGTCGCCGGGCCCGCCGGCGGGCACAGCAGCTGGCCGTCCCCGTCGCGGGCCAGCTCGGCGCGGAGCGCGGCCTCGGCGCCCGAGGTGCCCTCCGGTGCCTCGATCCAGGCGAGCAGCGCGCCCAGGTGCTGGTCCTCCAGGCTCGACTGGCCGGTCGCCCAGTGCCGCGAGAGCAGCTCCGTCATGGCGGTCAGCAGCGCCGAGCCGGGGACGCGGGCGCGCTCCCCGAAGTGCGTGAGCCAGCGGCCGAGGAGCGGGACGCGGGGCGGCGCCGGATAGGGCGTCTCGGGGTCCTGCTCGGCGGTGCGGCGGAAGCGCATGGAGCGGCCGAGGAGCCGCACGAACTCGATGCCCGCGCGGCTCGGCACGATCAGCTGCGGGGCGTCCGCGCACAGGTCGACCTCGACCTTGACGCGCTTGCCCGTCTCGGGGTCGGTCTCGCTGCGCTCGGCCGCCTCCACGTCGTCCGCGAAGCCGTCGACGTACGGCAGGACGATCTCGGCGAGCTCCGCGAGGAACGCGAAGCGCAGGTCGCGGTCGCGGGGCTGCGGGACGACCAGGAGCCGGGGCGAGGTCCGCTCGGTGCCGACGAGGGCGCCGAGCGGGGCGCCCGCCTCGCCCGCGGTGATGAGCGGGACGAGGACGAGGGGGCGCTGGGAGATGTGCCGGTGGCGGACCGTCGCCCTCGGCTGGGCCCGCCCCGTGGTGACCGCCTCCAGTCGGGCGAGGCTGTCGATCAGTGACATGTGCTGCGGGACCTCTCTGTCCGCGGACCGGTTCCGTGCGGCGCCTGCCGCGGCGCGGGGCTCAGCACGCCGCGCCTTCCCGGGCCCCCGCGCCCGCCAGCGCCTCGGCCCGCAGCCCCGCCGCCCTGCGCAGCGCCGCCACCGCGGGGTCCGCCGGGTCGCCCGCTTCACCGGCCGCCGCCGCGAGGATCTCGCCGATGGACGTCAGACCGCCGAGCTCGCCGCGGATCGCCCGGCCGAGCGACGTCACCTCGCCCTCCTCACGGGCCCGGTCGCGGCAGTGGAAGGCCAGCTCGCAGGCGGCCAGGCACTCCGGCGCGTACGTCGCGGGGACCGCCTCGACCGCCTCCGTCAGCTCGGCCGCGGGGCGCCGCACGTCGAACGTCGTGTCCGGCGGGAGCTGCGCCGCGATGTCCTCGACGCGGGTCAGCCGGGCCAGCTGGCGCCGGGTCACCGAGAGCTGCTTGCGGACGTCGATCGCGGACGCCGTCGGCTGGTTGGAGAAGTCCTTGGGGCAGACGAGCAGGACGTGGTGGCGGATGCGGGGCGCCGGGTCCATGTGCTCGGCCACCCGCTCCAGCGCCAGCGCGTACACCGCGGACTGGCGGGCGGCCGCGCCGACCTTCGCCGCGTCCGCCGAACCGTCGATCATCGGGAAGGACTTGATCTCGACGACGGCCCAGCCGCCGTCCGGCTGGACGACCACGGCGTCCGGCTCCAGGAAGGCGGGCGTCCCCGCGACGTCCAGCGACAGCATGGGGTGGTCGAGGAGCGTCCAGGTGCCGGCCCCGGTGGCCTCGCGCAGGGCCAGCGCCGTGCGTGCCGCGCGGCCCTCGGGACCGGCCGCCGACAGATCGGGAACGGCGGACTCGCCCGGCACCGGCTCGGGCCCGCCGCCCAGGCGTGCGTGCGTCAGGCGCAGCAGCTCCGCGCCGCCGTCGGCCTTGACCCGCGCCTCGAAGGCATTGCCCCGCATGAACGCGAACTGGGACTGACCGAAGCCGGAGGCCGTGCCGAGCGACTGCGCGAGCGCGGTCTTGTCCACGCCCGCGCCGTCGAGCAGCGCGCGCCGTCTGCACCCCGGGTTGGCCGCGAGCGCGGCGAGGGCCCGGGCGTCCAGCGGCCGGGCGGGGACGTCGGGGCCGCGCAGCTCAGCGAGCCGCTGCCGGAGTGCCGTCCCCCGCTTCGGCGGGCCGGGCACTCGGCTCGGTGCCGGGGCCGGCACTTTGCTTGCGCTGTCGGGGAATTCGCTCACCCGCCGAAGTCTGGCACCCGGCACTGACAATTGAGGGCTCTGGGGCGGAGGTGCCCTCGGCGGGCCGCGTGACGGGCCGCATGAAACGGTTCCGCAGGCGGGTCATGACCGGGTCCGTGAGCCGCTGCACGGGCCGCACGAGCAGCAGCCCGACCCCCATCACGACGGCGCCCGCGAGCGCGTCGAAGAAGTAGTGGTTGGCGGTGCCCATCACGACGAGCGTGGTGATCAGCGGGTAGGCGACCGCGGCCACCCGGGTCAGCGGCGAGCGCCCGTGCCGCCACAGCATCACGCCGCACCACAGCGCCCACCCCACGTGCAGGCTGGGCATCGCCGCGTACTGGTTGGTCATGCCGCCCATGCCCCGCGGCGCGCTCGCCTCGCCGCCCCACCAGCCGTAGTCGCTGAACTGCGCCATGGTGTCGACGAAGCCGTGGCTCGCGTCGAGCAGCCGCGGCGGACAGGTCGGCAGCAGCGTGAAGCCGACCAGGCCGATCAGGGTGGAGGTCATCAGCCACGCGCGCGCGGCCCGGTAGTGGACCGCCCGGCTGCGGAACAGCCAGATCAGCACGGCGGGCGTGACGAGGTAGTGCAGCGAGGCGTACCAGAAGTCCGCGGGGACGCCGATCCAGGCGTGGGCCGTGAAGAGACGGTTCAGCGGGCTCTCCGCGTTGAGCCGCAGGAACTGCTCGGCTCTGAGGATGCCGATGCCGTGGTCGACGGCGGTCGACACGTCCCCGCGGGCCAGGAGCCGGCCGGCGGAGTAGGCGGCGTACACCAGGACGATCAGCGGCAGCTCCGTCCACCAGCGAAGACGGTGTCCGGCTATGCCCCCGGTGCCCGGTGCGGCGCTCTTCGGCATCCGGTCGATCCCCCACTCATAGCTGTTCATGCGGCGTATGCCGCGGCCTCACTTTACGGCGTACGCGATGGCCGTCGAGGCGTCCTCCGGTCGTCTTAGACGCAGAGATCGGCGGCCGGGTTGCCAGGCCCGGCGAGCGGTCGCGGAACGGTGGGCGATGATGGAGGGGGTGAGCGCCGTCTGTCCGCAAAGGCGGCAAAAGTCCCGTCCGGGCGGCGTTGCCCGAGGTTCACGCGTACGACATTGGAGAGTTCCCCATGGCACCCCGCATCCTGCTGGCCCGGCACGGACAGACGGAATGGTCGCTGTCCGGCAAGCACACCGGCAGGACGGACATCCCGCTCCTGGAGGAGGGCCGCCGCGGCGCCAAGCTCCTGGGCGAGCGGCTGCACCGCGCGCCCTACGACGGCCTCCCGGACGTCGAGGTGCGCACCAGCCCGCTCTCCCGCGCGCGGGAGACCTGCGAGATCGCCGGCTTCGGGGACCGCGCCACCACCTGGGACGCGCTCATGGAGTTCGACTACGGCGTCTACGACGGCATGACCCCGGCCGACATCCAGGCGGTCCGCCCCGGCTGGTTCATCTGGCGGGACGGCGTCCCCGGGGGCGAGACGCTGGCGCAGGTCGCCGCGCGCGCGGACGAGGTCGTGGAGTGGGCCAGGAGCGCCGACCGCGACGTGCTGGTCTTCGCGCACGGCCACATCCTGCGCGTGATCGGCGCGCGCTGGCTCGGCCTCGGCATCGAGTTCGCCGCCCGCATCCGCCTCAACCCGACCTCCCTGTCGACCCTCGGCTGGGCCTACGGAGAGCCCGCCGTCGAGTCGTGGAACGAGACGGGCCACCTGGCCTAGCCCGCCGCGGGCGTACGCCTACACGGCGCGCGGCAGGGACGCGTGCCGCTCCAGGAAGCCGCCCACGCCCGAGGCCCTGCGGTGCGGCAGCAGCACCCGTGCCGTCGTGGCGAGCATCGACTGGATGCGGGAGGACTGCACCTCGTCCAGGAGCGCGAGGACCCGCAGCCCCGCCGTCGCCGCCTCGTCGGGGCGGCCCGCGCGGGCCAGGTCGTCGGCGAGCTCGGCGGTATAGAGCGCGATGTTCCGGGTGAACTGCGGGGTCTGCGCGGAGGCGGTCGCCGCCGCGTGCCGCGCGTGCCCCGCGGCCCGGCTCCAGTCGCCGAGGGCCGACCAGCACTGGGCCTCCAGGCCCGACAGCTCGGCCGGACCGTAGAAGCTCATCCACTCCGGGGCGGCCTCGCAGGTGCCGCGGTCGAACAGGGCGTGCGCCCGGGTCAGCGACTGCTCGCACCCCGAGCGGTCGCCGAGCCCCGCCCAGCCCCCGGCCTCCCGCAGCGCGATCAGCGAGAGCAGCCGGTGCGAGCCGAGGTGCTGGGCCACGCGCCGGGCCGCCTGCGCCGCCCGCACCGCCTCCCGGGGCCGCCCCGCGTCCCGCGCGAGGAAGGCGGCGTTGCAGAAGGCGTGCGCCTCCAGGGCGGAGTCGCCGGAGACCCGCGCCGTGGCGAGGGCCTCGGCGTAGTGCGAGCGGGCGTCCTCGAAGCGGCCGGAGTCGTGCGCCAGCCAGCCGACCGAGATGGCGAGCTCGCCGGCGCCCGAGTGCAGCCGGTCCGAGGTGGACTGCCGCGACGTCGTCCCCGCGTCCAGCAGGGTGTAGGCGGTGCGCAGCGGGGCCGCCGCCCGGCGGTAGAGGCCGTCGGCGCCGTGCCGGTCGTCGAGCAGCCTGATCTTGCGCACGGCCGCCTCGACCGCGCCGACCTCGGCCTCGCCGACCCGGCGCCCGCGCAGGGCGGCCGCCTCCGCCGGGCCGCCCAGGGTGAGGCCGATGGGTCCGAGCGCGGCCGCCACGGTGGCCGTGGAGCCGGTCATGAACGCGCGACGCTGCACGTCGCTCTCCTCGTGAGTCTGGATCGCGTACGGATCGCAGGCGCGGGGGTCGGACCCGGACGGATGGGACTCGTACAACGGGATCGGGGTCTGTGCCGGGACGGTGACCGGCAAGTCGGTGTCGGAGTGGACCGGGGGCGCGT
Source organism: Streptomyces silaceus (assembly GCF_001419745.1). Lineage (GTDB taxonomy): Bacteria > Actinomycetota > Actinomycetes > Streptomycetales > Streptomycetaceae > Streptomyces > Streptomyces silaceus. Next base: position 6,187 of record NZ_LIRJ01000375.1, on the reverse strand, counting down.
CGGGTTCGGTGCGCGCCCCCCTGCCGCGCACCACCGACCGGGGGGCGAACCCCAGGTCGGTCAGCGTCCGGCCCGGGAACATGTGCAGGAACACCCGCTCGTAGGCGTAGTTGGGGCAGCGGATCTCGCCCGCTTCCACGCGCCCGATGTAGCGGGCGTCGCAGCTGACCCGCTCACCGATCTCCCGGGCGGCCCGCCGCACCGCGGCGGCGAACTCGCCGGGCGAGCGCTGTCCGCGGAGCTGCCGGAAGGCGAGGTTCGGTCGGGGGGACTGAGTTGACGATGCCATCGATGACGACGCCATGGCCGGACCCTCTCGTGCGGATCGTGCCGGACCGTGCGCACGCTCGCGCACCGGACGCCGCGCCCGCGTAAGGGATCTCGCGGGGCTGCCCCTGTTCCGGCGGAGCACGAACGTACCCGCTGTGACAGGTCCGGCACGCGGTGTTTGGCTACAAACCGGATATCTCATCCGTGATCTGCCATGAACTGCCATCCTTTGCGGCGGCGTGCCGCAGTGCCTGTTGACGCCTGTCCGCGTTGAACCGTGAGGAGCGGGAGTCACGCGGCTCCCGCACGGCGAGGAGGGGTCCCCTTGTTGGAGATCGGCATGGAGAACAGCGACTCGCGTGCGGAGAGCGACGCGTCCCCGGCTTCACTGACGACGGCACGGCATCGGCCCACCCAGGACGGCAGTGCCTCGCCCCCGGGCACCGCCTCCTGCGACGACGAGTGTTGTGACCTCGTCACGGTCCCCGCGCGCCAGGGCCTCGAAGCGGTCGACATCCTGCGCCGGGGCGCGGGCGACACCGTCGGCCCCGTCCTGCACGACGGCAGCTGCGACACCCTCGGCTTCCTGGTGCCGCCCGGCACCGCCGACGGCTGGGACCTGCCGGGCAGCGCCTGCACCCAGACCTTCGGCCGCGGCATGAGCGTGTACGTGACGCCGGAGCCCGGCCCCGTCGTGCCCGAGCCGCCCGTCGCGGGCACCGGCTGGCTGCTGCCCCCGGGCGGCGACCCCGTCACCGACCCGGCCGTCCTGCGGGCCGCGCTCGGCCAGGCCGCCCGCACCATCGAGGCCGCGGACAACTGCCGCTGAGCCCCGCCCCGGCGCCCTGCCCCAAGGTCATCGGGCCACCCCGGCGGCGTACGCCGATAATGGCCGGATGGCAAGGAACAAGCGGTCCCGGGAAGCGCGGGAGGCCGTCGTCGAGAAGGTGGACGGCGGGCTCGCCGAGCTGATGCCGGACCGGGACAGGCCGCGCGCCTGGACGCTGCTCGTGGACGGCGCCCCGCAGTCCCACGTCGACCTCGACGACCCCGCGTACCTCGACTTCGAGTACCAGCGCAGGATCGGCCACATCGCCGACCTCGCGGCACCCCCGGGAAAACCGGTCCAGGCCCTCCACCTCGGCGGCGGCGCCTTCACCCTCGCCCGCTACATGGCAGCGACCCGCCCCCGCTCCACCCAGCAGGTCGTCGAGCGCGACACCGCCCTCGTCCAACTCGTCCGCCGCGAACTGCCGTTGGACCCGCAGGCCCGCGTGCGGGTGCGCGGCACCGACGCCCGCGAAGGGCTCGCGAAGGTCCCCGACGGCTGGGCCGACCTCGTCATCGCCGACGTCTTCAGCGGGGCCCGCACCCCCGCTCACCTCACCAGCACGGAATTCCTCACCGACGTGCGCCGGGCACTGGCACCCGGCGGGTACTACGTCGCCAACCTCGCCGACGGCCCGCCGCTGGCGCACCTGCGCGGCCAGCTCGCCACCGCCGCCGCCCTCTTCCCCGAGCTCGCGCTCGTCGCCGACCCTGCGGTGCTGCGCGGCAAGCGCTTCGGCAACGCCGTCCTGCTCGGCTCCGACCGCCCGCTGCCGATCGCCGAGCTGACCCGGCGCTGTGCGGGCGACCCGCACCCCGGCAGGGTCGAACACGGCCGGGGGCTGCGGGACTTCAGCGGGGGAGCGGCCGCCGTCACGGACGCGAGCGCGGTCGCCTCGCCGGCGCCGCCGCCGTCGGTGTTCCGCTGACGCGCCCGCCCCCGCGCCGCGTCAGTACTTGTTGATCTCCACCCGGGGCGCGGTGTCGTGCCAGGTGCAGAACACCGACAGCTTGGCCGCGCCCGCCGTGAACTCCACGCGGATCCACTTGTCCTGCTTCCACGTCTGCACCGACCAGCCGGCCGCCGGGGTCGCCGAGACCAGCGTCGCGGAGTCCTCGCCGAGGGCGAAGACGACCCGGCCGCCGTCGGTGTTGTAGCCCTTGACCGTCCCCGTGCCGGAGCCGGCCGGCGGGGGAGCGGAGGGCGTGTTCGAGGGCTTCTCGGACGGTTCGGTGGTCTTCCGGGGGCTCTTCGACGGCTTCGTGGACTGCGTCGGCTTCCCCGTCCGCGGTGGCTCGGAGCGGTGCGTCGAGGAGGCCAGCGGCTCCGCGTGCTCGCTCCCGTCGCCGTCGTCCGCCGCGAGCGGCAGGGCGCGCGGCGGGTCGTAGACGGTGCCCGCCATCACCGTGTGGACGCCCCACCAGGACAGCGTGACCGCCGCGCCCGTGGCGAGCGACCACGCGATGGTGTGTACGAGTCCTCTGTGCATCGCGGGCCATACTGCACCACGCGGCGCGCCCCTGTCCCCCGGGGCGTGCGCATCCCGGGGCACCGCCGGGCGGGCCGTCCCGGGGAGGACCGCGTTCCGCCGTATGGCGTACGGTGCCGCCCATGGCAAGTGTGCTCGTCGTCGAGGATGACCAGTTCGTACGCTCCGCCCTCATCCGGCACCTGACCGAGGCCTCGCACACCGTGCGCAGCGTCGGCACGGCTCTGGAGGCGCTGCGCGAGGTCGCCCATTTCCGCTTTGACGTGGTGATCCTGGATCTCGGTCTGCCCGACCTCGACGGGTCGGAGGCGCTGAAGATGCTGCGCGGCATCACCGACGTACCCGTGATCATCGCCACCGCGCGGGACGACGAGGCGGAGATCGTACGGCTCCTGAACGACGGCGCCGACGACTACCTCACCAAGCCGTTCTCCGTCGAGCACCTGTCGGCCCGCATGGCCGCCGTCCTGCGCCGCTCGCGCGTCCCCGCCGGGGAGGTGCCGCCGAGCGACGTGCTCCAGGTCGGCGGGCTCTCCATCGACCCGCTGCGGCGCCAGGCCGAGCTGGACGGGACGCGGCTCGACCTGACCCGGCGCGAGTTCGACCTGCTCGCCTTCCTCGCCGGGCGCCCCGGCGTCGTCGTGCCGCGCAAGGAACTCCTCGCCGAGGTCTGGCAGCAGTCCTACGGCGACGACCAGACCATCGACGTCCATCTGTCGTGGCTGCGGCGGAAGTTGGGCGAGACCGCCGCGCGCCCGCGGTATCTGCACACCTTGCGCGGCGTCGGTGTGAAGCTGGAGCCGCCGCTGCCGGAGCCACCGCTGTGAGGTGGGCCCTCGTCAAGGTCTGCCTCGCCGTCACGGTGATGGTCGTGGTCGCCTTCGCGGTGCCGCTCGGCCTCGTCGTCAAGGAGATGGCCAGGGACCGCGCCATCTCGAACGCGGAGCGGCACGGCGCGGGCATGGGCCCCACCCTCTCCATCACCACCGACCGCGGCGAGCTCACCCGGGCCGTCGCCTCGTCGGAGGCGGGCGGCGACGGGCGGATGGCCGTCTACGTCCCCGCCGTCGACGACGCCCCCGCCTTCGAGGTCGGCGAGCCGCGGGCCGAGGCGCGCGCCGTCGAGGAGACCCGCAGGAAGGGCCGGGCCAGGACCACCGAGGTGCCGGGCGGCTTCGTGGTGCTCCAGCCGACCGCGCTCAGCTCCGGCACGGCGGTCGTGGAGATCTTCGTGCCGGAGGACGAGATCAGCAACGGCGTGACGACGGCGTGGCTGGTGCTCGCGGGCGTCGGCATCGCGCTCGTCATCGGCTCGGTCGCGGTCGCCGACCGGCTCGGCGTACGCATGGTCCAGCCGGCCAAACGCCTGGTCGGCGCCGCGCACGACCTCGGCGAGGGCAAGCTCGGGGCGCGGGTGCCCGAGGAGGGCCCGACCGAGCTGCGGCTGGCCGCGGTGGCGTTCAACTCGATGGCGGACCAGGTCGTCCGGCTCCTCGCCAACGAGCGGGAGCTGGCGGCCGACCTCTCGCACCGCCTCCGTACGCCCCTGACCGTCCTGCGCCTCAACGCGGCCTCGCTCGGCGACGGGCCCGCCGCCGAACAGACCCGCACCGCCGTGGAGCGCCTGGAGCGCGAGGTCGACACGATCATCCGTACCGCGCGCGACGCCAAGCCGCAGACGGCGACGGCGGGACCCGGCGCGGGCTGCGACGCCGCCGAGGTGATCCGGGAGCGGATGGCCTTCTGGTCGGCGCTCGCCGAGGACGAGGGCCGCGAGGTCCGGGTGGCGGGCGTGGACCGGCCGGTGCGGATACCGGTGGCCAGGCCCGAACTGGTCGCCGCGCTCGACGCGTTGCTCGGCAACGTCTTCCGGCACACGCGCGAGGGCACGGCGTTCGCGGTGGACGTGCACAGCGGCGAGGACGCGGTGATCGTCCTCGTCTCCGACGCGGGGGCGGGCATCGCCGACCCCGAGGCGGCGCTGGCCCGCGGGGCGGGTTCGGGCGAGGACGGCTCCACCGGGCTCGGCCTCGACATCGTGCGCCGTCTCGCCGAGTCGACGGGCGGCGACGTACGGATCGGCAGCTCGGTCCTCGGGGGGACGGAGGTCCGCGTCTGGATCCAGCTGGACTCCCGCCGTCCGGCGGAGGGGCGCCGGGGACACCGGAGCGTCGCCGTACGCCGCCGAAAGCGGGCTCCGAGCCCGGGCTGAGCGGGCTCCCTGCGGGCGCGTTCTGGGTTGCTCGCTCCCGCACCCCTTACGGGGGCCTCGTCGAAGGCCCCTTCAGGGGCGCGGGGAACTGCGCGACCAGCCACCGACGGCCCGCAGACGCACGACCATTAACCGCCCCCGATCTCTCCCTTAAGGGCGCCCTAAGATCCGCGCTCCGGGCGGGAGTTACCCGTTTTGTCGCGCCCACGCGAGGCTAACGTGCTGCCGCACCCCCACCCCCGTACAGCTAAGGCAGGCACGTCATGAGCAGCACGCACCGGCGCACGACGAGCACCCGGACCAAGGTCGTCGGCGGGCTCGTCGCCGCGTCACTCGTCGGCGGTGGCGCCTTCCTCTTCTCCGGCACGGCCCTCGCGACCAAGGCCGCCCCGGCGAAGAAGGCCCCGGCCAAGACCAAGGTCAAGGCCGGGGCTGCCGCGAAGTTCGCGCCCTTCGTGGACACCTCGCTCGCCCCCGCCTACGACCTCGTCGACACCGCGCGGAAGACCGGCGTGAAGGAGTTCAACCTCGCCTTCATCACCTCCGGCGGCGGCTGCGAGCCGCTCTGGGGCGGCGCCACCGGACTCGGCGACGACAAGGTGGCCTCGCAGATAGGCGCCCTGCGGGCCAAGGGCGGCGACGTCCGCGTCTCCTTCGGCGGCGCCGCCGGCTCCGAGCTGGGCCTGAAGTGCGACAGCGCCGCCTCCCTCGCGAAGGCGTACGGCAAGGTCGTCGACACGTACAAGCTGACCAAGGTCGACTTCGACATCGAGGGCGCGGCCCTGCCGGACACCGCCGCCAACACCCGCCGCGCCCAGGCCGTCGCCACGCTCCAGAAGCAGCACCCGGGCCTGGACGTCTCCTTCACGCTGCCCGTGATGCCCGAGGGGCTGACCCGGCCCGGCGTCGACCTGCTCGCCAACGCCAAGAAGAACGGCGTGAAGATCTCGGCCGTCAACGTGATGGCGATGGACTACGGGCCCGCCTACAGCGGCGACATGGGCACGTATGCGGTCCAGGCCGCCACCGCCACGCAGAAGCAGGTCAAGACCGCGCTCGGCCTCTCCGACAAGGCCGCGTGGCAGGCCGTCGCCGTCACCCCGATGATCGGCGTCAACGACGTCGCCACCGAGGTCTTCACGGTCGACGACGCGGCCCAGCTGGTGAAGTTCGCCAAGACCAAGGGCATGGGCCAGCTGTCGATGTGGTCCTCGACCCGCGACAAGGCCTGCCCCGGCGGAGCCTCCGACTCCGCCCAGCCGACGTGCAGTTCGATCGAGCAGCAGCCGCTCGCGTTTACGAAGGCGTTTGCCGCGTATAAGTAGCCCAGTACCCGTGGGCCGGGCCCCCTGGCCCCTCGTACGCAGAGCCACCATCCCCCCCAGGG
>NZ_LIRJ01000374.1 GCF_001419745.1 Streptomyces silaceus | reverse complement strand
CCGCACACCTGACCCCCGCGCCGTGACCCCGCGCGGCGCGGGGGGCGGGGCCGGGGCCGCCTCCTCCCTCGCCCCCCTTCCTCGTACCTCCCAGAAAGGCACCCTCATGTCCCGACCCATCGCCTTCGTCACCGGAGCCAGTTCGGGCATCGGCGCCGCCGTGGCCCGGGCCCTGGGCGCGGCCGGCTTCGACCTGGTGGTCGGTTACGGCCGGCAGGCCGACGCCGCCAAGGAACTCGCCGACACCCTCGCCGCCGAGCACGGCGTAGCGGCCCACACGCTCGGCCTTGACCTGTCCGACCCCGAGGCCGCGGGCGCGGCGCTCGGCGAGACCGTCGCCGCCGTCGGCGGCATCGACGTGCTCGTCAACAACGCCGGGATCAACCGGCGCGCGTCCGTGACCGAGGAGACCCTCCAGGACTGGCAGCGCGTGCTCACGGTCAATCTGACGAGCCCCTTCCACCTCTCCCAGGTGGCCGCGCGGCACATGATCGAGCAGGGCCGGGGCGGCCGCATCATCAACATCACCAGCGTCCACGAGCACCTGCCGATCGGCGAGGGCAGCACCTACTGCGCCGCCAAGGGCGGCCTCGGGGCGCTCACCAAGGCCATGGCCCTCGACCTCGCCGCGCACGACATCACGGTCAACGCGGTCGCGCCCGGCGAGACCGCCACGCCCATGAACAACGTGCCCACCGGCATGGACGCCGCGCGGATCGCCCGCCCCGCGATCCCGGCCCGCCGTCCGGGCCGGCCGGAGGAAGTGGCCGCGCTCGTCGCCTACCTGGCCTCGCCCGCCGCCGCGTACACCACCGGCACCTCGACCCTCGTCGACGGCGGCATGGCGCTGACCGCCGCCGTCGCCAACGCCGCCGACGCCGGCCGCGTCTGAGCCCCGCCCCTCCGACCTCCCCTGGAGCCCACCGTGTCAGCACCTCCGGCGACCGCGGCGCCCACCGCCGCCCGCATCCCGACCGTCCGCAACGTCGACCACTTCGCGTACACCGTGCCCGACCTCGACCGGGCGGTGGACCTCTTCACCCGGGTCCTCGGCGCCGAACTGCTCTACCGGCTCGGCCCGGTCGAGGAACCCGACAGCGACTGGATGACGCGCCAGCTCGGCGTCCACCCGCGCGCCAGCGCGCACATCGCGATGCTCAGGTTCGGCCCGGTGAGCAACCTGGAGCTGTTCCAGTACACCGCGCCCGAACAGCGCACCGAGGTACCCGGGTTCACCGACGTCGGCGGTCACCACATCGGCATCCACGTCGGCGACCTGGACCAGGCCCTGGCCCGGCTGCGCGAGGAGCCCGGCGTACGCGTCCTCGGCGAGCCGCAGACGCAGGCGGACGGCCCGACGGCCGGCAACCGCTGGATCCATGTGCTCACCGACGGCGGCCTGCGGCTCGAACTGCGCCAGGTGGCGGCCGAGCTGCCCTACGAGCGCGAGACCCCGGCCCGCCTCTACCGGCCCGCCCCGCAGTGGAGCGGCCCCGGCCTGCCCACCGCGCGCGGCGTCGACCACGTCGGCTACACCGTCGCCGACCTCGACGAGGCGGTCGACTTCTTCACCGGCCCGATGGGCGGCGAACTCGTCCACCGCTCCGCCCGGTCCGTCGACGAGGCCCTCGCGGCACGCCAGTTCGGCGTCGACCGCGCCTTCCGCATCGAGACCGCCGTGATCCGGCTCGGCCCGGTCACCAACCTCGAACTGAGCGCCTGCGCGATCGAGGGCCAGCGCGTGGAGCGCCCGCGCAACAGCGACGTCGGCGGCCACCACCTGGCCTTCTTCGTCGACGACGTGGCAGAGGCCGCCGCATGGCTGGCGCGCACGCCCGGCGCCGAGGTCCTCGGCGAGCCGCAGCTCATCGAGGACGGCGGCCCGATCCACGGCGACCGCTGGGTCTACTTCCGGGGCGTCGGCGGCTTCCAGCTGGAGGTGCTCAACATGCCGCCCGGCATGCCGTACGAGCAGGCCACCGAGGCCCGCCGGTTCGGGCCCAGCCCGAGCTGGGGCGACCGCTGATGGCCCGGGGATCCGTGCGCTGGCACGACATCTACGTGCAGAGCGCCGCCGTGGAGCTCGGCACGCTCCAGAGCAGCCGGGACGCGGTAGCGGCCGGATTGTTCGGCGCCGAGGAGGCCGAGACGTCCCGGCAGCGGTCGGTGTCGGTGAGCCGGGACCGCAGCGGTCCCGAACTCGCCGTCGCCGCGGGCCGCGAGGCGCTCGCCGCGAGCGGCCACGACGCGCTCGACGTCGGGCTGCTCATCCACGCCGACTGCTGGTACCAGGGCCTGGAGTTCTGGAACACCGCCGCCTATGTCCAGCACGAGGTCCTCGGGCACGGCGAGTGCGTGGCCTTCGAGCTGCGGCAGATGTCCAACGGCGGGGTGAGCGCCCTGGAGACGGCCGCGGCCCGGCTCACCGCCGTCCCCGACACCGGTGCCGCCCTGGTCACCACCGGCGACCGGTTCGCCGACCCGGCCTTCCCGCGCTGGACCACCGACCGCGGCCTGGCCTTCGGCGACGCCGGCACGGCCGTCCTGCTCTCCCGGCGCCCCGGGCCGCTGCGCCTGGTGGCCACGGCGTCCTGGTCGCAGCCGCTTCTCGAAGGGCTGCACCGGGGCGAGGAGCCCTTCCGGGACAGCGCGGGACAGGCCGGACCGCTCGACCTGGTGGCGCGCAAGAAGGGCTTCCTGCGCCACCACCCGGTCGAGGAGATCACCACCCGCAACGAGACCGGCATGCTCACCGCGGTCAAGAACTGCCTGGCGGAGGCCGGGGCCGAGATGGCGGACATGGCCGCCGTGGTCGTGCCCTTCTTCGGCGTCAAGCTCTCCCGGCTGCAGTGCCTGGCCCCGCTGGGCATCCAGCCCGAGGTCACGCTCCAGGACTGGGGCCTGACGATCGGTCACCTCGGCGCGGGCGACCAGCCCGCGGGCCTGGCCAGGCTCCTGGCCGAGGACCGGCTCGCACCGGGCGAGCGGGTGCTGCTCGTGGGGGTGGGCGCGGGGTTCAGCTGGACCAGCGCCGTGCTCGAACGAATCTGACGTCGCGTTGTCTTGGGAGGGGAACGCATCCATGAGGAATGCGGTGAGGAGACTGTCCGGCACGGGCGTCAGCGTCTGGCTGGACGCCGCTCACGAGGGGACGGCCCCGGGGGAGGCGCATCCCGACGCGGGCCCGCTCGGGCGGCTGCTGGGGGAGAGCGGGGCGAGCGGCGTCCGGCTGGGGCCGGTCGGCCCGGGGGACCTGGACGCGGTCCGTGAGCTGTGCGACCGGCTCGCGCCCGCGCACCGCGAGAGCGCGGGGCGCGACGGGCTGGTGTCCGTGCCGGTCCGTGCGGGGGCGGACGCGGACGTGCCGGCCCTGATCGCGGGGGCCCGCGTGCTGCGCTCGGCCGTGGACCGGCCCAACCTGGTCGTACGGCTGCCCGGCGCGCCCGGCACGCTCGCGGCGGTCACGGGGGTCCTGGCCGAGGGCATCGGCGTGGAGGTCGCCGCCGTGCACGCACCGCGGCGGTACGAGGAGGTCGCCGACGCCGTCCTCGCCGGTCTGGAGCGGTGCCTGGCCGAGGGCCGCGCCCAAGGGCCGGGCGTGCCCGCCGGTCCCGCCGCGCTGATCGCCTTCGGGGTGGCCGCCGTGGACGACCGCGTGGACGCGGCCCTCGACCTCATCGGCTCCGACGAGGCCAAGGCGCTGCGGGGCCGCGCGGGCCTGGCCGCCGCCCGGCTCGCCCACCAGACGCACGACATGACCTTCGGCTCGGCCCGCTGGGGCGCGCTCGCGGCGGCGGGCGTCCCCGAGCCGCGGCTGCTGTGGGTCACCGCGGCGCACAGCGCCTCCCGGTCCGCCCACTACGCCGAGGAGCTGGTCACCGCGGGCACCGTCAGCGCCCTGCGCCCGCCGGCCCTGCGGTCGGTGGCGGCGCGCGGTGTGGCCGGCGTGGACCGGGTGTGGCGGCACTACGCGGACGCCGCGCGGACCCGCACGTATCTGAAGTGGTTCGACATCTGCCTGGAGGACGTGGCGGGCTGCCTCGCGGACTCCCGGCGCCGGGCGCACCGGGCCGTGCGGCCGTCCTCCGAAGGCACCGCGCACCAGGTGTCCGGCACGGCGCGCGCGACGGGGCCGCGTCAGCGGGCGGTACGCGTACCGGCCTGACACGACGAAGGCGGCGGACACCCGGGGTGGGGTGTCCGCCGCCTTCGTCGTGGGCGAGCGGCGCGGTCAGGCCGAGCGCAGCGCGGTGGCCGGGGCGTGGCCCGTCGTCAGGGTGCGGTAGGCGAAGGCACCGGACACCAGGGTCATGTGGTGGTGCCAGCCGGGGAAGGAACGGCCCTCGAAGTCGTACAGACCGAACTCGTCCGCCAGGGTGTGCAGGGTCTCCGCGGTGGCGGCCTGCGCGCCGATCAGGCGCAGGAGGTCCTCGGTGGGCCGGTGGACCATGTTGGTGATCCACAGCTGTCCGGTGCGCGCGGCGCCCGGCCCGGGACGCGGGTCGGTGAAGAGGCGGTACGGACGCGGGTCCGCGGGCCGCTCCCCGGCGAGCCGCACCCACGCGGACCCCAGCCTGCCGCCGCCGGCCGCCCTGCCCTGCGCGCGCAGCAGGCGCTCGGCGGGCAGCGCGGGCGCGGGCTCGGTACGGCGCGGGCCCCGGGGCAGCCCGTCGGGCACGAGCGGCAGCGAGGCCGGGACCGCGACGACGAACTCCCGTCCCCGCGCGCTCAGTCCGTGCACGAGCTCGCCCGGGTCGCCGTGCCCGGCGATGTCGGCCACCAGCGGCAGCGGCCGCTGCGGGCTGCGGGCGGTGAGGTTGTCGGCGAGGCTCAGGACGCCGGCCGCCACCGAACGGGCCGTCGCCGACTCCGGGATCCGGGCGCGGCTGCGCAGGACCGGGTCGTCCAGCCACGGCCCCGGCAGATGCAGGGACCAGTCGACGGGGATCTCCCCGGCCGCGGTGGACAGGAACGCGCCGAGGGCCAGCTGGCAGCTGACGGACCGGCCGCGCTCCGGGGCGAAACGGCGGTGCACCCCGCAGGACTTGGTGCCGCGCTTGGGCAGCACGACCGGCGCGATGGTCCAGGCGCGGGGCCGCTCGTACCGGTTGACCTGCCAGATCAGGTCCTCCCGCACCTCCGACCAGAGCCACGGGCTGGCGTTGACGAACTGGTGCAGTGCCTGGGAGGCGGTGGGCGAGTCCGAGACGGAGGCCGCGAGGCGGCGCATCGTCTTCTTGCCCGGTGTCACCAGCAGCGCCTGCAGATAGGCCTGCGCCCAGCGGCGCTGGTCGGCCCGGGGCAGCCGGCGGAAGAGCTCATCCGCGAAGGCCGTGGCCGACGCCGACGCCGGGGCCGCCCCCGGAACCGGGGCCGAAGCCGGGGCATTGGCCGAGGCCGTGGCCGACACCGGTTTCCGAATCTCCTGCTGTACGAACATGCCCGTTCCCTCCCTCGTACCCGCCCGCTCACGGACGGCCCACTGAAAGAATAGAGAACGCTCGCTATTTTTTCTCCCCCGGGGTGGGCATCGGCTCAACTTCGAGAGGTCGGTTGTGGAGGAAGTGTGGGGGACGGGTGTGGGAGGGG
>NZ_LIRJ01000373.1 GCF_001419745.1 Streptomyces silaceus | reverse complement strand
CCCCTCCCGGGGCCGAGGCGGTCGCCACCACCCCCCGGCCCACCGGGGCGGACTCCGGCCGGTTCCGGCCGCGCCGCCTCGCCGGGGTCCTCCGGCCGCGTACGGGAGACGAAGTGGCCGACCTCGTACGGGCCGCGGCCACCGCCCGTACCCCTCTGCATCCGGTCTCCACCGGCCGGAACTGGGGCCTGGGCTCGGCCCTGCCGGTCGACGACGGCGCGGCCGTCCTGGACCTGTCGGGCCTCGGCCGGATCCGCGAGGTCGACACCCGCAGGGGCTACGCCGTCGTCGAACCCGGCGTCACCCAGGGCGAACTGAGTGCCCGTCTGACGGGCACCGACCGCATGCTCAACCTCACCGGGGCCTCCCGGCACACCAGTGTCATCGGCAACATCCTGGAGCGTGGCGTCGGCCTGCACCGGCCGCGCGCCGAGGACCTGGCCGGACTGGAACTCGTCCTCGCGGACGGCGTTCGCGTACGGACCGGCTGGTGGCCGTCCCCGGAGGGGCCCGCCGTGGTCCAGCCGCACGGTCACGGAGCCTCCCTCAACCACCTGTTCACCCAGGCCTCCTGGGCCGTGGTCACCGCGGCCGTGGTCCGTCTGCTGCCCCGGCCGCGCTCGGTGCGGATCCTGCCCGCCACCTTCCCGGCGGCCCGGCTCGCCACCGCCGTCGACACCCTGCGCGCCTGGACGACGGGCCGTCTGGTGCCCGCCACCACCAAGATCTACGATCCGGTCGCGGCCCGCACCTACGGTCTCCGCAAACCCGACGGCACCCCCGGCGACGCCTACCTGGCCCACCTCGCCCTCACCGGCGACACCGACCTCACCACGGCCCTCGCCGACCTCCTCGCCGCACGCCTGCGCGAGGCCGCCTGCCCACTGGCCGAAGGACCGCCCGGCGCCGCCGACGCCGAGGCGCACGGGGCGTACGCGGGGGCCGACGACCCGGACGACGCGCTCTTCCGCCGCAAGACCGGCGGCTGCTGCGCCCGTTGCCTGGACCGCCGCGGGGGACTGCTGATGTTCCTGCCGGTGGTTCCCTTCGACGGGGCCGCGGTCGAGACGGCCGCCGCCCTGATCGATGCGGCCCTGGAGGAGGGGACGGCCCGGCCCGGCATCACCATGAACGTGCTGGACGCCGACACCGTCGACCACGTGGTCACCCTCCGGTTCGACCCCGCCGACGCCGCGTCCACCGCGGCCGCCCACCGCACCCTCGACCGGCTGCACGCCTCCTTCGCGGCCCACGGCTGGCCCCCGTACCGCCCCGACGTCGACCACCCCCGGCCCGCCGCCGCGGACCCGGAGCTCCACCGGCGCCTCGCCGGCGCGCTGGACCCGCACGGGGTCTTCGCCCGGGGCCGGTTCGCACCGCCGCCGTAGCGGAGGCCGTACTGACACAACCGGCGCCCCACGGCGAACTGGCGCCCCCGGCAGGACCGCGCTGCGACCGGACCACCCCGTTTCATCCCGGCAATCCGGGAGATGGGGCAGAATTGTGTCGGGTCCTTCGCGCGCTGCCACTCACGGGTCGGACCTGCCCCGCATACCCGCCCAGACTCCTGCGGGTGAGGACCCATGAACCGACCCCCGTTTCAGCATGGATCCGGCACCGAGGGTGCCGGCGAGCAGCTGGGTCTTCAGCTCACGCGGCTCTCCGAACTCGTCCGCTACGCCCAGGACGCCATCGAACTCGCCGCCGAGGACGCCGATGTCTTCATGACGCTGTACACCGTCCTGATCCACGGTGTCAGCCGCCGGAACTCCACAGATCCCGCCCTGTGCGACATGGCCGAGCAGGCCATCGCAGACACCGCCGTCGAGGCCCCCCGCGAGCAGCTGAGGACCGCGGCGAAACTCCTCGTGACCGTGTGGTCCTCCAGCCGGGTGCCCGGCGCCGAGGCCAAGGAGTGGGCCGTCAACGCGCCCCAACTGGCGATCAGATGCCTGCGTGCCGCCGTCTTGCCGCCCCGGCCCCTTCCGCTGCCCGACTGATCAACGCGCTGCCGGCGCCGGCCGTTCGTCCCTGCTGCGCGAGCCGGCCGCCTACTGCGCTAGCTGGCCGGCCGCCCGGGCCACGTGCTTCAGCTCCTCCCGTGCCTCAGGGGTCCACGTGAGGGGCCGGGCATGGTGGGTGGAGATCATCCCCGTCAGCTCGTTCGCCGCGTTGAGGACGGGCAGCGACGCGACGGCGAACACGCCCGCGTCCTGGAGGACGTCCAGCGCCGTCGTCCCCACGAACAGGGGCGAGGACCGCACGTCCTCCACGAAGATGGGGGACTGCTCCTGCGCCGCGAGGCCGCAGCTGCTCCCGTGCCCCGCGGCCGGCTCCTCGTGCCCGCTGACCCGCACATGGCGGAAGAAGGACAGGAACGGCTGCCGGAAGCCCCGTTGGACCGTGATGTGCAGACCGTCCGACGCGGGGTCCAGGATCTGGGCGTTGCCCATCGGAGCGCCTGTCGCATGCAGTGCCCTGGCCAGTGCCTCGCGCAGCACCCGCTGATTACGTCCCTGGGCGGCGACGTCGGACGGCGCGCCGTCCCCGTCCCTGAGCCGCAGGGAGCGCAGACCACCTCTCAGATGGAGGGCCCGCAGCCGCGGATCGTGGGCTCCCCACACCTCCATCTCCCCGCCCACGGAGCGCACTTGCTCCGCCATGGCCTCGACCAGCTCCACCCCGGCGAAGCCCAGGAACGAGACGTGGCTGAAGTCGAGCACCAGGCAGTAGCCCTGGTCGGACAGATGGGAGAGCTGCTTCCGGAGGGCCACGACAGCGCTGTGGTGCAGCTTTCCCGCTACGCGTACGACCGTCCGCTCCGGTCTGGAAGTGACGGACACCTCGACGCCGGACACCGACCAAGTCTGGACCATGGCCCCAACCCCTGCCCCGAATGCACTAGACACGGAACCTCCAGACTAGCGAGTTCACGCACGGTCGGCCGTGGTCTCGACGGAGAGCGCCGCGGCCAGGGAGACGGCACGCGCGTCGGGGCAGCGGTGCAGCAGCGCCTCGACGGCGGCGGCCCGCACCTCTCTCATCTGCCGTGCGTCCAATGCCAGTTCGGCGCACAGGTCACCCGCGCGGGTGAACGGGAGCCGGCCCAGCGTCCTGATGAGGCGTCGGCGGCGCGCGAGGCCGAGCCGGGCGTCCGCGGCGAGCAGGGCGTACTGGTCGGCTCCGCGCGGGTCGCCGAGCGAGACCAGCAGGATGGTGATCCAGGTGCGGTGTGTCGCGCTGAGCGCGGGCTGCGCGCAGAGGTCCGCGCACAGGTCGGCGGCGCGCGGGTCCCTCAGGCGCGCCAGCGCCCGGAGCGCCTCCACCCGGGCGGCGTCGCCCACGTCGGCGTCCCGGCCGAGCGCGGCGCACAGATCCGCGCCGCGCGGATCCCATCCGATCAGCGCACGCGCCGGTCTGACCCGCACGGCCCCGGCGAGGGCGGGATCCGACGAGCGGCGGGGTGCGACCGAACGACACGTCGTCGTAGGGGTGCGTCCCCGCGTAGCGCTCGGCCGCCGCCAGATAGCGCTCCAGCTGACCGTCGGCCGCGTACGTCGAAGCGGTCCGCGTCCGTGCGCCGACGCACAGCAGAGCGTCCGGCGTCAGACGGCGCCCCAGGAGCTCCTCCAGCCGCGCCCGTCGGTGAGGTGGTGGCGGGAGACGACGCCGACGATCAGGCCGTCGCTGAACACCGCGGCTCCTGACATGCCCTCCCAGGGCGAACCGGACCGCGCGCCGGCCTCGGCGGGGGAGGGCGGGGGAACCCGTAGATCCAGCGTCCCCTCACGGCGGTTGGCCGGCACCGAACAGGACGCGTGGACGTGTTCGCAGTCCCGAAAACGCGAACCGCCCTGTCCCTCCCGCAACGTGAAGCGGGGGAAGCCCGCCGCACTGCATCGCAGCAGTACGTCGTCCTCGGGAACGCGGGCGAAGCGCGCGGTGCTGACCGACAGGGAATCCCTCGACGGTACGCCGAGCACGGCGACGTCAACACCCTTGTGATGCCAGAGCACTTGAGCGTCGTTCATGTACTCGCCGGGGCGGTCGGCGTCGAACCGTACCCGCGCGCGGCGGACTCCCGCGACGACATGCGCGGCGGTCAGGACGGTGCCCGGACCGACGAGATAGCCGGATCCACGGCGCTCGCCCGCGTCGTGCGTCACGAGGACCTCGGCCACCTGGCCCGCCCGCAGTCCTGACGCTTCCTTCACTTGTTCCGCCCGAGCCGCCGAGTAGCTAGGCTTCGCGCGACCAACTGCTGTGCGTTGAGCGCCACTTGGACGAGCGTACGGCGCGCGCCGCACACCAAGGAGATGCACGGTGGAACTCGCCGAAATGATTCGCGCCCTGCGCACGGAGCTGAACGAGGCCGTGGTCGACGGCGCCGACCAGCCGGTCCAGTTCGAACTCGGCCCGGTCGAGATCGAGGCGACCGTGGCGGCCCAGCGCACGGCGGGCGGGCACGGCAAGATCCGTTTCTGGGTGCTGGAGGGCGGGGCGGACGCCGCGCACACGTCCGCGCGGACCCAGCGGATCACTCTGACCCTGCAGCCCAAGGTCCGCACGAGCAAAGGGGTGTTGACGACGGCGTACGTCGCGGGTGAAGAGGTGGACGGAGAGCGGTGAGCGCCCCCGGCCGGGGGAGGCGGGGTGCCTTCCGGACCCGGGGATGCTGAGCGCCACCCCTGCGCCAGGAGAGATGACATGCCGCCGGTTGCGGTCAAGTCCCCCTGAGTCACGAGTCTGTCGCAGCGTACGGCGAGCTCGAACAAGTGCCCGGAGATGGGGGAACCCCCGTCGCCACTGGGCGGGGGCGCCTCCCTGCGCGGGGTGTGCGCGGCCTCGCGTGTAACGGGATTGTATGAGCGGGTGGTGGGGCGGAACGGCCGGCCGGGGCGGGCCGGTCCTGGTGGGCAGAAACGCTCGCTCGTACCGAAGTCGAACACCGGCTCGGCGCGAGCGGCCGGTACCTCCCACCGAACTTGAGGAAGAAAACGATGCGCGTTCGCAAGCTCACCTTCGCCGCCCTGGCCGTCGCCGCGGGTCTCTCGCTCACGGCCTGCAACGGCGACGACGGCACGGCGCAGAGCGACGGCTCGTCCTCGTCGTCCTCGTCCACCTCGGGCGGCGGTTCGGGCTCCGGCGGTTCGGAGCAGGGCGGCGGCAAGGACGACTCCGCGGGCAAGAGCTCGGCGGGATCCGGTTCGGACGCGCAGGCCAAGGCCGCCAAGTGCCGCACCGACGACCTGGACATCACCGCGAAGGACAGCACCATCGACGGCGACGACGAGGGCACCGTCGCGGTCGAGTTCAAGAACGGCGGCGGGCGGGACTGCCTCCTGTCCGGGTACGCGGGCGTCGACCTGAAGACCAGTGAGGGCGATCTGTCGGCCGAGCGCAGCGGCCAGGAGTCCAGCCCGATGGTCCTCAAGGACGGCGAGTCGGTGTTCTTCGGCGTCACCTACCCGCTCAACGAGTCGGGCGGCTCCGGCGTCAAGGTCAGCAGCCTCGTCATCACCCCGCCGAACGAGACGAAGTCGTTCTCCGTCGAGTGGCCGGGCGCCGCCACCCTGCCCGTCACCGACGGCTCCGGTTCCTCCGTGAAGGTCGGCCCGATGGGCAGCGCCGGCCAGGGCGGGGCGAGCTGACCCGAACGTTCCCGGGCCCGTCCGGTCGACCGTCCGGCCGGTACGGGCCTGCGCGGGGGCACTGAGGCGCTCGAAATTCAGTGGAGCGCCGCCCCACCCCGCCGTTACCTTGCTGCGGAGCCGAGTTGTCCAGGCAAGGACGTGCCGTTGTACACCGTGTGAGACCCCCCAAGCGCTGATTCGTCGCGCGTCGCGCCCTGCGCGCCGCGCTGCTTCTTGCTGCGGACTCTCACTGAAACCGGTGTACTTCTGTGCTCACCATCTGGGTGGTCATGCCCACCTGCCTGCCCACCGTTGTCCGACGCTGCCACGCGTGCGCGTCCGAACGCTTCCGGGCCAACGGCAGATTCCGCGTCAACGCGAACCACAAACTGCTCGACGCCTGGGTCCTCGTCCTGTGCGCCTCGTGCGGGGACACGGCGAAGCTCACGGTCTTCGAGCGGACCAACGTACGCTCCGTACGGCCCGATCTGCTGGACCGGATGCACGACAACGACCCTTCTCTGGCGGCCGAGTTGCTCCAGGACCCGGTCGTGCAGCGTCGCAACCGCTTCGCCCTCGACTGGACGGGCGCCTGGCGTCTGGACACCGGCGGAACGGACCACCTGGACCGCGAGGTGATCGACGTGTCGGTCGGCTTCGCGGCGCGGATACCGGTCCGGCCGGTGCGACTGATCGCGGACGGCTGCGGTCTGCCGCGGGCCGAGGTCGAGCGGCTGGTCGCGCAAGGGAGGCTCATCTCGGCGGTCCGGCTGAGCGGCAAGGTGTCGAGCGACTTCTCCTTCATGCTCAAGCGCTGAGTGGCGCTCACGCAAGAGCCGGGGCGCGGACGGTGTCCGCGCCCCGGCGGTGCCAGTCGCGCGACCGGCACCCTGGCCGGCCCCCCTGCGCGCCGTCGCTATGTGCCGTCGCTACGCACCGTTGTCGCGCCGCGCGCTGAGCAGGTAGGCGGTGCCCAGCCAGCGGCGGGCGCCTCTGCTCACGGTCTCTTCGGGATGGTCGCGCCACCTCGCGCTCCACCGGCGGACCGGCCGGTCCAGCGGAGGGACCAGGGGCGTCACGTCGTAGTGGACCGAGTCCACCGTCGTCAGCCCGTGCGCGCGCATCATCCGGCGCAGCCGGCCCGACCGGATCGCGCGGATGCCGGACGTGTCCGCGGCGTGCCGCTGAGCGCCGAACAGCCGCTCGACGCGGCCGAGTACGCGCAGCAAGGGCCAGTAGACGAACCACTCGGCCACGCGGTACGGGCTGAGCGGATTGAGCATCGTCACCAGGACCAGTCCGCCCGGCCGCACCACGCGCGCGATCTCGCGCAGCCCGGCGTCGGCGTCGGAGTACTCCAGGACGCCCATGGCGACGACGACGTCGAAGTGCTGGTCGGGAAAGGGCATTTGCTCCACGCGCGCCACGGTCAGCTCGACGTCCTCGGAGCCTTTCGTCCGATCCGCGGCGGCGTCGATCATCGCCGGGGACAGATCACATCCGGTGATCCGGAACTCCCCGGGGTGCGTGTCGAGAAGATGCCGCACCAGCATCCCGGGCCCGCATCCCACGTCCAGCAGACGACCGCGCGGGCCCGCGCGAAGCGCCTCGTCGATCACGTGCAACCTGGAGCAGTAGTACCGTGCCGCCGGCCGCCGGCCCTCGTACGACGCGGCATAGCGGGCCGCGTCGTCAGGGGTCAGATACTGCGCGGCGACGGCCGCGTCGCGAGCGGGACTCCGGGTCCCGTCCCACGCCCGCGCCATCCTGGAAAGCGCCATCGCTCTTCCTCTTCGGCTTCCACCTCGGGTGTTCCGCTGAATGCGGCGATCCGCCGTCACGACAGGCGAACAGACGCCGCTGACCTGCAAGGATTCGAGTCTCGAAGTCGTATCCGGTGCGAGGGTCCGGGCACCTTGGTGATGAGTGAGCGCGCGAGGGCGGGAGCGGGATCACCGGGTCACGGCAGCCGCTCGGTCACGCCTCCAGCAGACAGCAGGACGGGTCGACGGCAAACCCTGAAACCGGACAACGAAGACGAACGGCCGCGGAGCGTCGCCGTTCACCTGACGGCGAGCGCGTCGGAGAGAGTGACGAGCTGGCGTACGTCGTCGGTGACGCTGTCCCCCGAGGGCCGGGCGATCGGCACGGCGCGCGAGGGAGCGGGCTCGCTCTCGGCGTGGGCCCTGAGAGCCGCCCGCAGATGCCCGGCAATCACTTCCCGCGGGAGGTCGTCCGTGGCCGAGGAGAGCGCCTCGAACTCGGTGAGATGGGGACTGAGCCGTACGAGGCCGTCACGGCACTCGATCACCCGGCGGTAGTAGCGATGGTGGATGCCGGTCCAGCCGTGGGTGACTCTGCGCCAGCCACGGTCCGCCCGGGTGAAGGCGTCCTCGGGAAAGGCTTCGTGCAGAGCTGTCCACAGGGGTGCCAGTCGGCGGTAGAGCCGGCGGTGGCGCCACCAAAGGCGAACCATGGAGCACCGGTTGACGATCCCGGGATAGAGCAGTCCGATGATGAAGAGCGGGACCGCCACCGTTTCGAGGAGGTGCTTGGTGACCAGGGTGAGCGGCAGCGGGACCGTACCGCCGAGCCACCGGGTCACGACCATCCCCTCGCGCAGGGCGCTCGCGCCCACCATGCTCGCCAGGGAGACCGCCAGTACCCACAGCCCGTGGGCAAGCGGCCCGGTGGACAGCCGGGCGTAGCGCCACGTCCACCACAGCGCCATCGCCAGCGCGTAGCAGAGATAGAGACCGGCCGCGCAGTAGAACACCGCGATCTCGGGAGCCTGCATGTGCGCAGTCGTAAAGGAGTGGTCGCGCTCATGGGGTGGGGTCGTCACCATGGCCAGCGTGATCACGGCTGCGGTGAGGCCCAGCGGGACGAGTTCCAGGCGGGCGCGCCGTCGCCCCGTGTCCGGGTCCGTGGCCGAGTGCAGATAGAAGCACACCAGCCAGTAGAGCGTGCTGAGGAGCAGCACGTTCTGGAGCAGTTTGGCGGACCCGGCGCCGATCGCCCCGTCGACGAGACGGGTGCTCACCGGGAGTCCCAGGGAGAAGGTGAGCAGGGCGCAGAGCAGACAGCACGTGACCGACCGCAGGAGTCGGTCGTCGGGAGCCCGGAGCGACTGGACAAGCTTTCGGACGAGCGAGAGGACCAGGACGGCGCCGAGGAACAGGCTCACCATGCCTAGAGCCACCTCTGCTGGTCGCCGAGTGCCGACTCTATGCGGCTGGAGGAGTCGGTGGACTGCCGCGGGCGGACCGCGTGCAGCATGGACCACTCCATGATGATGGTGGCCGTCATCTCGGCCTCGCGCTCCTGCTCCTCGTCGTATGAGGTGCGGCCGAGTGCACGGGTGACGACATCGGCGGAGAGGCTGGGGAGCAGGGCCCGGGAGACGCCGTCCTGGCCGTCGGGGTGGCGGTGGTCACCGAGGATGTGTCCCACCTCGTGCATGATGATGTGGTCCTGGTGAGCCTTGCTGGTCTCACGCTGATAGACGATGTAGTCCGCCTGCGCGGTGGCGATCCACAGCCCCGAGGGTCCGGCGACGGGAAGGGCGTACGGCATCAGCCGGACCGGATGGCCCCGGTGCTCGCCCAGGCGCTCGCAGAGGTCTTCCGCCACCAGCGGCAGTTGTATTCCGAGCGCTCGTAGACGGCGTTTGCAGCGCCGACGCAACTCTCGTTCCTTCATAGAACAACACCCCCGTGCGTTTCACTGATGAACTACATGTAATAGCGGCGCATGGGGGCTGAAACAGATTGATTCAAGTCATGGTCACGATGACTTCGAGGGCGCCTCGGGGGTGGACTCGCCGCTAGCTCGAGTCACCCGGGAGTCCCTCCAACGCCCTTACGCGTTCAATCAGTTCGCTGATGGTGTCGAGGCTCTCCGGCGACAGCCCGGCGGCGCGCAGCGCCACATGATGCACTTGCGCGTCCCGCAGCGCCGAGAGCAGTCCGAGCTCCGCGTGCACGGTGGCGGCCACCTTGTCGTCCAGGAAATAGGCGGCGGGAACGCCGAAGAACTGCGCGATGCCTTCGAGGTGTTTGAGCGTCGGGTTGGTCCGGCGGCCCTTGCGCAGCAGCCAGATGTAGCTACCGGAGATGGGGATGCCGGCCTCGGTGATGGCGCGGGCGACCTCTTCGGTGCTGTAGGGGCCCCGGCCGACGGGAATCACGGTGTCGAAAAGGTGATTGAGCTTGTCGGCCAATGTCGGCGAAGCGTCGCTGTCTGAGCTCATCAAGACTTCCCTCCCTGCTCGCGAGGCAATGTATCTGCATCGGTCAAGTCCGTCGATGACCGGCCGAGCAGGGCTGTTTCAATCTCCGTCGATCTTTGCGCGGGTATCCGCCGCCGTGCGGTGGCGGTGGCCGCGCGGGCCGCGACGAAGGCGTCGAGGATCGCACGGCGGGCCCCTTCGCCCTGCTGACCCGCAGGGGGAGCGGATCCGGCCAGGAATCTGTTGACAGCGTGTGGCGCCGGGATTAGCGTCTCTGGCCGCACCGATCTTCGACTCATGTTGGAACAGTCGCCCACAGAGTCAACTCATGTCGATACGTGCAGGGGTTCCGCCCCGCGCGCGAACCGGGTTCAGCGCGCTCCTCTCAGCATCTCGCGGTGTCGTGCGTATTCCGGGGAACACAGCCAGACGGGGGAAGACATGGAACTTCGCGTACTCGGACAGGTGGAAGCCCTGGAAGGCGGTCAGGCCCGGTTACTCGGCGGGATGCGGCCGAAAACCCTGCTGGCCGTGCTCGTGCTGGCCGGGGGCAGGGGAGTGCCCCAGCGTGAGATCCACCGAGCCCTGTGGGGCACCGCGCCCCCGGCCACCGTACGGGCCCAGGTCCACACCTACGTCTCGCGGCTGCGCCGGGCCCTCGGCGACGCGGTCGAGTTCATCCGCACCCCGGAGGGCTACGCGCTGCGCCTGCACGATGTCACCGTCGACTACTGCGAGTTCATGAGTCTGTCGACCCAGGCGCGCGAGGCCCTTGCGAACGGCATGAGCGAGAAGGGCGTCACCCTGTTCAGCGCCGCTCTGGCGCAGTGGCGGGGCGCCGCCCTGACCGGAGCCAGCGAGTTCCTCGACGCACAGGAAAGGCCACGGCTGGAGGAGTTGCGCCTGTCGGTCCTGGAGGAGAAGGCCGCCGCCGAGCTCGGCCTCGGCCTCGGCCGGCAGGTGGTCGACGAACTCACGCCGGTCATAGAAGAGTTCCCCTTCCGGGAACGGCTGCGCGCCCAGCTCATGACGGGTCTCTACCAGTGCGGTCGGCAGGCCGATGCCATCGCCCTGTACCAGGAGGGGCGAACCGTACTCGCCGAACATCTCGGCGTGGACCCGGGGGAAGAGCTGAACAGCACCTTCAAGGCCCTGCTCGCCGGCACCCTCACCGCGCGGCCGCTCGGCCCTCTGCCGCTCCCCGCACCCTCCCGGCCCGCGGACGGCGGGGCCCGTGCCGCGCTGCCACCCGATCTGCTCGACTTCGCAGGCCGTGACGCCGAGCGCGCGCTGCTGCGCCGATGGCTCACCGACGTCGATCCCGCCGCCCCGGCGGGCCCGATCGTGATCACCGGCATCGCCGGCAGCGGGAAGACCGTACTCGCCGTGCGCGCGGCCCACGACAACGCCGTCGCGTTCCCCGACGGACAGTTCCTGGTCCGCTGCCGCGACGCCTCCGGCCGGCCCCGCCCTCTCACTGCCGTCCTCGACGAACTCCTCACCGGCCTCGGGGAACCACTCGCACCTCGTGACGGAGTCGACGGCCGGCTGTGGCTGGTCCGGCAACGGCTCGCCGAAGGGCGACGACTCATCGTCCTCGACGACGTCGGCTCCGACGCCCCCCTGGACGCGCTGGTCTCCGGCAGTGGCCGCAACCAGCTCCTCATCACCGGCCGCCCCCGCTTCGCCGACCTGCCCGGCGTCCGGGTCCTCGCGCTCGGCGCCCTCCCACAGAGCGAGGCCATCTCCCTGCTGACCGGGATCACCGGCCGCACCACCGCCGCGGGCGGCGACCCCGCCGCCCTCGAACGCCTCGTCCGCCTCTGCGACTTGAACCCCGGCGCGCTGCGCGCCCTCGCCGCGCAGCTCACCGCCAAGCCGCACTGGACGGCCGGCCATCTCGCCGACCGGCTCGCCGACCCCCGTCGCAACATCCTCGACCTGCTCCGCATCGGCGGCCTGGACATCGGCGCGACCCTCCGCAGCCACTACACCGAGCTCCCCGACACCCTGCGCCACGCACTCCGCCGTCTGGCCATGCTCCGGGCCTGCCACGTCTCGGTCTGGTCCGCGTCCGCCGCCCTGGAGCTACCTGCCGGCGACACCGAGGATCTGCTCGAACAACTCGTCGAGGCCCATATGCTCACCGTGACCGGTGTCGAGGGCGACGGCAGCTTCGTCTACGGCATCTCCGGACTGCTCCTGCGGGTCCTGACCGACGAAGTGGAACGCACCGAACCGGAAGGCGTGCGGACCGCGGTCGCCGGTCGTGTCCTGGCCTCCTGGAGAGGAAGGCTGAACGGGACCCGGCCCGGCGCACCGGAGCACGACGGCCCGGACGCCCTCCTGGGCACCCGGCTCGCCGCCCTCACCCGTTCCCTGCCCGCGGGGCCCTTCGCCAGCAGTGCCGAATTCTGCCGGGCCTACGTCCGCGAACTGCGTGCCGCGGTCGGCCGCCATGAATGTATAGCCGAGATATAGCAGTCGACCACTGCCGTATAGCGGCCCTACGCATGATGCCTGGGAGAGATCGAAGCACCCGCGAACCTCGGAGGTCAGCACGTGTCCGACGCAGCAGTGCACCACGGTTTCACGGATTCCGCCGAACTCCGGCGCGTCAACCGGGCCACGGTGGAGAAGTACATGAACACCACCGGTCAGGACCGCCTCCAGCGCCACCTGCTCTTCACCGAGGACGGAGAGGGCGGTCTGTGGACCGCCGACACCCCCGGGCCCATCGCCATCCGAGGCCGCGACCGGCTCGGCGAGCACGCCGTGTGGTCCCTCACATGCTTCCCCGACTGGGTCTGGTACAACATCTCGGTCTTCGAGACGCAGGACCCGAACTTCCTCTGGGTGGAATGCGATGGAGAGGGCAAGATACTTTTCCCTGGATATGAACCGGGCCACTACAAGAACCACTTCCTGCATTCCTTCCTGATGGACAACGGGAAGGTCCGCCAGCAGCGGGAATTCATGAACCCCTTCCACCAGCTGCGTGCCCTGGGCATCGAGGTGCCAGTCGTCCGGCGGGACGGGATCCCCACATGAGGGCCATGATCGCCTGGTGGGACCTGGCCGAATCCGCCCAGACCATCGAGACCCTGCGCGGCTTCCTCCGCGAGGAGGCCACCGAGGCCTGGACCGAACAGCAGGGCCTGGTGCTCAAGCTCTGGATCGCCGACGACGAGAACAACCGGTGGGGCGCCGTCCTGCTCTGGGAATCCGCCGAGGCCGCCGCGCCGCCCCACCCCCGCAGCGCTGCCGAGCTCATCGGCTATCCACCCACCCACCGCACCTGGTTCGACATC
Organism: Streptomyces silaceus; assembly: GCF_001419745.1. GTDB lineage: Bacteria > Actinomycetota > Actinomycetes > Streptomycetales > Streptomycetaceae > Streptomyces > Streptomyces silaceus. The sequence continues at coordinate 29,819 of NZ_LIRJ01000373.1, read as the reverse complement.
GAAGCCACCGTCGAAGGCCGCCATGAGATCCCTTCACTGGCGGGCCTCGGGCGGGCTCTGGAGGCGCAGAACACGTGACCACGTCCCCCAGCGTGACCGGGGCTCCGATGGAGCCCGCCGAATTCCGGATTCCGCCGCCGCACCCCGTGCCGTTGCTGCGCACCTGGCTCGACCACGCACGCGAGAACGTCCGCGAGCCGGGCGCCATCGCCCTGGCGACCAGCGACGAGGACGGCCGTGCCTCCAGCCGGATCGTCCAGCTCACCTCCCTCACCGACACGGGTGTCGTCTTCACCACCCACCGCGGCAGTCGGAAGAGCCGTGAACTGGCCGTCCGCCCCTGGGCGTCCGGAGTCCTCTACTGGCGCGAGACCCGTCGGCAGATCGTCTTCGCCGGACCGGTGGAGCAGCTCGCCGATGCCGAGTCCGACGCTCTGTGGGCCGCTCGGCCCGTCACCACCCACGCCATGTCCGTCGCCTCCCGGCAGAGCCACGTCCTCCCGGACGTCGAGGAACTGCGCGCCGAGGCCGGGCGGCTCGCGGCTCTAGGTCCACTGCCTCGCCCGGACGGGTACGTCGGCTACCGGCTCACCGCGCACGCCGTCGAATTCTGGGAGGAGAGCCCGGACCGGCTGCACCGTCGGCTGCGCTACGACCTCAAGGACGGAGCGTGGTCCTCCGCGAGGCTCCAGCCGTGACCCGGGCCACACCGGCGGTGACCGGCCCTGCGCCGGTCACCGCCCCGGGTCACCGCCGGACCGTCCTGCTCCTGTGCTTCGCCGTCCTCGTCTTCGACGGCTACGACCTGATCGTCTACGGCGCGGTCCTGCCCGAACTCCTGCGCTACGAACCGTGGGACCTGCGACCCGCCGAGGCCGGGGCCATCGGTTCGTATGCCGCCGGAGGCATGCTCCTCGGCGCACTCGGCGCGGGCGCCCTCGCCGGGCGTCTGGGGCACCGGCGGATCCTGCTCGTCGGCATGGCCTGGTTCTCCACCGCCATGGCTGCCTGTGCCCTGGCCCCGACAGCCTGGGCCTTCGGCCTCTTCCGCGTACTCGGCGGCATCGGACTCGGTGCGGTCATGCCCACGGCGGTCGCCTTGACCGCCGAACACTCCGAACCCCGCCACCGCGGCCGCAGCAACGCCCTGATGTTCTCGGGCTATTCGGTGGGCGGGATCATCGCCGCCGCTCTCGCCGTCGCGCTGCTGCCCGAGCTGAGCTTCCGTGCCCTGTTCTGGGCCGGTGCCGCGCCCGTCCTGTTCCTGCCGGTGCTCGCGCGCCACCTGCCGAGGCGAGCGGTCCCCCACAGGGTGTCCCAGCCCCACGGGCCGGGCGCCTTCCGTGAACTGCTCCGCCCACCGCACCGGGTTCCGGCCCTGCTCTTCGCCCTGATCAGCTTCTTCGGACTGCTCCTTGTCTACGGCCTCAACGCCTGGTTGCCGCAGATCATGCGGAGCGTCGGCTACCCGACGGCCGACTCCCTGTTCTTCCTGGTCGTCCTCAACACCGGTGCCATCGCCGGAACACTGGTCTTCGGCCCGCTCGGTGACCGGGTCGGCATGCGCGGCGTGATCGCCCTTGCCTTCGGGCTCGCCGCGGTGTCCATCCTGCTGCTGTCGGCCCCGCGGCCCATGCCGGTGCTCCACGCCCTGACCGCTGTCGCGGGATTCGGCACCATCGGCACCCAGATCCTCGTCAACGGCCATATCGCCGCCCACTTCCCCGCACCCGTGCGGACCGCGGCCCTCAGCTGGAGCCTGGGGGTGGGGCGACTCGGCGCCATCGCGGGGCCCGCCTTCGGCGGGCTGATCGCCGCGTCCGGTGCGGGTGTCCGGTGGAACTTCTACGCGTTCGCCGTACCGGCGGCGCTCACGGCCGGCCTCGTCGCGCTGCTGCCCGCCCGCGCCGCCACCCCCTGACGCCGGGCGGCCCGGAGCCGCCGCCCCGCGCATCCACAGCCAACCGATGGGACGCCCCGACATGCATCACTATTGCGTGGCCGACGCCTTCACCACGACCCCTCTTGAGGGGAACCCGGTCGCCGTCTTCCTTGACGCCGGTGACCTCACCGCCGGCCGGATGCAGCGCATCGCCCGGGAGATGAACCTCTCCGAGACCACCTTCGTCCTGCCGCCGTCGGGCGGAGCCGACGCGCGGATCCGCATCTTCACCCCGGTCAACGAACTGCCCTTCGCCGGACATCCCATGCTCGGCACCGCCCAGGTCCTCGCCGAACAACGCGGGGCCGACCGGCTGCTGCTGGAGACCGCCATGGGGGAGATCCCGGTCGACGCCGAACGCACCGGCGACCGGGTCACCCGGATCCGCATGGCCCAGCCGATCCCCGTCTGGGAGCCGTACGAGAAGACCGGTGAACTCCTCGAAGCCCTCGGCGTCGACACCCCCGCTCTCCCCGTGGAGATCTACCGCAACGGCCCCCGCCATGTCCTCGTGGCGCTCGAGAGCATCGAGGCGCTCGCCGCCCTGCGCCCCGACCACCGGGCCCTGACGGCCTTCCCCGACATGGCGGCCAACTGCTTCGCCGGCGACGGCAGGCAATGGCGCAGCCGTATGTTCTCGCCCGCGTACGGAGTGGTCGAGGACGCCGCCACCGGCTCCGCAACCGGACCGATAGCCATCCACCTCGCCCGGCACGGGCTGATCGAGGACGGCACCGAGATCGAGATCGTCCAGGGCGCCTGGATGGGACGCCCCTCCACCATGTACGCCAGGGCCGTCCGTGAAGGCGACCGGGTGACCGCCGTCGAGATGAGCGGCAGCGCGGTCACCGTCGCCCGGGGAACCCTGTTCGTCTGACGGTGGGTCCGACGGGGGAAGGAAGCACACAGACAGATGGCGCGGGACAACGCTTTCCACAGGCTCTGGGCCACCGCGGCCCGCGAGCGCGAACTCGACCACATCCGACAGGCGCTCGCGAACACTCATGGTGTCCTGCTCGCCGGCGCGTGGGGGGTGGGCAAGAGCGGGCTGCTCGGGGCCGCCCTCGACCAGGCCGCGGCCGAGGGCGCCCGCACGGTCGCGGTCAGCGGAGCCATTCCCACCGGTACCGCAGGATCGCTCGCCGAGTGCCTGGAGGACCGTATCGGCGGCGACATCGACCGGCAGAGGCCGCCGTTGGTCCTCGGCCTCGACGACGCCCACCTCACCGACCCGGTCGCCGCCGCCTCCCTGTACGCCCTCGTCCGCGGCGGCCGCGTGCGGCTGGTGGCCGCCGCGGAATCCGGAGCCGCCCTGCCCTCCGGCCTGAGCAGGCTGTGGGTGGAGCGCCTGGCCGATCGCCTGGAGGTCCGCCACTTCCACCGCACCGGGGCCCTCAAGGTGCTCCAGGCCCGCCTCGGCGGGCAGCTCTCCGTCGACTGCCTGGAGCGACTGTGGTCGGCGACCGGCGGCAACGCCACGCTCCTGCGCGAGCTCAGCGACGCCGGGTTCGCCGACGGCGCCCTGCACGAGGAGGACGGGATCTGGCAGTGGCGTGGAGAGTTGCCCGTCGACCCCTCCGGACGGCTCGGTGCCCTGGTCCAACTGCGCTTGGCGGGCCTGCGCCTGGACGAGCGGGAACTCCTCCAACTCGTCTCTCTGGCCGAGCCGTTGGAGGCCGATCTCGCCACCGCGGCCGGTCTCGGCTCCGCCGCGGAGTCCCTCAACCGAAGCGGCCTCGTCGTCACCGAGCGCTCCGGCGGCAGACTCCGCCTCCGGCTGGTCTACGGGCTCTACTCCGCCGCGGTGCTGCGGGCCCTGCCCGAGCTCGCGGGGCGCCGGTTGCGCCGCCAGCTCGCCGACGCCATCGAGGCCACCGGGATGAACCGCCACAACGACGTGCCCCGTGTGGTCGCGCTCCGGCTCGACGCGGGCCAGACCCCCTGCCCCGGGCACCTGCTCACCGCGGCCGAAACCGCCCTGCGGCTCCATGACTTCGAGCGGGCCGAAGAGCTGGCCCGGCGCGCCCTGTCCGTGACCCGCACCTCCGACCTGGCCACCCGTGCCCGGATCGTCCTCGGGCAGGCCTTCGAAGGCCGCGGCAGGCACCCCGAGGCGGAGCGGGTGCTGGCCGAGGTCCCCGCACCGGACCCGGCCCGCACGGGCGAGCTCCTCGCCGTCCGGGCCGTCAACATGGCCTACGGTCTCGGCCGGCTGCCCGAGGCGATCGGGGTCGTCGACCGCGCGCTCCAGGAGACAGGCCGCCCCGGCCGGCTGCCCCTCACCGGGGCCCGCAGCCTGCTCGGGCTGCTCGACGACCGCTTCGCCGAGGTCGTGGCGGCGGGGGACGCGCCTGCCCAGGGCTCTGCTTCGCTCACCGGTCTTGTCACCGTCCCGGCTGCCTTTGCCCGCGTCGAACTGGGCGATCCACAGACGGCGCTCGCTCGTGTTCGGAGCCTGGAGGCCGGGGAACACCACCGGTTCGTCGGCGCCGCCGCCCAGTGGGTGGACTCCTACGCGCTGCTGCATACCGCCGGGGTGGCGGAAGCCGTCGCCCGCGTCGCTTCGATGCGCTGGTGGGACGAGGGCGACCCGCGCGAACGCGTGCGGATCGCCCTGCTGCGGTCCCGGCTGCACCGCGCGAGCGGTGACTGGTCCGCGGCCGTCGACGAACTGCGCCGCGCCGGTGCCTTGGAGGGGCCGCAGGACTGGCTCACCGCCCATTCGTGGACGCTGGCGCAGCTCGCCGCCGCACTCGCCGAGGCCGGCGAGCACGCCGAGGCCGTCCGCACACTCGTCGAGGTACGGGCCGTGCAGGCGCGGACGGTCCGCTATCCACTGGCCCGTGACGGCGCCGCGCTGGAGGCCGCGGTGGTCTCCGCCCACGTGGGGGACCGGCCCCGGGCCATTCGCGAGGCGGTCGCCGTCGCCACCACGGCGGGTGCGGCCGGACGGTGGGCCCAGGCGGTCTCGGCACTCCATCTCGCCGCCCGGCTCGGTGCCGCCGGAGAGGCCGCCGCCCTGCTGCCGGACCCCGCCGGACTCAGCGGTACGACCGCCGTCCAGGCCCGGCACGTCCAGGCCCTCGCACGCTGGGACGGCGGCGCGCTGGACGCCCTCGCCGAATCCCAGGCATGGCTGGGATTCCTGCCCCTGGCCGCCGAGACCGCCGCCCAGAGCGCCCTGGCCCACCAGGCGGCCGGCAACCATCGCAGGAGCCGGGCCGCCCGCGCGGCGTGCCGCGACTACCTCGGTGCCTTCGGCGGGACGCTGCCGCCCTGGGTGAAAGGCGAGGACCTCCGGTCCTGCGACACCTTCGGCACGCTGACCGTGCGGGAGAGGGAGGTGTCCGCTCTCGTCGCGGCCGGGTTGACGAATCAGGAGGTCGCCGACCAGTTGTCCGTCTCGGTACGCACGGTCGAGAACCACCTGCACCGGACGTACGGAAAGCTGGGCATCACCACGCGGTCCGAGCTCGCCGGGCGGCTCGACCGGCGCGCGCACAACCACCAGGACGTCCGCGTGGCCCCGGCGGGCCTTCACCGCTGAGCCGTCGGGGCGGCACGACCGCCCCGACGGCTCCGGCGATCAGCCGGCCAGGAGGCCCGCGGTCGCCTCGGCCACCTCCATCGACTGGCTCCGGTTCAGCCGGGGATCACAGGCGGACTCGTAGCGGGACGGCAGGTCGTCCACGGCCACTCCGGCGCCGCCGCCCAGGCACTCGGTGACCTCCTCGCCGGTCAGCTCCAGATGGATCCCGCCCGGCCGGGTGCCCAGGGAACGGTGCACCTCGCAGAAACCGGCGATCTCGTCCACCACGTCCGCCACGCGCCGGGTCTTGTACCCGGACGAGGTGGTGAAGGTGTTGCCGTGCATGGGGTCGCAGACCCAGCCGACCAGGGCACCGGAAGCGGTGACACGGTCCACCAGCTCCGGCAACGCCTCGCGCACCTTGTCCGCGCCCATCCGCACGACGAAGGTGAGGCGCCCCGGCTCTCGCTCCGGGTCGAGCCGCCGCACCAACTCCAGGGTCTCGCCCACGGTCGCGCGCGGGCCCAGTTTCACGGCCACCGGATTCCGGATGCCGGCCAGGTAGTCGATGTGCGAACCGTCCGGGCGGCGGGTGCGCTCGCCTGCCCACAGCAGGTGCCCGGAGCTCGCGTAGGCGCCACCGGAGCGGCGGTCGACCCGGGTCAGCGGCCGTTCGTAGTCGAGCAGCAGCGCCTCGTGGGAAACGAACAACTCCTGGGGGCGCCGCGCGCCGTCCGGCGGTCCACCGACCGGCTCCCATGCCGGGGCCATGGCCCTGATGCTGTTGAGGGTGGCCGCCGACGCGCCGTACATCCGCAGCATCCGGTACGGATTGGGCGTGCGCATGGCGGAGGAGAACTCCAGTCCGTTGACCGCGTCGCCGCGGTACGCGGGCAGCACGACACCGTCGCGTTCCTCCGTCGGCAGCGAGCGGGGCTTCGCGTACTGCCCGGCGATCCGCCCCACGGTCACGACGGGCAGCCGGGCGCCGGCCGACAGGGTCGACGCCATGGTGAAGAGCGTGTCGAGCTTCGCGGCCACCGACTCGGTGGTCAGCGCGTCGAAGGCCTCGGCGCAGTCACCGCCCTGGAGCAGGAACGCCTCACCGCGGGCCACCGCGGCCAGCCGGCTCCGCAGCCGGTCGCACTCGGCGGGCAGGACCAGGGGCAGATAGCCGGCGAGTCGTTCCGAGACGTCGCGCACGGCGTCGTCGTCCCGCCAGCCCGGTGGCTGCGCGACCGGTGGGCCGACGGCCGTGCCGTGCGGCGGATGACCTGTCGTGGCGGTGATCAAGGAGGAGCTCATGCGATGGCCTCACGCTCACGGGAAGAGTCGGCGGACGGCGTCAGCACCGAGCTGACGAGCCGTTCGAGGATGGCGGTTCCGTTGCGCGTCATCACCGACGCCGGATGGAACTGGACGGACGCGAAACCTTCGCCGCGGAGCGCGTGGACCTCGCCGGTGCGCGGATCGCGGCACACCCGCACCGGCCCGGGGCGGCTCCGGGGGCCCGGCCACGCGTCGGCGGGGGACACGGCGGTGAAGGTGTTGTAGAAGTAGACGTCCTCGGACTGCCCGAACAGGTCGATGGTGCGCTGCACGCCCTGGTGCGGGATGTCCTTGCGGACCAGGGTGAGCCCGAGCAGTCCGCTCAGGACCTGGTGTCCCAGGCACACGGAGAGGAACGGCACTCCGCCGTCCAGCAGCCGCCGGGTCTCGGCCCGCAGATGGGCGATCTTGGCGTGACCGTGATCGCGGGGGTCACCGGGACCGGGCCCCACGATCACGAGGTCGTTCCCCTCGACCGTGTAGGGCTCGTCGAACCGACGCACCGTCACCCGCAGGCCGAGCGCGCTGAGCAGCGTGTGCCCCATGGCGGTGAACGTGTCCTCGGCGTCGATGAGCAGCGCCCGACGGCCCAGCAGATGCGGCAGGTGCAGCGAACGCCCGCTGGGGGAGCGGCGCCAGAACTCCGCCAGCGGTTCATTCCGCTCCTGCAGCGCGCGCGAGACCCGGGGGTCCGCGGCGAGTCCTGGGCCCCGGAAGGCGGTGGGCCCCGTCGTGCCCGCGGGCCCGTGCAGGGCGGCCAGGATCCCGGCGGCCTTGGCCCGGGTCTCCGCCGCCTCGGCACGCGGATCCGAGTCACGCACGAGGGTGGCCCCCACCGACAGCCGCAGCCGGCCGATGTCGTCCACGTCCGCGGTACGGATCAGGATCGCCGAGTCGAGTCGGCGTCCGCCCTCGGCATCCCGGCCGAGGAGAGCGGCGACGCCCGCGTAGTAGCCGCGCCCCTCGGGCTCGTGGGTCCTGATCACCCGGCAGGCGCTCTCCAGCGGGCTGCCGGTGACCGTGGGGGCGAAGAGCGTCTCGCGCAGCACGTCCCGTACGTCACGGTTGCAGCGGCCCTCGATGAAGTACTCCGTGTGCGCCAGATGGCTCATCTCGCGCAGCTGGGGACCGATGACCCGGCCGCCGTCCGGGCAGATCCGGCTCATCATCTTGAGTTCCTCGTCGAGCACCATGTAGAGCTCGTTGGACTCCTTGCTGTCACCGAGGAAGCGCACGACCTCGGCGAGCGCGGGGCCCGCCGGAGCGTGGCGGAACGTTCCGCTGATCGGATTCATCACGGCCGTGCCCAGATCGACGGTGATGTGGCGCTCGGGGCTCGCGCCGATGAGGGTGCGCCCGGCCGCCCGGATCAGGAACGTCCAGTACGCCCCGGACGTTCCGGCCAGCAGCCGCCGGAAGAGAGTCAGTGCGGCGCGGGGCGACCAGTCGGGGAGGTGCGCGGTGAAGGTGCGCTTGAGGACGAAGTTGGCCCCGGCCCCGGAGCCGATCTCCTCGTCGACGATACGGCGCACCAGGTCGGCGTACGCGTCGTCGTCGAGATCGAAGGCGTCGTCGCGGACCGCCAGGGTGGTGTCGCCGACGCGGTCGAGGAGTTCGGACACCGCGAGCAGCTCCTGCTCGCGGATGTCCATGACGAGCAACGGCTCGCCGTCGTCCGGGCAGGCGAAGCCTCGCTCGGCGATCTGCCGGTACGGCAGCAGCACCAACTGCTCGTGGGCGCCGCGGCCGTCCCCGTCGGACAGGGGGATGTCCGCCAAGGCGGAGACCTCGGAGACGTCCCCCACGAGCACGTCCACCTGAGAGCCGTCACCGGCCTCCGGGCGGTGCAGCAGGGCGAACGCGGGCGGCGGGTTCTCCCCGGTGAGCCGGCCGAGCAGGTCGTCCGCCGGGTGTGCGGCCGTCATCGGAGGGCTCCGGCGCGTGCGAACGCCGACAGTACGGTCTGCGCCGGGACCACCATCGAGCAGCGGGCCGCCGCGTACCGCAGGGCCATGTGGTGGTCCGCCTCGGAGAAGTCCGCGACCGCGTCCGCGACCAGGAAGGACTCGATGTCGTTGGCCAGGGCCTCGGCCGCGGTCTGCAGCACACCGACGTGGGCGTAGATCCCGCACAGCACCAGCTGGTCACGGCCCTGAGCGCGCATCAGCTCCAGGAGTCCTGTGCGGAAGAACGCGCTGGGGCGCCACTTGGTGAGCACGGTGTCGCCTTCGGCCGGGGCGTACCGCTGGGGTACTCCGCGATGCCGGGGCGAGGCGGTCATGCCGGGACCCCAGAAGTCCTTGAGCAGTCCGCGCTGTTCATCGGTCATGTCACCGGGCTGTGCCGTGTACGCCACGGGCACGCCCGACTCCGCGGCGACGCGCCGCAACGTCGTGACCTGGTCCTCCAACTGCTGCCTGGGCGGCTCTCCGTCCGGCAGGAAGCCGAGGAAATAGTGCTGCATGTCGTGGATCAGCAGCAGCGCACGGTCGGGGTCGACCGTCCACGCGACCCGGTTCGGGGGCAGGTCGGCGGACGCGGGCATGGGATACGGACGGATCTCGGGTATGGCGGAGCGCGCCACGGTGCTGGGTTCCTTTCAGGTCCGTACGGCAGCGGGGCAGGGGCTCTGGCGCCTCAGGAGCCGGACGTGTCGTCCGCGGTGAGCGAGCCGATGTGCCGGGCCCAGCCGCTGATGGTGGGATCGGCGACCAACGTCTCGAACTGCGCGACGATGCCGCCGCGGCGCCAGCGCCCGCTGAGCCGCATCACGTCGAGTGAGGTCAGGCCGAGACGCACCAGGTTGGCGTCGTCGGGGATGTCGGCGGCTGCCATGCCGATCAGGGCGGCGGCCGCCGCGCGGATCTCGTCAGCCGAGCGGGGCACATCGGTGTCCATGAGGGCCTTTCCGTGGTGTCTCTCGGGAGGGGTCAGTCGCTGTCCGGGTCCGCCGCGCGGGCCGCGGGGGAGGGCAGGAAGTCCGCGGCGGCCGGGGCGGTCTCGCCACGGGCGAGAGCGGCGAGCACCTTCTTGTCGATCTTGCCGAGTCCGGTCAGGGGCAGACCGGTGAGGATCTCCAGGCGGTCCGGCAGCTTGTACGCGGCCAGCCCCCGGTCCTCCAGGGCGGCCTTGACGTCAGGCAGCGCCGGCACCTCGCCGGCCGGGACCACGAAGGCGCAGGTGCGCTCACCGAGGAACTCGTCCGGGTACGGCACCACGGCCGCGCGGGCGACGGAGTCCAGGGTGAGCAGATGGCCCTCGACCTCGGCGGCGGAGATCTTGTCCCCGCCCCGGATGATCACATCCTTGATCCGCCCCTCGATGACGAGGTTCCCCTCCGGGGTCAGCCGCGCCAGGTCGCCGCTGCGGTAGAAGCCGTCCTCGGTGAACGCCCGGCGATTGTGCTCCGGCGCGCGGTAGTAGCCGCGCAGGGTGTACGGGCCGCGGGCGAGGAGTTCGCCGATCGTGCCGACCGAGGCCTCGCGATCCTGCTCGTCCACGATGCGGATCTCGTCCGCCGGGGAGACCGGCCTGCCCTGTGTGGTGAGCACCGTCTCGGTGGGATCGTCCGGGCGGGTGAAGGTGAGCAGCCCCTCGGCCATGCCGAAGACCTGCTGGAGCCGGCAGCCGAAGGCGGGCTCGACCCGCGCGGCCGTCTCCGGGTACAACTTGGCGCTGCCGACCTGGAGGAACCGCAGGCTGCCCAGGTCGCTGTCCAGCCACTGGCTCCCTTCGAGCCACAGCTGGAGGACGCTGGGCACGACGGAGGTGAAGGTCACGCCTTCCCGCTCGATGAGCGGAAGGCACAGCTCCGGAGTGGGATCCGTGGCCATGACCACGGTGCCGCCCGCGCCCAGCACGCCGACGACCCCGGGGCAGCCCCAGGTGAAGTTGAACTCGACGGGCAGAACGGCGAGATAGACGTCCTCGCCGTCCACCGGGCAGGCCTCGCGGGCCGCACGCACCTGGTACGTGTAGTCGTCGTGGGTGCGCGGGATCAGCTTCGGCAGCGCCGTCGTACCGCCCGACAGCAGGAAGAACGCCACGTCGGACGGATCGGGCGCGGGAAGGTCGACGGGCTCGGCGTCGACCTCGGCGAGCGGTACGGCACCCCCGTCGGCGTCCTTGCCGAGGACGAACAGGTGGCGCAGTCCGCGGACGTGGTCCTGTACCCGGTGGGCCAGGGCGAGATGGTCGAAGCCGTGGTGGGCCTCGGGGAAGACGTACCCGACGGCCCCGGACAGCTCGCACAGGTGACGGATCTCCTGCTCGCGGTGGGCCGGCAGCGCGAAGACGGGCTTGGCGCCCAGCCGGAAGAGGGCGAAACAGACCACCACGAAGTCCGCACCGTTGGGGAGCTGGACGACGACCCGGTCACCGGAACGAATGCCACGGGCGTGCAGTCCCGCGGCCGTCCGCCGGGTCAGCAGGTCCAGTTCGTCGTAACGTATCCGCCGGTCGCCGCAGACCACGGCGGTCTTCGGGCCGTGGGTCCGCACCGCGGTGTCGAGGAGGTCCACCAGGCTCTCGCCTCGCCAGTGGCCTTCCGCGCGGTACCGCTCGGCCAGGTCCTCGGGCCAGCGGGTGAAACCTTCGAGCATCAGTGAACTCCTCGGGACGGGAAGGCGGGGGTGTCGGTGGGCCGCGCGGTGATCTCCAGGACCGCGCAGGCCGCCTCCATGCCGGTCGTGAAGCCGAGCACCAGCACCTGGTCGCCGGGCACCACCTGGCCGGTGGTCCACAGGTGTTCCAGGCCGATGGCGAAGTCGGAGACGCTGGCGTGGCCGGTCCCGCGGTTGAGCTCCCAGGTTCCGCGGGAGGCGTCCAGACCGAGAGGGTCGAGCAGGAAGACGTTCAACGGGTCCTGGTTGAAGCCGTTGTGCACGACCCGCGCGATGCGGTCCAGCGAAGTGCCCGCCGTCGCGAGGGTGCGCTCCACGGTGGCGGCGATCAGTGCGCCGAAGTCGGCGAGGGGGATCGAGCCGCCCTCGGCCCACCGCGTGCGCCAGCTCTCCAGCCGCCCCTCGAAGTCCATGACGGGCCGCACCGGTTCCCGTGGCGGGAAGAGCGGCTCGTCGCCCCGGTGCATGGCCTCCATCCCCGGCTGGGAGACGAAGTCCATCGCCAGCAGCCGGGCGAAGCCGCCCCGCCGCGAGACGACCAGGGACGAACCGGAATCCGCGAGGACGAACATCGACGAGGACGTCCAGCGGCCCACCAACGGCGTGTTGAAGTTGTCGGCGGCCGTCAGCAGCATCGCGGCGTCCCGACCGCCGTCGGTCGTGAGGCGCAGCGCAGCCGATTCCAGGGCCGCCAGCAGCCCCAGGCAACCGTGCTGCACCTGGAAGGCGGAGACCGGCCGGTCGAGGGTGTTGCCCAGGATGTAATGAGCCGGGGACCAGCCCTCCGGCCCCTGGTAGTACGTGTGGGAGTGCAGCAGACCGAGGAAGTCGTCCGCGGCGTGGCCGGAGCGGTCGACGGCGGTCCGTGCGGCGCGTACCGCCATGTCCACGGCCGGCAGGGTGTCCTCGACCGCGACGGCCTCCAGGCCGGAGGCCTCCCGGGCCTCCTTCGCGTACCAGCCCTCCTTGACCGCGTACTCCGTGGTGATGGTGCGCGGAAGGTAGGTGCCCACTCCCGCGAGGTGGATGTCGTCGAACTTCATCGCGTTGACCTCTCCTCGCCCCGCGTGCCCTCGCCGTTCGTCGTCGCGGCGGTCACGCGCCGGGCTTTCCGGCGATGCCCCACCGCTCGCGCGGCACGCCCTTGAGCACCACCCAGGTGTGCTCGCGGATGTCCTCGCCGAAGACGGCGACGGCCGCGTCGGTGAGACGGGTGATCAGTTCGTCCCTGGACTTCTGGTCGAGCCGGTCCTCGTAGATGGTCACATCGATGAGAGGCATGACAGTCCTTTCGCTGCGGTGAGCAATGCGGCGTCGAGCGCCGATACCAGGTGGTCCACCTGCTCGTCGGAGAGCCCCGGCTGGCAGGGCAGGTTGATGTGCTGGCCGAACCAGAGCTCCTCCGCGACCGGGCACTGGCCGAACCCGTGTCCGCGCTCGCGCCACTCCGGCTGCAGGTGCAGGGGCAGATAGCGCAGTTGGACCTCCACGCCCCGCTCGTCGAGGCCGTGGATCACCGACTCGCGCACTCCGGGCGGCCCGTCGACGAAGAAGGTGTGCAGGTGCTGCGCGTGCTTCACTCCGGGCCGGGGCCGCTGGGTCCGGGTGTACGGATGGCGTTCGATGACCTCGTCGAGACGCGCCGCGATCCACCGGCGGCGGGCCACCAGCTCGTCCAGTCGGTCCATCTGGGCCAGGCCCACGGCCGCGGCCGCCTCGGACAGCGTGGCGTTCGTCCCCGGCCTGCGGATGCCGGTGCAGACCGCCTCGTAGGCCGACGAGGCGTACTTCATCCAGGGCAGCAGCTCCCTGCCGAGCTGAAGACCGTCCCGGGCGGCCGGAACGAAGACGCCGTCCACCTCATTGGAGCGGAGGCGGTCGATCCGCTCGGCCCAGTCGTCGCGGTCGAGGGTGATCATGCCGCCCTCGCCGAGGGTGGTGATGTTCTTCGAGGAGTGGAAGCTGAAGCAGCCGATGTCGCCCAGGGAGCCGGGCCGGCGCCCGTCGTGGACCGCGCCCAGCGCGTGCGCGCAGTCCTCGACGACCACGATGCCGCGCTCCCGCGTCAGCGCCAGGATCTCGTCCATCTCGGCGGTCCAGCCGCCGTAGTGGACCAGGAGCACGGCGCGTGTGCGGTCATTGATGAGGGACTTGAGGACGCCCGGGTCCATGTTCAGCGAGTCCCGGTCGACGTCGCAGAAGCGGACCGTGGCCGGGAGCCCGAGCAAGGGCTGGGCGGTGGCCTGGAACGTCTGCGGGGTGACGACGACCTCGTCGCCCTCCCTGAGGTCGAGCAAGTGGATGGCGAGCTCCAGCGCCACCGTGCCGCTGGTCACGGACAGGGCATGGCGGGTGCCGATGTGCTCGCGGAAACGCTGCTCGAAACGGTCCCGGAAGGAGCCCATGGACAGTGAACCGCTTGAGGCGATCAGCTGCCCGAGTGCCTCGCTCTCGGCGCTGCCGAGGATGCTGCCACGGCTCGCGTACGGGACGGCGTAGGTTCCGCGCATGACGGGTCCTCCGGCGTTCGGGTCGGGGATCGGCTGCCGCTTCCTCCGCGGCAACGCACGGTCAGCAAACAATCAGCCCGGACGTTCCCCGAGCAATGGGAAAAGGCCTTTCCTGACCCGCTGCTGACAGACTGACGTATCACCGCTTCCTGAACTTGACGGCCATGGGGTGTCGCCTCTTTTCTGGACCCCGCTCGAATGCAGACACTCAGGAGGCCCGCAGATGACGGAATTCGGTGTCAACTTCTTCCCGGTGGTGGATCCGGCGACGAAATCCGCCACTGACTACTACGACGAGACACTGCGGCTCATCGAACTCGCCGAGTCCCTCGGATTCACCCAGGCACAGACCGTCGAGCACTACTTCACCGCCTACGGCGGGTACAGCCCCGATCCGGTGACCCTGCTCACCGCCGCGGCCGCGCGCACCAGCCGCATCCGCCTCGCCACCGGTGCTGTCGTCCCCGCCTTCACCCACCCGGTGAAGCTGGCCGGGAAGCTCGCCATGCTCGACCACCTCTCCCACGGCCGCCTCGACGTCGGATTCGGACGAGCCTTCCTGCCCACCGAGTTCGCCGCCTTCGGTGTCCCGATGGACGAGAGCCGGGCCCGGTTCACCGAAGGCGTCGAGGCCTGCCGCCGGCTGTGGACCACCGAGGACCTGGTGTGGGAGGGCCGCTTCCATCGGTTCGGCCCGGTCACCCTGCTGCCGAGGCCCTTCCAGCAACCGCACCCGCCGGTCTACATCGCCTCGGCCACCAGTGCCGAGTCCTGCGCGGCCGCCGGCACGGCCGGTCACCACCTCCAAGTGGTGCCGTCCGTCACCTCGGTCGAGCAACTCGCCTCGATGCTGGACGCCTACCGCGACGCCTGGGACGCCGCGGGCCACGATCCGGCCGCCCGGCGCATCCAGATAAAATTCACCTGCTACGTTTCCCGCAACCGCGAAGAAGCGCTCCAGCAGGGCGATTTCTACGAACGCAACTACATCGAGCACATGGCGGCGGCCGTAGCCCCGCTCGCCACCGAGAAGTCCGCTGATTATCCCGGGTACGAAAAGTTCCTGGAGAAGGCGAAGAACTACGAGTTCGCCGCTTCTTTGGCGGCCGACAAGGTGCTCGCGGGCGACCCCGACGGTGTGATCGATCAGATTCACGCGGTACGCCGGAAATTCGGCGACGACCTCTCCTTCAGCCTGCAGTTCAACCCCGGCGGACTTTCCTTCGCGCGCGCCGCCACGGCGATGGAACTCTTCGCCGCGGAGGTCATGCCCGCGTTTCCGTGACCGGCGGGGCGCGGCGGGCGTCAGGTCGCGCCGGCGCCCCCGCTGCCCACCAGCTCCGTCAGCCGCTCCAGCCGGGCCCGCAGCGAACGCTGTTCCGAGGCCAGCAACTGCACCAGGCCGCGCAGCTGCGCCAGTTCATCGGCCCGCCCGGCCTCCGCCGGCGACTGCGTTCGGGCCCGTGGCGACGGCCTGCCGCCGTCGGCCGGAGCGGAGGGCGCCACGAGCCCGGCCGTCGTGCCGGACGGGGGTTCGGCGGTCAGGCCGCTGCGGGTGAGGGCCCGCGCCAGCTGCGTACGGAAACGGGGGCGTTCCGGATGGGCCCGGACCGCCTCCCGGAGCTCGCCGAGGACGTGCTCGTGGCGGCCGACGCGCAGCGCCAGGTCGAACAGCGCCTCCAGGGCGTCCTGCCGCACCCGCTCCAGCTCCGCCGCCATCCCGGCGCAGATCGGCCCGCGGACGCTCCCCTCCAGTACCTCACCTCGCCACAGCGCCAGGGTCTGGCGCAACTGGTGGTATGTGGCATGCGGTTCGCGATCGGCGAGCCGCCGTGCGCGGGCCACCGACAGCCGGAACTGCCCGCTGTCGGTCTCCCGCTCGTGCGCCCGCAGCACATAGCCCGACCGCTTCGTGAGGAGCCGGGACTGGTTGCCCGTCTCCGGCTCCGCCAGGGACAGCGTCTGCCGCAGCCGTGAGACATGGGCCTGCAGGGCGTTGCCCGCCTTCGCCGGGGGGTGGTCCCCCCACACCTCGTGGATGAGCTCGTCCACCGGTACGGGCGTTCCCGTACGGGCCATCAGCGCGCCCAGCACGGTGCCCTGCTTCGAGCTGGTGAGCCGGATGCCCCGGCGCAGCCTCTCGTCGTACACCTCCGGTACACCCAGCATCCTGAAGAGCATTGGTTCTCCCTTGGCCGTCTCACGTCCGCTTCCTGCCTGGTGCACTCGTCTCCGCCACCGAGGGGACCACGGCGTACGACGGCTGCGCCTGAGCGAGCGCTACTCAATCGGCTCCCGGGCACGCGCCCCGGCAGCCCGGCCCGCGGGCGCCGTACGCGCGCTCAACGGGCTTGCGTACGTGGTGAATTGAGTACCGACCACTCACGTGCCGAACGACGGCCGCGTGGTGTCGTGGATGGCGCCGTGCCACCCGGTCCGGCCACAGCGGAGCGCGAGCGAGAGAGGCACGCATGAACCGGTGGGACGCTGACGTGGCCGTGGTCGGCCTGGGAGCCTGGGGAGCCATGGCCTTGTGGCAACTGGCCGCCCGTGGCGTTGACGTGATCGGATTCGAGCGGCACCGCCCCGGACACGCCCTGGGCTCGTCCTCCGGGGGATCGCGGATGTTCCGGATCACGTGCCTGGAGCACCCGGCGCTCGTGCCCCTCGCCCGCAGGTCGTCGGAGGTGTGGCGGCGCCTGGAGGACGATGCGGGCGAGAGGCTGTTCCTTCCCGGTGGCGGACTGCTGATCGGGCCCGAGCAGGGCACGATCGTCGGCGGGACCCTGCGGGCGGCCCGCTCCCACGGCATCGAGGTGCGGACACTGACCCCGGGGCAGCTGCGCGAGCGCTTCCCCCGCCAGGCCGGGGTGCCCGACCACCACCTCGCGGTATGGGAGCCCTCGGCCGGGATCCTCCGCCCCGAGGCGTCCATCCGGGCGGCGACCGGACTCGCCACGGCGGCGGGCGCCAGGGTGTTCACCGACAGCAGGGTCACGGACGTGCGGGTCGTCGGCGGAGGCGTGGAGGTCCGCACCGCTGAGCGCGTCCACCGGGTCCGGCGGGTGGTGATCACCGTCGGGTCCTGGCTCTCCGCCCTCGTCGAAGGGCTGCCGCTGGAGACCCTGCGCATGCCGTTGACCTGGTTCCGGCCCGTCGTGGAGGACAGTGGGTACGACCTGGAGCGTTTCCCCGTCTTCATGCGGGAGACCGAAGAGGGCCCCGTGCTCTGGGGCAACGGCAGGGAAGGCGGCCACGAGGTCAAGCTCGGTCTGGAGGGGTACGGCCCCGGGGCCCGCCCCATCGATCCCGACGACGACGCCGACCGCTTCGTCCGGCCCGAGGACTGGGCGGACGTCGCACGGATGCTGCCGGGACGGCTGCCGGGTCTGGCGGAACTGCCCGACCGGGTGGCCGTGTCGTTCTTCACGCGCACCCCGGACGGCCAGTTCGCCGTCGGCGCGCTGGACGACGACGCGCGCGTCATCGTCGGGGGCGGCTGCAACGCCCACGGCTTCAAACACGCCTCGGGCATCGGCGAGGCGCTCGCCGACCTGGCCACGGGCAGGACCGCGCGCCTGCCGCTCGACTTCCTGGCGCCAGGCCGGTTCGCCGTCCGGACCCGGCCCGCGCCGGCGCCCGTACGCATGAGCACGACGGTGCGTGAGGCCGTGCCCACGGCCCCCGCAGCGCAGGAGGGAAAACGATGAACACCCCTGTTCCCACCACCCCGTTGACCGGGGCGGACGATTTCCGCGACGCCATGGCCCTGCTGCCGGCCGCTCTCACCGTCGTGACGACCACTGACGACGAAGGACGCCGCTGGGGGTTCACCGCCAGCTCCGTGGTGTCCGTCTCGCTCGATCCACCGCTGCTCATGGTGGGGCTGTCCCGTACCTCCAGCTGTCGCGACGCGTTCCTGTCCGCCCCCGAGTTCGTGGTGAACGTCCTCGACGACCGCCACCGTGCCCTGGCCCGAACCTTCGCCCGGCACGGCGTGGACCGCTTCGCCGGGCAGGAGTTCGCGCACTGGCCGGGAACCGCCTTGCCGGTGCTGCCGGACGCCCACGCCGCGTACCGCTGTCTGCGCCACGACGTGGTGGCCGTGGGCGACCACGACCTGCTGTTCGGTGCCTTCGCCGGGGTGAACGCACGGGACCCCGGCACCCCGCTCCTCTGGTACGGGCGGACCTTTCACACGCCCCGCTGAACCCCGCCGCCCATCGCTGCCCAAGGAGGACCACCTGTGTCGCCAACAACCCATCCCGTTCTGGACCTGCCCTTCGACGCCACGCCGGACCCCGACGAGTTCGTCCGCGCCGCGATGGAGTGGCACTTCAACCCCGAGACGGGATCGCCGTACTGGCTCCGCCGCGCCCGGAGCCTCGACTTCGACCCGCGCAACGACATCAAGACCCATGCCGACCTCGCCCTGTTCCCGAACGTCGTCAACGAACTCCGGGACGTACCGGTGCGGGACCTCGTCCCGCGCGGCTACGGCGAACGCCCCGACATCGTCGGCACCTTCGAGAGCGGCGGTACCACCGGAGCGCCCAAGCGGGTCGTCTGTCTCCGCGACTGGATGGACCGCATGGTGGCCTGGAGCAACGCCAACCTGGACGCCCACGGCTTTCCCCGGGGTGCCCAGTGGCTCGGCGTCACCCCCTCCGGTCCCCACGTCGTGGGCCGGATCTTCGAGGAGTCCGCCGCCACGCACGGAAGTCTCGGGTTCTTCATCGACCTGGACCCGCGCTGGGCGAAGAAGCTGATCGCCTCCGGCCGCGGCGACCTCGCCGACGACTACGCCGAACACCTCGTCGACCAGGCCGCCTTCGTCCTGCGCACACAGGACATCGGCGTCATGACGATCACCCCGCCCCTGCTGGAACGACTGGCCCGCCGCGACGACCTCGTGGACCTCGTCAACCGGAAGGTACGGGCGATCCGCTGGGGCGGCACCCAGATGGATGCCGAAAGCCGCCAGCTGTACCGCACCGAGATCTTCCCCGGCATCCCGCTCTACGGCCACTACGGCAGCACGATGATCCTGGGAATCGCCGGGCAGCGGTACGGCCTCGGCGACGACGACCCCTGCATCTTCGACACCTTCTCGCCCTACATCACCTTCTCCGTCATCGACCCCGCGAGCGGCCGACCGGTTCCGTACGGCGAGCGCGGACAGGTCGTCATGAATCACGTCAGCAAGGGCCTGCTGCTGCCCAACAACCTGGAGCGCGACCTCGCCACCCGGATCAAGGGCCCCGACGGCCGTGTCGGTGACTCGGTCGCCGACATCGCGCCCGTGGCCCGCTTCGACGACGAGGTCGTGATCGAGGGGGTCTACTGATGACCGCCGTCCCTCTGGACGTCCTCGGCCCGTCCGGGACCTACCGGGCACACCACCGGCAGCCCGTGTCCGACGTGTCCGGACGGGTAGTCGGTGAACTCGGCCTCGCCCCCAAGGTCTTCGTCGGCCGCGCCATGGGCGCCCTGCGCGCGGCCACCCCCCTGCCGGTCGACGAACGGGTCGCGGCGATCGCCGAAGCCGGCCGGCTGTTCGCCACCGCCGAACTCGGCGGGCTGACCCCGGAGGCGTACGAGCATGCTGTCAGCCGGGTCGCCGGCCTCCCCCTCACCGTGGTCCGCGCCGCGACCCGCACCCTGACCCACCGCACCACCCACCTCCACCGCGGTCTGCAGTTCGCCCGTCCCGCCGGAGCCGTCACCGACTGGCGCGATCCACTGACCAGGACCGGCCGGGCCGTGTGGGCGCGGCGCGGCGACGTCCTCGCCGTGCACGCGGCCGGAAACCATCCCGGTACCCACTCCTTGTGGCCCGAGGCGCTCGCCCTCGGCTACCGGGTGGCCGTCCGGCCCTCCCGGCGCGAACCGCTCACCCCGCACCGGCTGGTCCTCGCCCTGCGGGCCGCCGGGTTCGGGCCCGATCACGTGGTGCTGCTGCCCACCGAGCACGAGCCCGCCGAAGCCATGCTGCGGGACGCCGATCTGGCGTACGGCAGCGACGAGGTCATCCGGGAGCACGCCGACGATCGGAGCGTGCTGGCGCTGAGTCCGGGCCGGAGCAAGATCCTGCTCACCAAGGACGTGGACTGGCGGCGCCACCTCGACACACTGGTGGACTCCGTCGCCCACCACGGGGGCACGGGCTGCGTCAACGCCACGGCCGTCTTCGTCGAGGGCGACCCGGCGCCGGTGGCCGAGGCCCTCGCCGAACGGCTCGCCGTGCTGCCGAGCCTGCCGCCCGAGGACCCAAAGGCCGGGCTGCCCGTCCAACCAGGCGGCTCCGCAAGGGCGTTGGAACGCTACGTTCTCGGCCGTGCCGCGGGCGCCGCCCGAGCCTGGCTGGGCGGTGACGGCATCGCCGACGAACTCGGCGACGGGAGCGCGGTGCTGCGCCCCGCCGTCTTCGAACTCGACCGGCCCGACGCGCCCGAGGCGGGGACCGAGGTGCCCTGCCCCTGTGTCTGGGTCGCGCCCTGGGACCGTACGGCCGGCGTCGCCCCCCTGCGCGACACGCTGGTGATGAGCGCCTTCACCGACGACGAGGCGCTCGTCGACGCCCTCTGCGACGACCCCACCATCAGCAATGTGTACGTGGGAGACCACCCCACCCACTGGACCGACACAGGTATGCCCCACGACGGGTATCTGGCGGACTTCCTGATGCGCAGCAAGACCGTGCTTCGCGGCTGAAACGACCCGTGTCACCCGAGGGCGCCGTAACCGGGACACCCCGGTTACGGCGCCCTCTCCCATGCCCCTGCCCATAACCAACTCTTCTGCGCTCTAGGGAAGTCAGCTATTGGACATCTGATTCCGTGACTTGGACGATCGATGAGCCGCCCCCTAGAACTCCCTCACGGGACACATTGGAGTGGACCATGCCCGCACAACCCCCGGCACCGGAACGGCACACCCAGAACGTCCTGGCCGAGATCTGGTGCGACATTCTCGAACTGCCCCGGGTGGGGCCGCAGGACAACTTCTTCGACCTCGGCGGCCACTCCGTCCTGCTGCACATGGTCCGGGACGGCATCGCCGAGCGCCTGGGCAAGGACGTCCCGCTCGTCGAGCTCTTCACCCACACGACGATCAGCTCGCTTGCCCGCCATCTCGACGGTGCGCCGGACAGCGGCGGCGGGGGCACCCACCGCCTGCCCGCCGCACGGGCTGGCCGCCGCGCCCGGCTCGGCAGCCGCCGTGCACGCGGCGAACACGAGACCGCAGGAGGTCACGATGAATGACCACGAGCAGCGGGACGGGACAGCGGCCGGCGCCGAAGGGCACATCGCCGTCCTCGGCATGGCGGGCCGCTTCCCGGGCGCGGAGGACATCGACGCCTTCTGGCGCAACCTCACCGAAGGCCTGGACACCCTCACCCGTGAAGCGCCCCGGCCCCTGCGCCCGGCGACCGGCCACACCGGCGACGAGGCCGGCGACGTCTTCGTCCCCGCCCGGGGCCTGCTGGAGCGGCCCGAGTGGTTCGACGCCGGCTACTTCGGCTACTCCGCCGAGGAAGCCCTGCTCATCGACCCCCAGCAGCGCGTGTTCCTCGAATGTGCCGTTGCCGCCCTGGAACACGCCGGCCAGGATCCCGACCGCCACCCCGGCGGCATCGGTGTCTACGGCGGCTCCACGGAGACGTCGTACGCCCAGACCCTCAGGGACCAGGCGGAGAAACTGCCGGACGTCACCGAGGAGGACATCCTGCTGGGCACGGCCCCGGACTTCCTGCCGGCGCGCACGGCCGAGCGCCTGGGCCTGCGCGGCCCCGTGGTCGCCGTGCAGTCCGCCTGCGCCACCGCCCTCGTGGCCGTCCACCTTGCCGCGCAGGACCTGCTCTCCGGCGACTGCGACCTCGCCCTGGCCGGGGGAGTCGCGGTGCACGCCCCGCCCAAGAAGGCCGGATACACCGAGGACGGCATCCTCTCCCGCGATGGCGTGTGCCGTCCGTTCGACGCACTCGGCGAGGGCACGGTCGCGAGCAACGGCGTCGGCGTCGTCGTACTCAAGCGCCTGAGCGACGCGCTCGCCGACGGCGACCGCGTCCACGCGGTCCTGCGCGGCTCCGCCGTCACCAACGACGGATCGGCCCGGATCGGTTTCACCGCCCCCAGCGTCGGCGGACAGGCGGCGGCAGTCCGCACGGCCCAGCTCGCCGCAGGTACCGACGCCGGAACCATCACGTACGTGGAGACCCACGGAACGGCCACGCCGCTCGGCGATCCCATCGAGATCACGGCCCTCACCCACGCCTTCCGCGAGGACACCGACGACCGGGGCTACTGCGCCATCGGCTCGGTGAAGAGCAACATCGGCCACACCGACGCCGCCGCCGGAGCCGCCGGACTCATCAAGACCGTGCTCGCGCTGGAGCACGCCACCATCCCGCCCAGCCTCCACTTCACCGAGCCCAACCCCCAGATCGACTTCGCGGCCGGCCCTTTCCGGGTCGCCACCGCGCTCGAACCATGGCGGCCCCGCCCCGGGGCCGCCGTCCGCCGCGCGGGCGTCAGCGCCTTCGGTATCGGCGGTGTCAACTCCCATGTCGTCCTCGAAGAAGCTCCCGCCCCCGCCGCCGGCGGTCCGGCCCGTCCGGCCCATCTGCTGGTCCTCTCCGCCCGCACACCGACGGCCCTGCGCACGGCCGCCCGCAACCTCGCCGCCCATCTGCGCGACCACCCCGGTCTGCCGCTCGCCGACATCGCCTGGACCCTGCAGACCGGCCGTCGTGAACTGTCCCACCGCGCCTTCGTGGTCGCCGCCACCACCGAAGACGCGGCAGACGCCCTCACCGCCCTGCCCCCTACCGAAGACAGGGCGGTCATCCCCCGCGCCGCCACGCTGGTCTTCCCCGGCACCCCGGGCGGGCCCGGCCCCGGCTGGCTGCCGAACTCGGAACCGGTCCTCACCGCCGCGTTCGACTCCTGCCTCGACGGTCTCGCCCTCCTCGACGTCGCCGGCCCGCCCGTCGGCGGTCTCGTCGAGGCCGTGCGTACCGCGCTCGGCACCCCGAGAGCCGGCCGGCCCGACGACCCGGCCGTGCACGACCTGGTCGTCTTCGCCCGCGAACACGCCCTCGGCTCGCTGTGGCGGCACTGGGCGGGCGAGCCGTCCGCCGTCTTCGGCACCGGTCCTGGCGCCCTCGCCGCGGCGGTGGCCGCCGAGGTCCTGGATCTGCCCGACGCGGTACGGCTCGTCGTGGCCGCGGCGCGCTCCGCCGACCGTGAGCGGACACTGCGGGAGCTGCTGGCGGACATCCCGCTCGGGAAACCGACGGTGCCGCTGCTCACCGACGACGGCAGGGGCCGGTACGGCCCGGCGCCGGAGGCCGACGCCGCCCACTGGATCACCGCGTGGGCGGCGCGCCGGCCCGGCGGTGAGGCCGTGCCCGCGGACCTCCTCGGCGACCCCGACCGGGTATGCGTCGAACTGCCTTCCTCCGACGGCATTCCGGGCACCGCACCGACCGCCCTGCTCACCGCCCTCGGGCGGCTCTGGACACAGGGCGCCTCCGTCGACTGGCGTGCCGTGCACGACGGCGCACGCAGGGCCCGGTTGCCGCTGCCCGGCTATCCGTTCGAACGGCTTCCGTATCTCGTCGAGCCGGCCGACGAGCCAGCCGGTCCGCCCGTCCCCGACGCGGGACCGGTGGAGACACCGGTCCCCGGCACCTCACAGGAGAGCGCGCACACCGAGGCCGAGCCCGTGTCGTCGGCGGCCGACTCCGCCGACGACACCCTCGGCACCGTGCTGCGGCTCTTCGCACAGACCCTCGGACTGCCCTCGGTGGACCCCGACGACAACTTCTTCGCGCTCGGTGGCGACTCACTGATCGCCGCCCGGCTCCTGGCCGAGGTACGCGAACTCTTCCCCGTCGACCTGAAGGTGAAGGCATTGTTCTCGGCCCCTACGGCCGCCGCATTCACCGGACTCCTCGACCAGCAGCTGCCCGCCACCCACCCGTCACCCAAGGAGTGACCATGGCCGACACCACGGCACCCGGTGCCGCGGCTCGCACGCCCGTCGACAGCCGGTGGCTGGCCTGCCGGGACCTCAAACCGGACGCCGTCGCCGACCTGTACTGCTTCGCTCATGCCGGAGGCTCGGCGGGCGAGTTCCTGCGCTGGTCCGACCGACTGCCGGGCGTACGGGTCCTGGGTCTGCAGATGCCCGGCCGGGCGCCCCGGCAGGACGAGCCGCCCTTCACCAGGATGACCGAACTGGTCCGGGCCCTGGTCACGGAGGTCGAGTTCGGTCCAGGCCCCTTCGCCTTCTTCGGGCACAGCCTCGGCGGCCTTGTCGCACACGAGGTGGCCCGCACGCTGCGGAACGCGGGGCGGCCCCTGCCGGAGCGGCTCTTCGTCTCCTCCATCCTGCCCCCGCCGGTGAGCGCGGCACGTCCGGTGCACGGGCTGCCCCCCGACGCGCTGCTCGCCGAGATCGAGCGTCGATGGGGTGCCCTGCCACCGGTCGTCCACGAGGACGAGGACCTGCGCGCCCTGGTGCTCGGCTATTTCCGGGCCGACATGGAGATCGCCGAAACGCACGACTTCGTCGCCGGGCCGCCGCTGGACCTGCCGGTCACCACCTTCATCGGCGACGAGGAGGACGGTGACCTGCGGGGCTGGGCCACCCACACCCGTGGCCCCTTCACGCACCACACCCTGCGCGGGGGCCACTTCCACTTCCGTGACCCCGGCACACAGCGGGACCTGCTGCGCATCGTCCACCAGGCGATGACCGCGGACCGATGACAGGAGGCACCATGCGCTTCACGACTTTCGGCCGGCACACCGGCCTGCGGGTATCCGAGTACGCCCTCGGCACGGCCAACTTCGGCACCCTGTGGGGCGGCGGGGCCGGACGGGACGAGGCCCGCAAGATCCTCGACCGGTTCACCGACGCCGGCGGCACCCTGATCGACACCTCCGACAGCTACCAGCTCGGCACGTCCGAGCAGATGCTCGGTGAACTGATCGGCTCCGACCGGGACCACTACGTCCTCACCACGAAGTTCTCCCTCGGCACCGGCCGCCCCCACCCCTCCACCACCGGCAACAGCCGCAAGAACATCCGCCGTTCCGTCGAGGCCAGCTTGAAGCGGCTCGGCACCGACTACCTCGACCTCTACTGGGCACACCTGCCCGACGACCTCACCCCCATGGAGGAGATCGTCACGGCCCTCGACGATCTCGTCGCCGCGGGGAAGATCCTGCACGCGGGCCTCTCCAACTTCCCCGCCTGGCGCGTGTCCCGGGCCGTCACGCTCGCCGAACTGCGCGGCTGGGCGCCGCTGGTGGGCGTGCAGTTCGAGTACAGCCTCGCCGAGCGCGGTGCCGACCGGGAGCTGCTCCCCATGGCAGAGGCGCTGGGCCTCGGTGCCGCACTGTTCGCACCGCTGGGCGGCGGACTGCTCACCGGCAAGTACCGCACGGGCACGGCCGGCAGGCTCACCGACTGGGAAGGGCGGGGCATCCGCACCGAGGACAGCGAGCAGCGCACCAGGATCGTCGACACCGTGATCGCCCTTGCCGAGGAGACCGGCCACACGCCGGCCCAGGTGTCCATGGCCTGGCTGCGCGCCCGGACCGAGGGCTCCCCGACCGCGCTCGTCCCCATCGTCGGCCCGCGCAGCGTGAGCCAGTTGGAGGGGTACCTCGCCGTCCTGGACATCACGCTCGACGAGTCCGCGGTGCAGCGGCTCGACGAGGTCAGCGCCGTACCGCTGGGGCAGCCGCACGAACTGGCCGCGGGCGCCGCAGGACCCGTCCGCGGCGGACGGGTGGTCACCCGCCCCGCCGTACCCGTGGCCTGAGCCGGACACCGACGAGGTCACGAGGAAGGACGACAGATGCAAGCGATCGATCCGGAGGACGACACTCGGGTCGCCGTCATCGGCACGGCCGCGCGGTTGCCCGGCACGGCCGACGCCGACGCCTGCCACGCACAGCTCGCGCGGGGCGACGGACCCGGCCCGGTCCTGACCGACGCGCACGCCTTCGACAACGCCTACTTCGGCCTCTCGCCGGGCGAGGCCGTCATCACCGACCCGCAGGCCCGCATGCTCCTGGAGTGCGTCACCCACGCCCTCCAGGACGCGGCCGTGAACCCTGCCCGTGCCGAAGCGGTCATCGGCGTCTACGCGGGAGGCAGCACCACGCCGTACGCGGCCGGGTTGCGCCGCGGCATCCGGCGCCTGCCGCACGCCGATGACTGGCAGATCCGCATCGCCGCCGGCCCCGACTTCCTCGCCGCCCGCCCCGCCTACAAGCTGGGACTCACCGGTCCGGCGGTGACCGTGCAGGGAGCGGGCGCCACGATGCCGCTCGCAGTGCACCACGCCGTTCAGGCGCTGCTCGCCGGGGACTGCGACATCGCCGTGGCCGGGGCCGTCACGGTCCGCCCCGCAGCCGACGGCCCCGACCCGGCGGCCGTCGGCGGGTGCGGAGCCCTCGTCCTCAAGCCGCTGTCCGCCGCCGTCGCCGACGGTGACCGCGTCCACGCGGTGATACGTGGCACGGCCGCCGGCCGGGACGGTGGCGAGGGCCGGGTCGGGCGCCGCGCCCGCGCGGTCGCCGGGGTCGGGGCGGACACCGTCGTCCACGTGACCGCCCACGCCATGGACGGCGCCGGCATCACCGACACGACCCCCGGCGTGACCGCGCTCCTGAAAGCCGTGACGGGCGTCGCCTCCGGGACGTTGCCGGGCGACACGGACGACTGGCGGCTGCCGGGACGGCCGCGCCGGGCCGAGGTGGCGGCCTCGGGCCCCTTCGGGATGTGCGCCCATGTCGTCGTCGAGGAAGCCCCGGTCGTCGCACGGCCCGAACCCGAGGCCGCCTGGCAGCTGTTGCCGCTGTCGGCCCGGAACGAGACCGCACTCGACGAGTTCACCGCCCGCCTCGGCGACTCCCTCTCCCATGCTCCTACACCGCTGCCGGACGTGGCCTGGACCCTGCAGACGGGCCGCGCCGCCGAGACACACCGGCGATTCGTGGTGGCCCGGACCACCGCCGACGCCACGGCCGCCCTCAGCAGCGGCAAACGCCGGGACACGCCCACCGGACAGGCACCGCGTGAGCCCCGCCCGGTCGTCTTCACCTTCCCCGGTCAGGGCGGTCAGCACGTGGGCATGGCCCGGGCGCTGTACCGGACCCAGCCGGAGTTCCGCGCCGACATCGACGCCTGCGCCGTCCATGCGCGCGAGGCCCTCGGCATCGACCTGAGGGACATCGTCGACCCGGCCGACGCCGCCGCGACCGTCCGGGCGGAGACGGCTCTTTCGACCATCGCCGTGGGTCAGCCCGCGGTCTTCGCCGTTGAATACGCATTGGCCAGGGCGCTGATGCGGTGGGGCGTGCGGCCCGCGGCAGTCGTCGGGCACAGCCTCGGCGCGTATGCCGCGGCGTGCGTGGCCGGTGTGTTCACTTTCCCCGACGCCCTCGCCCTGGTCGTGGAACGCGGTCGGCTGCTCCAGAGCCTGCCGTCGGGTGCGATGGCCGCGGTGGGGCTCCCGGAGGCCGAGGTGCTGCCCCTGCTCCCCGACGGCCTCGGTATCGGCGCGGTCAACGGTCCCGAGCAGGTGGCCGTGTCCGGGCCCGCCGAACTGGTGGAGCGGTTCGTCCGGGAGTTCCCCCGGCCCGACGTCGAGGTCAGGCTGCTGAGGATCGCGACGGCCGGCCACTCCGCGCTGGTGGAGCCCGTCCTGGATCCCTTCGAGACGTACGTTGCCGGGCTGAGGCTACGGGCCCCCCGGATCCCCGTTGTCTCGGACACCACGGGAGCCTGGGTGGGCGACGAGATCGCCGACCCCGCGTACTGGCGGGCGCACATGCGCCGCGCGGTGCGGTTCTCCGACGCCCTGGACACCCTGGCCGGCCTGGACGGGGCCGTACTGCTCGAAACCGGGCCCGGGATGACGCTGACCTCTCTCGCGCGCCGGCACCCGGCGCTGGCCGAGGACCATCCGGTGCTCCAGACCCTGCCGCACCCGGCGGACGACACGGCCGAGGCGCGGGTGCTGCTGTCGGCGCTCGGCAGCCTGTGGCTGGAGGGGACGGAGCCGGACTGGGCGGCGCTCCACGGCGGACGGGACCGCCGAAGGGTCTCGCTGCCCGGACATCCCTTTCAGCGGCAGGAGTTCCTTCCGCCGCTGTCGGTCGTCTGATGGGGGTCAGGAACCGGATGCGACACCCACGGAGCCGATCTCCGGGCCCGCGCTCGAGCCGAGGCTGCCGAGGGACTCACGGGCGTACGCGATGAACGCCCGTGCCGCCGGATTGATCGGGCCCTCGGCACGCCAGGCCAGCGCCAGCTGCCCCCGCAGGTGCGGACTGGAGATGGTGATGGAGCGCAGTTGGTGGGCGTGGGCGCGGGCGAACGGCTGGGGCAGGATCCCCAGCCCCAGCCCCCGCGCGGCCAGTTGGGCCAGCACCTGCGGGTCGCTGGCCTCGAAGGCGATCCGGGGCTTGGCGCCCACGGCCGCCCAGGCCGCCTCGACCGAGCTGCGCAGCCCGGTGCCCGACGGAAGACAGATCAGGGTCTGGTCCAGGATCTCCTCCACCGACACCTCCCGGCGCCCGGCCAGACTGTGGTCGTGGGCGACCGCCCCCACGAGGAGTTCGTCGGCGATCACCTGGATGTCCAGGTCCTCGGGCGGCTCGACGGCGAGGCCGATGACGGCCGCGTCGATCCGGCCGGCCCGTATCGCCTCTGACAACTGGTCGGAGTTGCCCTCGGTCAGCGCCATGGCGACGGCCGGATACCGCTCGTGGAACCGGGCGAGCAGCTCCGGAAGTGCCAGGGAGGAGGACGCGGCGACCGTACCGATCGTGACCTGACCGCGGGTCAGGTCGGCGAGGTCGTCCACGGCCAGACGGGCGCCTTCCACGGCGGCCAGCGCCGCCCGCGCGTAGGGCAGTACGGCGCTGCCCACATCGGTCAGCCGAACCGTGCGCCCGCTGCGGTCGAGCAGCTCATGGCCGAACTCCCGCTCCAGCCGCCGGATCTGAGCACTCACTCCGGGCTGGGCCACATGCACGCGGGCGGCCGCTTTGGTGAAGCTCGACTCCTCGGCCACGGCGACGAAGTATTCGAACTGACGCAGTTCCATAAGCGTCGACTCTAGATTGCGGGTGTTGCGGACATGAAGGGTTTCTCCTTACTGGACCAGCGGGTCGGGGGTGAGGTGTTTGTTCCGGGGCAGGAGGGTTTTGATGAGGAGCGGACGGGTTTTCAGCGGGCGGTGTCGCACCGTCCGGATGTGATCGTGGGTGCGGCGGATGCGGGTGATGTGGCCGCCGCGGTGGATTTCGCGGTCGGGCAGGGCCTGCCGGTCGCGGTGATGGGCACGGGACACGGGCTGTCGGCCGCGCTGGAGGGCGGGGTGCTGATCACGACCCGCCGGATGGCCGAGGTGCGGGTGGATCCCGAGACCGGGACGGCGTGGCTGCAAGCGGGGGTGCGCTGGGAGCAGGTGGTCACGGAAGCGGCCCGCTTCGGGCTCGCGCCGCTGAACGGTTCCGCGCCGCACGTCGGTGCCGTCTCCTATGTCCTGGGCGGCGGACTGCCCCTGCTGGGGCGCACGTTCGGCTACGCGGCCGACCGGGTCCGCCGCATCGAGGTGGTCACCCCCGACGCACAGACCCGTCAGGTCACCCCGGACAGCGACCCGGACCTGTTCTTCGCGCTGCTCGGCGCCCGCGACAACTTCGGTGTCGTCACCGGCCTGGAGATCGGCCTGGTACCCGTCACCCGGATCTACGGCGGCGGCCTGTACTACGCCGCCGAACACGTCGAGGACGTACTCGCCACCTGGCGCACCTGGACCACCACCCTCCCCGACACCATGAACTCCTCCATCG
>NZ_LIRJ01000372.1 GCF_001419745.1 Streptomyces silaceus | reverse complement strand
GGGATGTCGCTGCGCAGCGACGCGCTGTCGACGGAGTCGAGCAGGTTAGCCATGATCGTCTGCTTTCTTCACTGATGCCACAGGTCATCAGCGGAACGTGGTGATGAGAATTCGGTAGCTGATCGCGTCGGGCGGGCGTCTTGACCCTCCCCGCGGGGCGGAGAGAAAGCTTCGGTCGATCCCCCTGTGGCAGGGGCGCACGCTGGACGTACAGCAGCGGTCTATTCTTCCACGGCCTCGGGGTCTCGCCCAAATCGGCCGTCGGGCCCCGGGCGCCACCCCAGGATCGAGAGCATCTCGCGGTCCTTCTTGTCGAAGGCCGCGGGGTCGCAGCGCTCGATGAGATCGGGCCTGTTGCGGGTGGTGCGCCGCAGCGCCTCGTCCCTGCGCCAGCGCGCGATCTTGCCGTGGTGGCCGCTGAGCAGGACGTCCGGAATGCCCTGGCCGCGCCACTGGGGGGGCTTGGTGTACACCGGCCCCTCCAGGAGGTTGGCCATGGCGCCGGGCGCGAAGGAGTCGTCCCGGTGGGACTCGGCGTTGCCGAGGACGCCGGGCAGGAGCCGGGCCACGGCCTCGGTGACGACCAGCACGGCGGCCTCTCCGCCCGCGAGGACGTAGTCGCCGATGGAGACCTCGTAGACCGGCATGCGGGTCGCGTACTCGTCCATGACGCGGCGGTCGATGCCCTCGTAGCGCGCGGGCGTGAAGACCAGCCAGGGGCGCTCGGAGAGCTCCACGGCGAGTTCCTGGGTGAAGGGGCGGCCGCTGGGCGTGGGGACGACCAGGACAGGCCCGTGGGCCCCCGCCTCGTACCCCTCGGCGAGCACGTCGTCGAGGGCGTCGCCCCAGGGCTCGGTCTTCATGACCATGCCGGGGCCGCCGCCGTAGGGGGTGTCGTCGACCGTGTTGTGCCGGTCGTACGTCCACTCCCTGAGGTCGTGCACGTTGACGTCGAGCTGCCCACGCGCGCGGGCCTTGCCCACGAGGGAGACGTTCAGGGGTTCCAGGTACTCGGGAAAGATGGTGACGACGTCGAGCCGCATTACGCCTGGTCCTCCGGGGCCGCCTCGGAGGTGCCGGCCGCGGCCGCCTCGGCGTCGCGGGCGGAGGCGATCTCCGCGCGGTCGTCGACGAGCCCCGGGGGCGGGTCGATGATCGCGCGCTGCTCCTCAAGGTCGATCTCGGTGACGATCTCCTCGACGAAGGGGATCATGACCTCGCTGCCGTCGGGCCGCTCCACGATGAACAGGTCCTGCGAGGGCAGGTGCGAGATCTCCGTGATCCGGCCGATCTCGACGCCGTCCTTGGTGACCACGTCGAGGTCCATCAGCTGGTGGTCGTAGTACTCGTCGGGGTCCTCGGGGAGCTCCTCCGGGTCGACCTCGGCGATCAGAAGCGTGTTGCGCAGGGCCTCGGCGCCCGTGCGGTCGCGCACGCCCTCGAAGCGCAGCAGGAGACGGCCGCTGTGGACCCGGCCGGTCTCGATGGTCAGCGGACCGGTGGACGCGGGGTCCGTGGCGAGGACGGCGCCGGGACCGAGCCGCAGCTCGGGCTCGTCGGTGCGGACCTCGACGGTGACCTCGCCCTTGATGCCATGGGCACGGCCGATACGGGCGACTACCAACTGCACTGCGTTCTCTCCTCGTTCACGACTACGGGCCGGGGACGGCCCTTGAGCCCTCCCCGGCCCGAGCCGGTGCTGCTGTGGTTCAGTGAACCCGGTTCAGCGAACCTGGTCCACGTCGACGAGGTCGACGCGGACACCGCGGCCGCCGATGGCGCCCACGACCGTGCGCAGAGCGCGTGCGGTGCGGCCGTTGCGGCCGATCACCTTGCCGAGGTCGTCGGGGTGGACCCGGACCTCGAGGACGCGCCCGCGGCGCAGGTTGCGCGAGGCGACCTGCACGTCGTCGGGGTTGTCGACGATGCCCTTCACGAGGTGCTCGAGAGCCTCCTCGAGCATGCTCAGGCCTCGGTCGACTCGGTGGACGCGGCCTCGGCCTCGTCCGCCTTCTTGTCCGACTTCTTGGCCTTCTGGGTGATGGCCTCACCCTTGGCGTCGTCGCCCTCGAGACCCTTGGTGAAGGCCTCGAACGCGGCGCGCTTGTCCTTGGGCTCCGCGACGAGCAGCGGCGCCGGGGCCGGCAGGCCCTTGTGCTTCTGCCAGTCACCGGTGAGCTTCAGGATGGCCATGACCGGCTCGGTCGGCTGGGCGCCGACGGACAGCCAGTACTGGGCGCGCTCCGAGTCGACCTCGATGCGCGACGGGTTCTGCACCGGGTGGTACAGACCGATCTCCTCGATGGCCCGGCCGTCACGGCGGGTACGGGAGTCGGCGACGACGATGCGGTAGTGAGGCGAACGGATCTTGCCCAGACGCTTCAGCTTGATCTTGACTGCCACGGGAGTGGTGTCTCCTGGTCTTGACGTGGGTGGGCACAACGGGGATGCCGCGTGGGGTTGCGGTACTCGAGTGCCCGATGGACGCGTCAGCCGGAGGAGAGAGGGGTCCTGTGCGACTGTCGAGTACAGCTAGCCATTGTGCCATACGTCGCCGGGGCGCCCGAACCGGTCCGGGCGCCCCGGACCAGCTCAGCCCACTCCCGCGCCCACCGCTTCCGGGATCCGGAAGGGCTTGCCGCAGCCGCCGCACATGATCGGGGCCTGGGCGAGCACGGAGGGAACGACGCGGACGTTGCGGCCGCAGTCGCAGACCGCCTTCACGCGCACGCCGCCTCCGGAGGAGCCGTGCCGGGCGGCCGGGCCCCGGAAGCTGCGTGCGGTGTCCGCGGTCGTCGCCACGGTGTGCGCCTTGAGGGCGCGCTGGAGGCGCTCGATCGTCGGGCGGTACTTCTTCTTGGCCTCGGGGTTGAGCGTGACCAGGGAGAAGCCACTGCTGGGGTGCGGCTCCTCCGGGTGGTCCAGGCCCAGCTCCTCGGCGATCGCGAGGAATCTGCGGTTGTGATAGCGGCCGGCGCGTGAGGTGTCGCGGACGCCGCGCGAGGCGGCGATGCCATGGACTGCCTCGTGAAGCAGTCGCTCGAAGGAGAGCTCGGCGCCGCAGGCGGACGACGACTCTCCGATCAGGGATTCGGGCGCGGCAAGGTCGGGCAGCTCGGGGTGGTGCCGCTGAATGTCGGCCCACGCCTGTGCCAGCTCTGCGGCGAGAACAGGTGGTGTCGTGCTCACGTCGTGACAACGAGCCGGGAGCCCTCGGGGTTCCATTCCGGGGCATCCCAAATAATTTGCACGTACCCGTCAGTTGCCGTTGATGCGTCCGGACGAGGGCGGGTGCGCTGATCTGCGGAGAAGCCTCACAGCTCGCACCAAGGCGGTACGTAGCGGCGCGTACGCCCCGGCGCGTAGGGCGGTCCCTCGCGCCGGGACTCGTGTGGTCCGGGCGGGCGCACGGGCCGATGACGGCCGCGCCAACACCGCGGACACGCCCTCAGTAGGAGCGGGCCACGAAAGCGACGTTACCCGGGGTCCCGTCGGCGTCCGGCACCGCCCCGTCCTCGGCGACCAGACACCGTACGGTCACGCCGTGCTCGGCCAGCCCGGCCTCGCCCTCTTCGCCGAGCGAGGCCCACGGGATCCGCGCCCAGCCGCCGGCGGCGGTGGCCTCCACGGCCTCCTCGACCGAGGTCACGTCCGAGGTGCGGGACTCCCTGCGCGCGCGGGCCTGCGTGAGGAGCAGTTGCTGGCCCTCCTCCAGGACGGCGGGCAGCAGCTCGGCGAGGGTGGCGATCGCGACCGGCTCCTTGCCGCCGGGGCGGTGCTCGTCCACGATCCGGCGGGCCAGCATCGCGGTGCCGTTCTCCAGGTCGCGCGGGCCGACCTCGATGCGGACCGGTACGCCCTTGAGCTCCCAGTCGACCGCGCGGCGGCCGAAGGGGACGTCCGTGCGGTCGTCGACCTGGACGCGCACGCCCGCCGCCTTGAGGGTCTCGCCGATGCGGCGGACCTCGGCGAGCACCGCGTCGTCGCCCTTGACGGCGAGGACGACGGCCTGGACGGGCGCGAGGCGGGGCGGCACGCGCAGGCCGCTGTCGTCGCCGTGCATCATCACCAGGGCGCCGATCAGCCGTGTCGTGCTGCCCCAGGAGGTCTGCCAGACCAGCTCCTGCGTGCCCTCCTTGGACAGGTACCGGGTCTGGAAGGCCTTGGCGAAGTTCTGGCCGAGCTCGTGGCTGGTACCGAGCTGGAGGGCCTTTCCGTCGCCCATCATGCCTTCGAGGGTGAGGGTGTTGATGGCGCCGGCGAAGCGCTCCTTTGCGGTCTTGCGGCCGGGCACGAAGTCCATGGCGAGGACCTCGCGCAGGAACGCCCCGTAGACGTGCCGGTGGATGTGCGCGGCGAAGTCGCGGGCTTCTTCGTACGTCGCGTGGGCGGTGTGGCCCTCCTGCCAGAGGAACTCCGAGGTGCGCAGGAACAGGCGCGGGCGCATCTCCCAACGGACCACGTTGGCCCACTGGTTGATGAGCAGGGGCAGGTCGCGGTAGCTCTGCACCCACTTGGAGAAGTACTCGTTGACGATCGTCTCGGAGGTGGGGCGGACGACGACGGGCTCCTCCAGCTCCTTGCCGCCGCCGTGCGTGACGACGGCGAGCTCCGGCGCGAAGCCCTCGACGTGCTCGGCCTCGCGGGTGAGGTACGACTGCGGGATGAGGAGCGGGAAGTACGCGTTCTGGGTACCCGTCTCCTTGATGCGGGCGTCCATGTCCTGCTGCATCCGCTCCCACAGGCCGTATCCGTACGGTCGGATCACCATGGAGCCGCGCACCGGACCGTTGTCGGCCAGCTCGGCCTTGTTGATCAGGTCTTGGTACCAGCGGGGAAAGTCGTCCGACTGGGGCGTGAGCACGGGGGTCTTGGCCATGGCGCGCATGGTAGGGGCGGGCCCGAGGTGAAGGTGAACTCTTTTTCCCGGGGGGCGCACGACGGTGGCACGCAAGCATTGCCTCACAACCTCTGGACGCCACGACGGATGCGGAGTTGTCTGGCATACGGGGGGAGTGCGAGCGCACTACACGGGGGCGGACGAACCGTTGGATTTCGGCACGGCAGTAACTCTCGGCGGATTGGGGCGCTTTCGATGACACCAACACTCGTGCAGCCGCACGTCCCCCACGCGGGCGCTGCACCCCGTGTGGACCTGTGCGCACGCGCGCGTGACTGGGCGGAGATACAGGAACGGATGCTGGTCCCGCTCTATGAAGCGGTGTACGAACGACTCGAAGTGGGCGGCGGCACCCGCCTCCTGGGACTCGGCTGCGGCTCGGGGCTCGCCCTGCTGATGGCGGCCTCGCGGGGCGCCACGGTCACCGGCGTCGATCCGGCGGCGCCCGAACGGCTCGCCCTCGCGCGTGAGCGACTCCTTCCGGAGGGCTCGCGGGAGGTGCCCTCGCGTGCGCGCCGCCGTCTGGTCGCGGGCGGCCCCAAGGACGCGGCGGAGCCGGGAGCGCCCGCGTACAACCTCATCACCGCCTTCCAGCCGATCGGGTGCATGGCGGGCGACTCCGAAGGGCTCGCGAGCCTCCTGGAGGCGGCGGCCCCGCTCGCCGGGCACGGCACGCCGGTGGTGCTGGCCGGCTGGGGGCCTCCGGAGCGCTGCGCGACCTCGTCCGTGCTGCGGGTGGCGACGAAGCTCGCCGATCCCCTGCGGAGCACGGGGAGCTGGCGCCCCGCGCTGCGGGACGACCTGGAGGAGGTCGCCCACCGGGCGGGCCTCAAGCCGGACGGCTCGGGCCGGGTCGGGTGCCCCTTCGGGTACGCGGACGTGGAGAGCGCGGTCCGCGGGCTGCTGTCGACGGGTCTGTTCGACGCGGCGGCGCGCGCGACGGACCAGGCACAGGTCGACAAGGAACTGACGGAGGCACTGCATCCGCACCGGCGCGCGGACGGCACGGTGTGGATGCCGAACGTCTTCCGCTACCTGATCGCGCGTACTCCGTAGAGGACGGTTTCCGTAAGGCCTGACTCCGTAGAGGACGGTTTCCGTATGGCCTGACTCCGTAGAGGACGGTTTCGGCAAGGACCTGACTCCGTAGAGACCAGATTCTCGGCGACCGACTCCGTGGAGACCCGTCAGCCGTCCTTGGTGAACCGGGTGATGCCCGCGATCCGGTACGCGTCCGCCTCCTCCAGCGTCTCGTTCTCCAGCAGGGCCGCCGCCAGGGCGTCCAGTTGGCCCCGGTGCTCGCGCAGCTGCCGGCAGGCGCTGTCGTAGCACTCGTCGACGATCCGGCGCATCTCGCCGTCGATCGCGTCGAGGGTCTCCGGGGCGGCCGCGAGTCCGTACGCCTGCTGGGCGTCGTTCGGCAGGGCGGACAGCCGGCCCACGCGCTCGCTCATGCCCCAGCGGCCGACCATGCCGCGCGCGATGTTGGTGACCTGCTCCAGGTCGTTCTCGGCGCCGGTGGTGATGACTCCGTAGACGACGTGTTCGGCGGCCATGCCTCCCAGGGCGCCGATGATGCGGCCCCGCAGATACTCCTCGGTGTAGGCGTACTTGTCGGAGTCCGGGGTCGAGAGGGTCACGCCCAGCGCGCGCCCGCGCGGCACGATGGTGATCTTGCGGACCGGGTCGGCGCCGGGCTGCAGCATGCCGAGCAGGGCGTGCCCGCTCTCGTGATAGGCGGTGCGACGGCGCTCCTCCTCCGGCATCACGAGCGGGCGTTCGGCGCCGAGCTGCACCTTCTCCATGGCTTCGGAGAGGTCGGACTGCGTGACCTTCTTCTGCTTGCGCTTGACGGCGAGGAGGGCGGCCTCGTTCGCGAGGTTGGCGAGTTCGGCGCCGGTCATGCCCGGTGTCGTACGGGCGACCTGGGCGAGGTCGACGTCGTCGGCCAGCGGGATGGACCGTGTATGGATCTTGAGGATGGCCTCGCGTCCGCCCCGGTCGGGGGGCGAGACGTTGACGACGCGGTCGAAGCGGCCGGGCCGGGTGAGGGCGGGGTCGAGGATGTCGGCGCGGTTGGTGGCGGCGAGCACGATGACGCCCTCGGCGCCGGAGAAACCGTCCATCTCGGTGAGGATCTGGTTCAGGGTCTGCTCGCGCTCGTCGTGCCCGCCCATGCCGCTGCCGCCGCCCCGCGCGCGGCCGATGGTGTCGATCTCGTCGATGAAGATGATGGACGGCGCGACCTTGCGGGCCTCCGCGAAGAGCTCCCGTACGCGGGAGGCGCCCACGCCCACGATCATCTCGATGAACTCCGACGCGGAGGCGGAGAAGAACGGCACGCCGGCCTCACCCGCGACGGCGCGGGCGAGCAGGGTCTTGCCGGTGCCGGGCGGGCCCGCGAGCAGCACGCCGCGCGGCATCTTAGCGCCCATGGAGCGGTAGGCGTCGGGGTTCTTCAGGAAGTCGACGACGTCGTTGAGCTCGCCCTCGACCTCGTCGATGCCGGCCACGTCCTCGAACGTGGTGCGCTTGGCGCCGGGCTCCAGCTCGACGGGCTTGGGCGGCGTCTTGCGCCCGAGCATGCCGCCCCCGCCGCCCATGCCCGCGCTCATGCGCCGGGCGATGAAGATCCACAGCGCGACCAGCAGCAGCATCGGGGCGAGCGAGATGAGCAGGTTCGACAGGAAGCTGCGCTCCTGCACCACGGGCTCCGCGGTGACGGTGACCTTGTGCTTGGTCAGGTCGTCCCAGAGCTTGTCGTCGGCGAACGCGGGCCGCTGCGTCGTGAACTTGGTGTAGTCGCCCTTCTCGCCGTCCGGCTTGGGCTGTTCCTTCTTGAGCTGCCCCTGGATCGCGTCGCCCTTGGCGTAGATCTTCGTGACGTTGCCGTCGTCGACCTGCTTGCTGAACTCGGTGTACGAGATGGTCGGCTCGTCGCCGTCGTTGAAGAACGACAGCACCAGGTTGGCGATGAGGTAGACGATCAGAGCCGTCAGGATCAGGCTCCCCCAGCCGCCCGGCATCTTCTTCTTCGGCGGCGGCGTGGGGGCGGGCGGGGGCGCGCCCTCGGAGCGCCACGGCTGATCGGGCGCCTGGCGCGGCGGCACAGGGTTGCTCATAGTCGGACGTTACGTCACAAATCAACCCCGGGCACCCGCGCCGAAACGCCTGGGGCGCCCCTCAGGTGAGGGGCGCCCCAGGCGACGTACGGACGAGACGGGACCCGCGAGGACGCGGACTCAGCCCATGAACTTCTTGAACTCGTCGGGCAGCTCGAAGTCCTTGCCCGGCTGCCCGCCGGGGAGGCCGAAGGCGCCGCCGGCCTGACCGGCCTGCTCGCGGCGCGTGGCCTCCTCCTGCTCCTGCTGCTTGCGCTTCATCGGGTTGCCGGAGCGCTGCTTACCCTTGGCCTGCTTCTGCTTCTTCTTCTGACGGCCGGGACCGCCACCCATGCCCGGCATCCCGGGCATCCCCGGCATGCCGCCGCCCTGGGCCATGCGCGACATCATCTTGCGGGCCTCGAAGAACCGCTCGACCAGGTTCTTGACCGCGCTGACCTCGACGCCGGAACCCTTGGCGATACGGGCACGGCGCGAGCCGTTGATGATCGTGGGCTCCTGGCGCTCGGCCGGGGTCATCGACTTGATGATGGCGGCCGTGCGGTCGACGTCCCGCTCGTCCAGGTTGTTGATCTGGTCCTTCATCTGGCCCATGCCGGGCATCATGCCGAGCAGCTTGGAGATGCTGCCCATCTTCCTGACCTGCTCCATCTGGGCCAGGAAGTCGTCGAGCGTGAAGTCCTGGCCCTTCTTGGAGGCCAGCTTCGAGGCCATCTTCTCGGCCTCTTGCTGCGAGAAGGTCTGCTCGGCCTTCTCGATCAGCGTGAGCATGTCGCCCATGCCGAG
Source organism: Streptomyces silaceus (assembly GCF_001419745.1). Lineage (GTDB taxonomy): Bacteria > Actinomycetota > Actinomycetes > Streptomycetales > Streptomycetaceae > Streptomyces > Streptomyces silaceus. The sequence continues at coordinate 439 of NZ_LIRJ01000372.1, read as the reverse complement.
GATGCGGGACGCCATGCGGTCCGGGTGGAACGCGTCGAAGTCGTCCAGCTTCTCGCCGTTCGAGGCGAACATGATCTGCTTGCCGGTGACCTGCGCGATGGAGAGCGCGGCACCACCGCGGGCGTCACCGTCGAGCTTCGAGAGCACGACGCCGTCGAAGCCGACGCCGTCGCGGAACGCCTCGGCGGTGTTGACCGCGTCCTGACCGATCATGGCGTCGACGACGAACAGGACCTCGTCCGGGCTGACGGCGTCGCGGATGTCCGCGGCCTGCTGCATCAGCTCCTGGTCGATGCCGAGGCGGCCGGCGGTGTCGACGATGACGACGTCGAACTGCTTCGTACGCGCGTACTCGACGGAGTCCTTGGCGACCTGGACCGGGTCGCCCACGCCGTTGCCCGGCTGGGGGGCGTAGACACCGACGCCGGCGCGCTCGGCG
>NZ_LIRJ01000371.1 GCF_001419745.1 Streptomyces silaceus | reverse complement strand
GACGTGTGCGCTGCCGCCCGCTTCGACGGGCAGGGACGGGGCAGGGTGGGTGGAGGTCGTGGGGTTCAACGGGTGCTCCGCAGCTCGCAGGGAGCCGGGCAGCGGTCAGTGGCCGCCCGGCGGGAAGCGGGACGGCGAGCGCTGAATCAACAGGGAGAAGGCGCCGCCGTCAGCGGGCGGAGCGGACCTTCTGCGACCAGATACCTCGTGCCATGCCGCACAGCGTAGTCACACGAGTGCCCGGCGGGCCACTGCTTTTCTCTGCGCCTCTCTCGGCGCCTCCGGCCGGCTACTCCGCGCGATCGTCGAAGCCGGTGGCCGACTGCTCCGCGCAATCGTCGAAACCCGCGGGCGGCACGATCGCCGACCGCAGGGGCGCGAGCAGTCGGTTGGCCTCCGCGACCCCGGCGGGTGAGCCCAGATCCGCGACTCCGCCCCGGTGCTCCTCGACGAGCGCCTCCTCGCAGCAGCGGTCGCCGAAGAGCACCAGCGCGAGGCCGGGCCGGTTGCGGCGGGACTGCCAGACGAGTCCGGAGGTGTCGGTGGCCTGCGCGCGGATCTCGCTCGCCCAGCGGCGCGTCTTCGCGTACCGGTCGCCCTCCGCCTCGAGGAGCCAGGAGTCCTGGCAGACGGCGGCCAGGTCGGCCTCGGTGACCAGCGAGACCAGGGTGAGCTCGCGCCGGGTCGTCAGCAGGCTCAGCGACTTGCCGTACACGGCGGCATAGGGGACCAGGCGCATCCGGGTCTCGACGTCGAACTCCAGGGAACGCAGCAGGGATTCGGCGAGCGCCGTGGTCGGGTCCTCGGCGACGTACAGGTAGGAGTACGGGTCGTTGGACGTGCCGTCGAAGCGGTTGCCGCCGAAGTGCGGGTCCGCGGACACCGGGTTGAACTGCTCGGACGGCCGCGTGGCGCGGTGCAGCCGCCACAGCCTCGTACCGGCGGGGAGCGTCTGGCGGCGGGGGCTCATCTCGTACGCGGACGGTGCCACGGTGCCGGTCATCCGTCCCCCTCGACCAGCGCGCGGGCGGCACCGTCCAGTTCCTCGTCGGGGAGCTCGCCGAGGAGAGAGGCGGGCGGACCGCCGAGCCGGCTGTTGCCGCCGAGCCACCACGCGGCGGCGCCCCAGGGGTCGATGTCGGCGAGGAGCGTGCGGTTGACCTTGAGGACGACGCCGTACGGCCTGCCGTCACGGACGAACTGGAAGTCGGGATAGCGCGGGCCCCGTTCGGGATCGGGCAGCCGGATCAGCTCGGAGGGGACGGCGCCGTCGCAGCGGGCGCGCGCCTCGTCCTCGGAGAGGGAGGGCGCCGTGAGCAGTCGGCGCTGCGACGTCTCGACGATCGTCTCCGGAGTGACGGGGGTGTCCGTCTGCTCGGTGAGCTGCGCGAGGAGCATGCGCGCCTCCCCCACCGCGACGGGGCCGACCGGTGGCCCCGCCAGGCGTTCGGAGTCCACCGCGAGCCGTACCGGATGCTCGAACGGCAGCGGGAGCAGGGCGAGTCGGACGCCTTGGAGGGCCTTGCGCACGGCCCTGTTGTCGTCCGGGGCGGTCTCGGCGAGTGCCCGCACGCGGGAGAGGAGCAGCTGCCGCTGTGCGTCGTCGAAGTGCGTACGGATGCTGTCGAGGTGCTCGGCGACCAGGTCGAGGAGGGGCCGCTGGGAGTTCACGCCGTCCGCCTTTCCGGGCCCGGGTGCCCTTGGTGGATGAACGCCGCCCATACCGCGAGTCGTTCCAGGCCCGGCCGGTCCATCTCGCGCAGCAGCGCTCCGCGCAGCGACCCCGGGTTCTTGCGGTCCGGGTCGAGCATCCACATCTGTGCCGTCCGGAGCGCGTCGGCGGGGCTGTGGCCCTCGACGTGGAGGTAGTGGTGGAACACGGCCATCATCAACGCGGACGCGGCGTCCTGGGTGGTCCACCGCGAACCCACCACATCGCGGGCTCCGCCCGACACGAAGGCCGTCGTCAGGGTCAGTGCCTCGTCGTGGTCGCGGGTGCTCAGGTCGGTCTCGCAGGCACTGAGGACGACCAACGGCCCTTCCATGGCCTCCTCTTCGCCGGTGGACGCGTCGAGCAGGCGGGTGACGGTGAGCATTCCGGGGTCGGGGTCGGTCCTGCGGGCGGCCCCCCCGACCGACATGGCGCCGGTGTCCCCCGCGCTTTCGGGGAGGGCGAGGTGCAGGGCCGACACGGTGGGGCGGACGCCGGCCGAGCCGTGGGAGGCCACGTGCAGCAGGGCGGGCGACTCCCGCAGGAACGCGAGGAGTTCGTCGGGCGTGCCGGTGGCGGCCGGTTCGGCGGGCGGTTCGTAGAACTCGCCGTAGAGCCGCGCCCCCGGGTAGAACGCCTCGTACAGCGCGGTGGCCTCCTGTTCGGCGCGGGTCAGCTCCTGGCGCGGGTCGGCGACCAGCGCGGTCGGGGCGGTGGCGGGGTCGCGGCGCGCACGCCGCACGGTGCGCAGGAACTGGCTGCCGGAGGCCGCGTAGGTGACGACCGCGATCTGGCAGGCGTAGTCGGCGGGCGCGGCGGCGGGCAGGCGGGCCGCATGCCAGGGGACGACGCCGAGGCGGCCGCACGGCACGAACACGATGCGGGGCGGGCCCTGACGGTCCTTGCGGCGCTGTCCGTCGGCGGCGAGCCGTTCGGCGACGCCGGTGAGGACGGGCGCCAGGACCGCGTGGTACGCCCAGTCGCACAGCGTCGACAGGGCCTCTTCCCAGGCCTGGTCGGCGCGTGGGTCGCGCGGGTTCTGGGAGCGTGCGGCGGCCGCGGCGAAGTACGCCTCCAAGGGGCCGCTCCCGCTCTCCGAGAGGAGCGGCAGCGCGCGCACGCCCGTGCCGGTGTCCGGGCCGAGGACGACCGCCATGCCGGGCGTGTCGCCCCGGCCCGCGAGCAGGTAGACCAGCGCGTCCGCGTCGCCCTCGCGGACACCGGCCCGCAGCTCGCCCACCGTGGGGGTCGTGAACAGGCCCTGGTGCCGGTAGCCGAGGGCTTCGAGGGCGCGGCGGCGCAGGGTGCTGGGCAGTTCGGAGGGGAGATCGGAGGGACGGTCCGCGGCGGACTCGGAGGGGTGGTCGGTGGGCTCGGTCAGGTGGTCCGTGGGGCGTTCCGGCCCGTCTTTCCGGCCTGCTGCTCCGGCGGCGGACGCGGCCACGTGCCAGGCCTCGGCGAGGTCGTGGTGTCCGCGCGCCCGGAGCAGTTCCGGTACGGCGCGCGACGCGGACGCCGCCCGCAGGACCAGCGCGCGCCCCAGCTCCAGCGCGGCCACCGCCTCCTCGACGCGCCCGTGCGACGCCGCCCAGACCGCGGCCTGGACGCCGCGTTCGGCACCGGAGCGCGCGGTCACCAGGCCGTGCTCCGAGCCGAGTTGGAGGACGACGTCCGCGGCCAGTGCGTGCAGGGCCTCCATCGCGGCGGTCGTGGCGGCGGTGAGGTCGGCGGGATCTTCGGTACGGGCCCAGCGGGTTCGGTGCCCTTCCGCCAGTTTCCACAGCGCGTCCGCCGCGAAGTGCGGGATCTCGCCCTTCCGTACGCCGTCGCGGACCTGCTCCAGCGCCGCGAGGGCCGCGTCGAGGTCGGCCCGGTCCTGCGTGAGGCCGTGCCGGGTGACCAGCGAGAGCGCGTAGGTCCAGTGGTCTCCGGTCGAAGCGCCGGGCGGCGGGGGCCGGTCCTGGATGAGGGACGGGTCCTCGGTGACGGCCGCGCGGATCGCGCCCTGGCTGGTGGTGAGCGAGGTCAGCCACTCCTCGGCGAGCGCGGCGCCCATGCCCCCGGCCTCTGCCGCCCGCTCCTGGTGGGCGACACCCCGCAGCAGCATGTCGGCGTCGCCGGTGAGCCCGCCGAGCGTGGTGCAGGCCTGTCCGGCGGCCATGAGGACCTGGAAGCGGAAGTCGTGGTCCCGTGGGGTGGCGCCGGCGAGTGCCTCCAGCTCGTCCACGAGCTCTCGTGCGCGTCGCACGTCGCGTGCCTCGTCCGCCTGACGTACCTGGTCGATCAGGGTGAACAGGTCCGTCAGCAGCTTGAACTCGGAGGCCGTGGCGCCCGGGGACGCGGTGAGCGCGGCGAGCTTCTCCGTCATCTCCCGCGTGTACGCGCGGGCCGCGGACTGGTCCTGAAGGTTGCCGCCGACGCCCTGCCCCAGGTGCAGCAGGGATCCGATCAGGGCCTCGGCGAGCGAGGCCATCTCATGTCCGGGCGGCAACTGCGCGTGCGCGGCACGCAGGCGCGCGATGGCCCGGTTGAGGATGTCGGGGTCGCCGCTCCGGGCGGCCTCCATCGCGGCGAAGACCGTGGGGAAGATGGCGTTGACGGCGATGGCCACGGCGTCGGACTCGGGGTCAGCCTCGGTGCCTGGCGCGGGCCGGGAAGCGGGTGGCTCGGGTCCGGGAGTGGCCGGCACGGGATCCGGGGTGAGCGGCGCGGCCTCGGGCGTGGCCGGCGCGGACGTGGCCCCGGGAGTGGCCGGCGCGGACGCCGGAGTGGACGGCACCGGTTCGGGCGACGGCTCCGGGCCCGCCGTCATGTCCATCATCAGCCGCATCTCGTCCGCGTACGGAAAGCCGTCCGGAAGGTCGCCGACGAGGCGGCTCATGCCGTCGAGGTCCCGGACCCCCGAGAGGGTCGACATCACCGCGCCCACCTGCTGGATCCGCCGCATCATCTCCGGTGGCAGCGGCAGCTCGGCGACCTCCGCCGTCAGCACCCGCATCTCGGCGGCGGTGTCGGCCATCCCTCCGCCGCCCTGCCCCATCTGCCAGTCGAACAGGGTGGAGAAGGACGGCGTCCTGCCGACGCCGCCGCCCATCTCCCGTACCGGCATGACCAGCAGCAGGAGGAAGAGTGCCGCCCACCGCCGGTCCTCCGGCCCCGTGCCCGCCCCGACCGTCGAGCCCGGCTCCCGCGCATCCCTGAGCAGGTGCCGTGCGCGCTCCCGGTCTTCGGCGGCGCCCTCCCCCGCGAGGTACCGCAGGGCGAGCACGGAGCCGAGCCGCACGGTCACGGCGCCGCGCAACGCCGGATCGTGGTCCAACAGAGCCACCAGCTCGGTGAGTTCGGTGACGGATTCGTCGTACTGCGCGGCGGTCGGCGTCGCCCCGCCCGTGAACGGGAACAGCCGCACCGCCCGCTCCGTCGCCGCGGCGGCCCAGGCGCGCAGCCCCTGGACACCTCCGCTCTCCTCACCCTCCACGCCGTCGCTCACCCCTCCCCCTCGGGCCAGGGGTTTCACCGAAGCCTCAACCACCCCTGGCCTGAATCATCATGACGGTTCCTCGGCGAATGGGGAGACGGAAGGACGGTCCAACCCGGTCTTCGCCCAGAATCTGCCCCGGAGGCGCCCGGAAGGACGGCTCGCACGACCGGGACGGACGCGCGCCCCACCTCCTGATGACATCCGGAAAACCTGACGGCTGTTGTCAGGTTATGGCGCGATGCTCCCTCCGTACCGCACACCGCGGCCCACCCACGGACAGGAGCAAGACCTGATGAACGCCGCCACGGACCCCCGCCCCCTGCTGCGCCGCACGGCCGATCAGTTCACCGCGCTCGTCGCCACCGTCGAGCCCGGCCGGCTCGGCGACCCCACGCCCTGCGACGCGTTCGACGTGCGCGCGCTGATCGGCCATGTGCTGAGCGGCACGCACGCCTATGCCCAGCTCGCCGAAGGCGCGTCCAGTGATCCGACGATCGAGGACTTCAGCGAGGTCCCGGACGGCGACTGGACGGCGGCGGCCTCGGCGGCCGCCGAGCGCCTCGTCACGGCCGGGCAGGACCTCGACGACGACGCCTTGGAGCGCATGGTCGATCCCGGCTTCGCGGCCATGCCGCTGCACGGCGCGCTGAGCGCGGTCGTCATGGAGATCGCCGCCCACACCTGGGACCTGCGCGAGGCCCTCGGCGCCAAGCCCGAACTCGACCCGGAGACGGCGGAGTTCTCGCTCGCCTTCGCCCACCGGGCCCTGCGGCCCGAGCGCCGCGGCGGCCCGGTGCCCTTCGGGCCGGTGCGACAGGCCCCCGAAGGGGCGGACGCGTACGACGAGTTGGCGGCCTGGCTGGGCCGGGAGGTCCGGCCCACGGCGTGACGCGCGGCCGCACCATCGTCCGGGGTCCCGGTGCCGCACGACGTCGTGCGGCACCGGGACCCCGGACGTCTCCGGAGCCCGGAATTCCGCCACGGAGGCAGTCAACTCCCGCTACCCCCTTGGCAGTCCGAGTGCCATGTGAAATATTACTGATGTGCCCACGAGAACCCCCTCACTCGTCACCCGCACGCCGGGCAGCCGCACCCCGGACGTGATCGTCATCGGAGCCGGCGTAGTAGGCGCGGCCTGCGCCTACTACGCCGCCCGCGCCGGCCTGTCCGTCACCGTCGTGGACCGCGGCCCGGTGGCGGGCGGCACCACCGGCGCGGGCGAGGGCAACCTCCTGGTCTCCGACAAGGAGCCGGGCGCCGAGCTCCACCTCGCGCTCCACTCGAACGCGCTGTGGCGCGAACTCGCCGGGGAACTGCCCTCGGCCGTCGAGTTCGAGACCAAGGGCGGCGTCGTCGTCGCCTCCGACGAGACCCGTCTGACGGCTCTGCGGACGTTCGCCGCCGCGCAGGCCGACGCCGGGGTGGAGGCCCGCGAGATCCCCGCGGACCGCCTGCACGACCTGGAACCGCACCTGGCCGACGGCATGGCCGGCGGGTTCCACTACCCGCAGGACGCCCAGGTCCAACCCGCCCTGGCCGCGGCCCACTTGCTGCGCGCGTCGGGCGCCGAGGTCCGCTGCGGCGAGGAGATCACCGCCGTACGCACGGCCGCGGACGGCTCGGTGCGCGGCGTGACCACCGCCTCCGGTACGCGCCTGGACGCGCCCCAGGTGGTGAACGCGGCGGGGACCTGGGGCGGCGAGGTCGCCCGCATGGCCGGAGTGCACCTGCCCGTCCTGCCCCGGCGCGGCTACGTCCTGGTCACCGAGCCCCTGCCGCGCGTCGTCCGCCACAAGGTCTACGCGGCCGACTACGTGGCCGATGTCGCGAGCGGATCCGCGGCACTCCAGACCTCAGCCGTGGTCGAGGGCACCCCGGCCGGGCCGGTCCTCATCGGCGCGAGCCGCGAACGCGTGGGGTTCGACCGCACCCTGTCCGTGGAGGTCCTCAGGCGCCTCGCCGCCCGGGCAACCGCCCTCTTCCCGGTGCTCGCCGGGGTGCGGGCGATGCGTACGTACGCGGGTTTCCGCCCTTATCTCCCCGATCATCTGCCCGCCATCGGCCCCGACCCGCGCGTGCCGGGCCTGCTGCACGCCTGCGGGCACGAGGGCGCGGGCATCGGTCTCGCGCCCGCGACGGGAGTGCTGATCGCCGCCGCGCTCACGGGCAAGCAGCCGCCGGTGGACGCGGCCCCCTTCCGTCCCGACCGCTTCCCCGACTCCCCCTGTCCCGACTCCCCTGGAGCCTGAGCCTGATGACACCTTTGACGCGTGAGCCCGAGGGCGGGTGGAACAGGTGACACCGCGCCGCACGACCGGCTCCACGGCCGCCGCCGGAGCCCGCCGCCGCACACCGCGTGACGTGGTGGACGCCTCCCCCGGCCCCGCCTTCGAGATCACCTTCGACGGGCGGCCCGTCCCCGCGCTGCCGGGTCAGTCCGTCGCCGCCGCCCTGTGGGCCGCCGGCATCCTCGCCTGGCGCACCACCCGCAAGGAGGGCCGACCCCGCGGGGCGTTCTGCGGCATCGGACAGTGCCACGACTGCCTGGCCACCGTGAACGGCACGCCCAACCACCGCGCCTGTCTCCTGCCCGCCCGCCCCGGCGACGCGGTCACCACCCAGGAGGGCTCGGGCCATGCCGACCTCGCCGTCTGAGCCCACGGAAGCCGCCCGCGCCTTCGACCTCCTCGTCGTCGGCGCGGGGCCCGCGGGCCTCGCCGGGGCGGTGGCCTGCGGCGAACTGGGGCTGCGCGTCGCCCTGGTGGACGCGGGGGAGCTGACCGGCGGGCAGTTCTACCGCAACCCTGCTCCCGGCCTCGGCGCCCGCCGGCCCGAAGCCCTGCACCACGCCTGGTCCGCGTACAGCCGCCTCCTCGGCCGACTGGCCCGCTGCCCGAGCGTCACCCACCTCTCGCGGCACCACGTGTGGAGCGCGGCCGACCCGGACGACGGCGGGCAGTGGACCGTCCATGCCCTCACCGGACCGGACGGCACGGACCGCGCCCCGGTGCGGCTGACGGCGCGCGGTCTGCTCATCGCCGCGGGCGCCGTGGAGCGTCAACTGCCTTTCCCCGGATGGACGTTGCCGGGCGTCGTCAGCGCCGGCGGGGCCCAGGCCATGCTGAAGTCGGGGCTCGTCCTGCCGGGGCGGCGGATCGTCGTCGCGGGCAGCGGTCCGCTCCTGCTGGCCGCCGCGACCTCGCTCACGACGGCGGGGGCCGACGTCCCGGCGGTCGTCGAGGCCACGGGATACCTCGGCTACGCCCGCCACCTCGGCGCCCTGGCCGCCAACCCGGGCAAGGCCGCGGAGGCCGTCGCGCACGGCTCGGCGCTGCTGCGCCACCGGGTCCCGCTGCACACGCGCAGCGCGGTCACCGCGGCGCACGGCACGGACCGCGTCGAGGCCGTCACCGTGTCCCGTGTCGACGAGCGGTGGCGGCCGGTTCCCGGGACCGCGCGCCGTATTTCCTGTGACGCCGTCGCCGTCGGGCACGGCCTGGTCCCGCAGATCGATCTGGCGACCGGCCTCGGATGCGACGTGCGTCGCGCCGTCGACGGCTCGTACGCGCTGGCCACTGATCGGAATCTCCGGACGTCGGTGCCCACCGTGTGGGCGGCCGGCGAGAGCCGTGGGGTGGGCGGCGCGGCGCTGGCCCTGGCCGAGGGCGAGCTGGCGGGCCTCATGGCGGGCGCCCGGCTCGGTGGCCTGGCGGCCTCGCCCGCGCGCACGGCCCGGCTGCGCCGCCGTGTCGCGCGCATGCGGTCCTTCGCCGACGCGATGGCCGCCGTGCACGCCCCGGGGCCGGGCTGGACCGACTGGCTCACCGGGGACACCGAGGTGTGCCGGTGCGAGGAGGTCACGGCGGACCGCGTCCGCGAGGCCGTCGCGGACCTCGGCGCCCGCGACAACCGCACGGTCAAGCTCCTCACCCGGGCCGGGATGGGGTGGTGCCAGGGGCGGATCTGCTCGACGGCCGTCTCCTGCCTGGCCGCGACGGGCGTCTCCCGCCGGGCCCCGGCGGGAGACGCCCGTCG
>NZ_LIRJ01000370.1 GCF_001419745.1 Streptomyces silaceus | reverse complement strand
GATCAGGACCGTGCCCTCGGGGCCGAGCACCGGGCGGGCGGGGTCCGGCGCGGGGACGGAGCCGCGGGCGAGCCGGGGCACGAACACGCGGCCCGCCCGCAGCGCCACCTGCGGTTCGCCGAGCGCCAGGACGCGGGCGACCACGTCGGCGGCCGGTTCGTGGGCCCCGTCGTCGCCGTCGGCGCCCTCGGTGTCCAGCAGCACGACACGGCCGGGGTGTTCCGTCTGCGTGGGCCGCAGCAGCCCCCACACGGTGGCCGCGGCGAGGTCGACGTCGTCGCCGGACTCGACGGCGCTCGCGCGCCGGGTGGCGACGACCAGCCGGGAGGGCCCGTCGGGGTTCTCCTCCAGCCACTTGCGTACGTGGTGGAGCACGTGCTCGGCGGTCTCGTGGACGGCGACGGGCACGTACGCGCCGCCCGGCGCCACCGGAAGCACCACCGTCGCCGGGTCGGGCGCGGCGGCCCGTGCGGGCGCGGCGGCCTCGCGCCACTCGACGTGGAAGAGCTTGGGATGGGTGCGCCGCGCGTCCAGGGGCCGCAGGGTGAGCGAGTCGACCGTGAGCACCTGGACGCCGCTGCCGTCGGAGACGTCGAGGGACGCCCGGCCCTCGCCCAGGGGCGAGATCCGCACCCGCAGCCGGGTCGCGCCGCCGCGCAGGAGGCGCACCCCGGCCCACGAGAACGGGACGTTCGTGCCGGACTGTTCGAGGACGAGGGGGTGGAGCACCGCGTCGAGGAGTGCGGGGTGCACGCCGAACGGCCCGGCCTCGTCCGTCAGCGCCACCTCGGCGAGCAGGTCGTCGCCGTGCCGCCAGACGCGGTGCAGGTTGCGGAACGCGGGACCGTACTCCAGTCCGCGTCCGGCGAGTTCGTCGTACCAGGCCGTGCGGTCCTCGGCGGTGGCCCCGGCGGGCGGCCACTCGGTCAGCGCGACGTCCGCCTCGGCGGGCCCGGCCGTGCCGACCGTGCCCGTGGCGTGCAGCTGCCATGCCTCGTCGGCGGCGCCCGGGACGCGGCCGTGGACGCGGACGGCGCGCCGGCCCTCCTCGTCCGGTGCCGCCGCCGTCAGCTGCACCTCGACCTCGTCGCGCTCGGGGACGACCAGCGGGGCGTGCAGGGTCAGTTCCTCGACGGTGTCGCCGACGCGCAGGGCCATGTCGAGCAGGGCGGTGCCGGGGACCACGGCCCGGCCGAGGACGCGGTGGTCGGTCAGCCAGGGGCGGGTGCGCAGCGAGAGGCGCTCGGTCAGGACGGTGCCCGCGCCGTCGGCGAGCTCCACGGCCCGGCCGAGCAGCGGCTGGTCGGCCAGGGCGTCGAGCCAGTGGCGGCGGCGCTGGAAGGCGTACGTCGGCAGGTCGACCCGCGTCGCGCCCGCGAACCGTGTCCCCCAGTCGACGCCGACGCCCCGTGTCCACACCTCGGCGACCGAGGCGAGGAAGCGGTCCGGGCCGCCCTCGTCGCGGCGCAGCGATCCGCAGACCGCCGTGCCCCGTGCCGCCCCGCCGTCCTCCAGGATCTCCTGGATGCTCATGGTGAGGACCGGGTGGGAGCTCACCTCGACGAACGTGTCGTGGCCCTGCTCGGCGAGGGCCGTGACGGCGGAGTGGAAGTGCACGGTCCGGCGGAGGTTGTGGTACCAGTACCCGGCGTCGGCGAGACGCTCGCCCAGCCAGTCGCTCTCCACGGTCGAGTAGAACGGCACCCGGGCGGGCTCGGGGTCCAGGTCCGCGAGGACCCGCGCCAGCTCCTCCTCGATGCGCTCCACGTGGGAGGTGTGCGAGGCGTAGTCCACGGGGACCTTGCGCGCCCGGACGCCGTCCGCCTTGCAGGCGGCGTACAGGGCGTCGAGGGCCTCGGGGTCGCCGGCGACGACGGTGGCGTTGGGGCCGTTCAGCGCGGCCACGGCGAGCCGGCCCGCCCACTCCTCCAGACGGGACTCGACCTGCGCGGCGGGCAGCGCCACCGACATCATGCCGCCGCGTCCCGCCAGGTCGGCGGCGATGGCCCGGGAGCGGAGCGCGACCACGCGGGCCGCGTCGCGCAGCGACAGGGCACCGGCCACGCAGGCCGCCGCGATCTCGCCCTGGGAGTGGCCCACGACGGCGGACGGTTCGACCCCGTACGCGCGCCAGAGCGCCGCGAGCGAGACCATCACCGCCCAGGACGCGGGCTGGACGACGTCGACCCGCTCCAGGGTCGGGGCGCCCTCGGCCTGCCGCAGTACGTCCTCCAGGTCCCAGTCGACGAACTCCGTGAGCGCCGCCGCGCAGGCGCGCAGCCGCTCGGCGAACTCCGGCTCGGCGTCGAGGAGTTCCACGGCCATGCCCGCCCACTGCGAGCCCTGGCCGGGGAAGACGAAGACCACACGGCCGCCGGTGGCCCTGGCGGTCCCCGCGACGGAGCCCGGTGCCTTCGGGGCGCCCTGGGCCAGTGCGTCGAGCCCGGCCAGCAGGCCGTCCCGGTCGGCGGCCACGACGGCGGCGCGGTGCTCGAACCGCGCGCGCGAGGCGGCCAGCGTCCAGCCGACGTCGAGCGGGCGCAGGTCCGTGCGGGTCGTGAGGTGCTCCCCCAGCCGCGCGGCCTGGTCCGCCAGCGCGGCCTCGGTCTTCGCGGACAGCAGGACGGGCACGGGGAGCGGGCCGCCCGGGCCGGGCCGCGCCGCGTCCTCCTCGGCGTCCGGCGCCTGCTCGATGATCACGTGCGCGTTCGTGCCGCTGATGCCGAACGACGACACCCCGGCGCGGCGCGGCCGTCCCGTCTCGGGCCACGCCCGCCGCTCGGTGAGCAGCTCGACCGCGCCCGAGGACCAGTCCACGTGCCGCGACGGCTCCTCGACGTGCAGGGTGCGCGGCAGTACGCCCTGTTGGAGGGCGAGCACCATCTTGATCACACCGGCGACACCGGCGGCGGCCTGCGCGTGCCCGATGTTCGACTTCAACGAACCGAGCCACAGCGGCCGTTCGGGGTCGCGGCCCTGACCGTAGGTCGCCAGCAGCGCCCGCGCCTCGATCGGGTCGCCCAGGGTCGTGCCGGTCCCGTGGGCCTCGACGGCGTCCACGTCCGAGGGCGAGAGCCCGGCGCCCGCGAGCGCGTCGCGGATCACCCGCTCCTGCGACGGGCCGTTGGGCGCGGTCAGTCCGTTGGACGCGCCGTCCTGGTTGACGGCCGAACCGCGCAGGACCGCGAGGACCTGGTGGCCGTTGCGCCGCGCGTCCGAAAGGCGTTCGAGGACGAGGACACCCACGCCCTCGGCCCAGCCCGTGCCGTCGGCGGCGTCGGAGAACGCCTTGCACCGGCCGTCGGCCGAGAGCCCGCCCTGCCGGGAGAATTCCACGAACATGCCGGGCGTGGACATCACTTCGGCCCCGCCCGCCAGCGCCAGCGAGCTCTCGCCCGACCGCAGCGACGCCGCCGCGAGGTGGAGGGACACCAGCGACGACGAGCACGCCGTGTCCACCGTCAGCGCGGGCCCCTCGAACCCGAGGGTGTAGGCGATGCGGCCGGACGCCACGCTCGGGAGTCCGCCCGTCAGGGCGTAGCCGCCGAAGCTGTCGGACGTCTCGTGCAGCGGTGGGACGTAGGACTGGTCGGAGACGCCCAGGAAGACGGCGGTCCGGGTGCGGCGCAGGGACTCCGGGTCGATCCCGGAGCGTTCCAGCGCCTCCCAGGACGCCTCCAGGAGCAGCCGTTGCTGGGGGTCCATCGCGCGGGCCTCGCGCGGGCCGATGCGGAAGAACTCGGCGTCGAAGTCCTGGACGTCCGCGAGGAATCCGCCGGTGCGGACGTGTCCGGTCGCCTCGGGGTCCAGGGTCCAGCCGCGGTCCTCGGGGAACGGCGCGATCGCGTCGACCCCGTCGTGGACCAGCCGCCACAGCTCCTCGGGGGTGCGTACGCCGCCGGGCAGCCGGCAGCTCATGCCCACGACGGCGATCGGGTCGTCGTCGGGGGCGGGGCCCGTCGTGTCCCCGCCGCGGTCGTCCGCGTGTCCCGAGAGCTCGTCGTCGAGGTGGCGCAGGAGGGCGGCGGGGGTCGGGTGGTCGTAGACGAGCGTGGTCGCGAGCCGCAGTCCGGTCGCGTCGCTCAGCCGGGTGCTCAGTTCCACCGCGGTGACCGAGTCGAAGCCGGACTCCTTGAACGTGCGGTCGGCCTCGATCGCCGCCGCGTCGGTGTGGCCGAGCACGGCCGCCGCCTGGGCGTGGATCAGCGCGCGCAGCCCCTCCTCGTCGAGGGCGTCGTGCTCCTCGGGCGTACGGGAGGCGGGTGCCGCCGTCGGGAGCGGCGCGACGGGCGCGCTGGCGGTGGTGGCGGTGATCCAGTGGGTGCTGCGCTGGAAGGCGTACGTGGGCAGCTCGACGGCGCGGGCGCCGGTGCCCTCGAACACCGGCCGCCAGTCCACGGCGACGCCCCGCGCGTGCAGCGCGGCCAGCGACAGGAGCAGCCGCCGCGGTCCGTCCTCGGCGCGCCGCAGCGTGCCCTGCACGACCGCGTCGTCCGCGCCCTCGACCGTGGCGAGGGTGGACTGCACGGCCATGGTCAGGACCGGGTGCGGGCTGGCCTCGACGAAGACGCCGTGCCCGTCGGCGGCCAGGGCCCGCACGGCGTCCTCGAGGCGCACGGGTTCGCGCAGGTTGCGGTACCAGTAGGCGGCGTCCAGGCGGGCCGTGTCGAGACGGCCGCCGGTGACGGTGGAGTAGAAGGCGACCGGGCTGTCCTGGGTGGTGACGCGCTCCGCTGCCCGCAGGACCTCCTCGCGGATCTTCGCCACGTGCGGCGAGTGCGAGGCGTAGTCGATGGGCACGCGCCGCGCCCGTATGCCGCGCTCGCGGCAGTCGGCGACGACCGCGTCGACGGCGTCCACCGGGCCGGAGACGACGATCGCGTCCGGGCCGTTCACCGCGCCGATCGACACGGCGTCCCAGACGCCGTCCGCGATGTCCGCCTCGACGTCGGCGCGCGCCCTCTCGACGAGCGCCATCGCGCCGCACCCGGAGAGCCGTTCGGTGATGGCGCGGCTGCGCTCGACCATCAGGCGCAGGCCGTCCGCCACGGGGACGATCCCCGCCGCGCAGGCGGCCGTGATCTCGCCCTGGGAGTGCCCGACGACGGCGTCCGGGGCGACACCGGCCGCGCGCCACACCTCGGCGAGCGACACCTGCACGGCGAACAGCGCGGGCTGCATGACGTCCATGCGCAGCAGCGCGCCCTCGTCGGCGAGCGCCTCGCGCAGCGACCAGTCCACCAGGCCGTCGAGCAGCTCCGCGCACGCGTCCATCCGCGCGGCGAACACCGGCAGTCGCTCCCACAGGTCCAGGGCCATCCCGGCCCACTGCGGCCCCTGTCCGGGGAACGCCCAGACGACGCCCGCCGGGGAGCCCGCCGTGCCGTCGACGACGAGCGGCGAGGGGGTGCCGGCCACGAGGGCGGTCAGTCCGGCGACGAGTTCGGCGCGGTCCGCGGCGACGACGACGGCGCGATGCGCGAAGACCGACCGGGTCGTCGCGGTGGCGAACGCGACGTCCCGCGGACGGAGTTGCTCGTCGGCCTCCACCCGGTCGAGCAGGCGGCGGGCCTGGGCGCGCAGCGCGGCCCTGCTGGCGCCGGACACGACGACGGGGAAGGGCAGGGCGCTTCCGACGTCGGTGGCGTCGGGGACGGCCGGGGCCTCGGAGGCGACCGGCGCCCCGGTGACCTCTGGCGCCTCCGTGACGGCCGGGGCCTCGGCGACGACCACGTGGCAGTTGGTGCCGCCCACGCCGAACGAACTGACACCCGCCAGGCGCGGGCCCTCCGGCCAGGCGCGGGTCTCGTCGTTGACGCGCAGCCTGAGCTCGTCCATGGGGATGGCCGGGTGCGGCTCGGCGTAGTGCAGGCTGGGCGGCAGGGCGCCGTTCTTCACCGCCAGGGCGACCTTGATCAGGCCGACGACGCCGGCGGCGCCGTCCAGGTGCCCGATGTTGGTCTTCACCGAGCCGACCAGGAGCGGTTCCGCCGCCGCGCGGCCCCGGCCGAGCACGGCTCCCAGCGCCGCCGCCTCGACGGGGTCGCCCGCGCGCGTGCCGGTGCCGTGGAGTTCGACGTACCGCACGCGCGCCGGGTCCGTGCCCGCCTGCGCGTAGGCGTTGTGGAGGAGTTCCCGCTGGGCCCCGCCGTCGGGGACGGTGAGGCCCTCGCCGCCGCCGTCGTTGTTCACGGCGCCGCCGAGCAGCACGCAGTGCACGGGGTCGCCGTCGGCCACGGCGTCCGCGAGGCGCTTGAGGACGACCATGCCGCCGCCCTCGCCGCGCACGGTCCCGTTGGCGCGGGCGTCGAAGGTGTGGGCGCGCCCGTCCGGGGACAGGGCGCCCGCCCGCGCGAAGGCGAGGGTGCTCTCCGGGGTGAGGTTGAGGTGTACGCCGCCGGCCAGGGCCAGGGTCGCGGCGCCCGACAGCAGGCTCTCGCAGGCCATCTGGACGGCGACCAGTGAGGAGGACTGCGCCGCGTCCACGGTGAGGCTGGGGCCGCGCAGGCCGAGGTGGTAGGAGACCCGGTTGGCGATCACACCGCGGCTGAGGCCCGCCATCGAGTGGTGGGACACGGCGTCGCCGCCGTGCCGGTGGACGAGCGCGGCGTAGTCGTCGCCGGTGGCGCCGAGGAACACCGCGGCCCGGCCGCCGCGCAGCCGCTCCGGTACGACGCCGGCGTGTTCGAGCGCCGTCCAGCTCAGCTCCAGGGCGAGCCGCTGGCGCGGGTCCATCGCCTCGGCCTCGCGCGGCGAGATGCCGAAGAAGCCGTGGTCGAAGTCGCCGACGCCGTCGAGGAATCCGCCGCGCCGCACGCCGTCGTGGCCGGGGGTGCCGTCCGGGGTCCCGGTGAGGTCCCAGCGTCCCTCCGGCACCTCGGTGATCGCGTCCACGCCGTCGCGCAGCAGCCGCCAGTAGGCGTCGAGGTCGTCGGCTCCCGGCACCCTGCAGGACATGCCGACGACGGCGATCGCGCGCTCGGTCGGGTCGTTCGTGGGCATGCCTGCTTCGTCCTCCGGTCGGTCCTGTCGTGGCGGGTGCTGCGGTGTGGCGCCCTGGTGTGCGTGGCGTGTCATGCGGAGCTGTCCGGCCCCTCCGCGTCGGCGCGCTCGCGCAGCCGGGCGAGACCGGCGGCGGGGTCCGCCGCGATCTCGGCGAGCAGCCGCTCGTAGGCGCGCGCCAGGTGCTCGGCGGTGTCCCGCGTGAACAGGTCGGTGCTGTACTCCAGGCGGCCCGTCAGGCCCGAGTCCGTCTCCAGGGCCGTCAGGTTGAGGTCGTACTTGGCGGGGCCCGGGTCGGCGGCGACGGGGCTCACCGTCAGGCCGGCCGCCGCGTCCTCGCCGCCGGCGTCGGCCGCCGGGTTCGGCACCAGGTTGAACATCGTCTGGAAGAGCGGCGAGTACGCGGGGTCGCGCTCGGGCGCCAGGTCCTCGACGAGTTCGGTGAAGGGCAGGTCCTTGTGCTCGTGGGCCTCCCCCGTGACCTTCCTGGCCTGGGCGAGCAGGTCGGTGAAGGCGCGGTCCGGGGTGATGTCGAGGCGCAGGACCACCAGGTTCACGAAGTAGCCGACGAGCCGCTCCAGTTCGGCGCGCGGGCGGTTGGTGACGGGCGAGCCGACGGCGATCTCCCGCTCGTCCGTGCGACCGCCGAGGAGTACCGCGAACGCCGAGAGCAGCGTCATGTACAGCGTGCCGTCGTGGTCCTGGCCCAGCCGCCTGAGACCGGCGAGCAGGGACTGCGGGACGGCGAAGTCGACCGTGCCGCCCCGGTAGGACTTCACCTGTCCGCGCGGGCGGTCGGCGCGCAGCTGCGTACAGGCGGGGAGTCCGTCCAACTGCCGCTTCCAGTAGTCGCGTTGGCGGTCGAGTGCACCCTCGTCCACGGTGGTGCGCTGCCAGCGGGCGTAGTCGGCGTACTGGAGCGGCAGCGGCTCCAGGTCGGGCTGCCGCCCGCGGCTCAACGCGCCGTACAGGACCATCAGTTCGGTCAGCACGATGGTCAGCGACCACCCGTCGAAGACTCCCCAGGGACGGGTGAGGACGACGACGTGCTCGTCGTCGGCCACCGGCACCAGATGAAAACGTACGCCGTACGGTCCCTCCGGCGCGAACGGCCGCGCGCGCTCCTCCCGCAGCCACCGGGCGAGGGCCTCGTCCCCGGAGACCGGCTCGGTGACGTGCGCCGCGAAGTCCGCGCCGTCGTTGACGCGCTGGGTGACGGCTCCGTCGCGGCGCACATAGCTGGTGCGCAGCACGGTGTGGCGGGTGACGAGGGCGCGTACGGCACGCTCGAAGGCGTCGCGGTCGAGGGGTCCGGTGAGCCGGTGGGCGAGCTGGGCGTTGTCGTAGGACGCGTCCAGGTGCCCGGGGTGGCCGAGGAACCACAGGTCGCGCTGCTGGAGCGAGAGCGGTGTCTCCTCCCCCTCGGCGACGGGCACGGCGGGCACCAGCGGCGCCGCCTCCGCGGACGCCGAGGACGGCTCGTCCTCCAGTGCCGCGGCCATCTCCGTCACGGTGGCTCCCGTGAGGATCAGCTGGAGCGGCAGCTCGCGGCCGGTCTCCTGGCGTACGCGCAGGTTGAGCCGGACGGCGAGCAGGGAGTGGCCGCCCAGGGCGAAGAAGCTGTCCCCGATGCCGACGCGGCTGACGCCGAGGACCTCTTCGAGGACCCGGCAGAGCGTGCGCTGGACCTCGGTGCGGGGCGCGACGTAGGCCTCCTTGGCCACGGCGCCCTCGTCCGGGGCGGGCAGCGCCCGCTTGTCGACCTTGCCGTTGGCGGTGATGGGCAGCTCTTCGAGGAGCATGAACACGCTGGGCAGCATGTACTCCGGCAGCCGCGCCGACAGGTGTCCCTTCAGCGTCCGGGCCACCAACGCGCCCAGGTCGCCGATCCGCGGGTGGTTCGCCGGCCGGGCCTGCCGGTAGGCCGCGCGGGCCCGCACGGGCGGCAGACCGTCGCGGCCGAGCACGAGGTCGAGCCCGTCGAGCCGGTCCTGCGACCAGGTGGCGGCGACCCGGTAGCCGAGCTCCTCGGCATGCCGCAGCACGGCCTCCAACTCCCGTACGTCAGCGGTGTCCTGCTCGGTCAGCCGGACCCCTCCGGGCAGCGGCTCGATGTCCCGGGTGGGCGCCCAGCGCGTCATCCCCTCGCCGATGCGCACGTCGTCGGCGATCCGGGGGTTGCGCAGGCCGCTGACGCCGAAGCGGTCGGGGGCGCCGTCGTCCAGGAGGGCGCGCAGCCGCTCCGGGGTGTCGGCGTCCAGCCACTCCAGCGGCTCGGCGGGCGCGGGGGTGCCCTTGGTCAGGACCGCGTCGTAGCGGTAGGCCGACATCTCGTTGTCCTCGACGCCGCGCTTGACCAGCAGGTCGAAGCCGCCGAGCTCGGGGAACCGTTCGTCGATGCGCGCGAAGTAGGTGGGGCTCAGGAGCAGTTCGCTCTCCTGCCGGCGACGGCGGCGCGTCTGCTCGGCGAGGGCCCCGGCCGTGGTGCGGCCGGCGGTCCGGCTGCGTTCGACCGCTCCCAGGTGGGCCGGGAGCAGATCGAGGTTGCGTACGTCGCCGATGAAGATGCGGCCGCCCTCCGCGAGGAGCGGCAGCATCCGGGAGATCGCCTCTTCCAGGTAGACCCGGTTCGGGAAGTACTGGGCGACGGAGTTGAGCACGATCGTGTCGAAGGTCTGCCCGGCCAGCCGGGCGATCGACAGGGCGTCGCCCTGCTCCAGCGTGACGTGACTCCAGCCGCGCCGCTCCACTCCCTTGCGGACGTCGGCGAGCGCCGCGTCCGACAGGTCGAAGGCGTGCACGCTCTCGCAGGCGTCGGCGTAGCGGAACAGCAGCAGGCCGGTGCCGCAGCCGATCTCCAGGAGGCGGCGGGGCCGCAGCTCGGCGATCCGCTCGACCGTGCCGTCGATCCATTCACGCATCCCGGCCTCGGGCACGGGCTCGCCGGTGTAACTGCTGTCCCAGCCGGCCAGGTTGAGGTCGTCGGCGGTGCCGTCGCCCCCGGTGCCCGCGTACTGGTCCTCGAAGACGTGCTGCCACTGTTCCAGCAGCGAGGCGTTCTGCTCGCGGGCGGCGTCGTCGAGCCACTGCGGCGTCGGGCTGACGTACGCGACGAGCGCCCGGCCGTCGTCGGAGCCGCGCGGGACGACGACGCCGTGGGAGACGGCTTCATGGCTCGCGAGTGCGGCTTCGATCTCGCCGAGTTCGATACGGAACCCACGGATCTTGACC
>NZ_LIRJ01000037.1 GCF_001419745.1 Streptomyces silaceus | reverse complement strand
CCCACACCCCGTCCCCGTATCCCCCGAAGACCGCTCACGCGAACCGCAGCGCCGCCGCTCCCCCGGCGGCGCTGCCGCGCGTCACCGGCGTGCGTCACCAGGGCAGGTCGCGCACCTGCTGCACGCACAGGATCAGGAACAGCAGCCCGGCGCCCGCCAGCATCACGTTGCTGACGATGCCGTTGCGCCACTCCTTGGGCGTGCGCGAGGAGTTGAGGAGCCACAGCAGCGTGAGCGCGAGGAACGGCATGAAGAAGGCGCCGAGCACGCCGTAGGCGATGACGAGGCCGAACGGCTGGTCCAGGAAGAGCAGGCCCATCGGCGGGAACGTCAGCCAGAGCAGATACGCGCGGAACGGCAGCGACTTCTCGCGCTTGCCGGCCGCGACCTCCTCGACCATCGCGCCCTCGGCCTCACCCGTGCCGGCGCCCGCGCCCTCGCCCGAGGCGCCCGACGTGGCGGCGCGCTCGCGCCGCAGCCGCTCCACGAAGTCCGCGAACATCAGGCTCACGCCGTGCCACACGCCCATCAGGGCCCCGAAGGACGTGGCGAAGAAGCCGATCAGGAAGAGGTTCGCGGTGACCGCGCCGAACTTGTCCTCCAGGACCGCGCCGAGGTCGATCAGGCCCCGGTCCCCGGAGGTGAGGGCGATGTTCGTGGAGTGCAGCAGCTCGGCACCGATGATCATCATGGCGACGACGAAGACGCCGGTGGTGATGTACGCGACGCGGTTGTCGAGCCGCATCACCTTGAGCCAGCTGATGTCGGTCCAGCCCTTGGAGTTCACCCAGTACCCGTACGCGGCCATGGTGATGGTGCCGCCGACGCCGCCGATCAGGCCGAGCGTGTAGAGGAGCGAGCCGTCGGGCAGGGCCGGGACCAGGCCCGCGACGGCGTTGCCGAGGTCGGGGGCGACGCGGATGGCGACGTACACGACGATCAGGAACTTCATGCCGATGACGACGGTCATGGCCTTCTCGAAGACCGCGTACCGGTTGAACCACACGAACGCGAGCCCCAGCAGGCCGCAGAGGATCGCCCAGGTCTTCAGGCTCGGCCCGTCGGGGAAGAGCGCGACGAGCGGCAGGGCGCTGGAGGACATCGCCGTGGCGCCGTAGACGAAGCCCCAGACGACCACGTAGACCGCGAAGTAGTAGGTGGTCCACTGGCCGAGGCTGCGCCAGCCCTCGAAGAGGGTGCGGCCGGTGGCCAGATGCCAGCGGCCCGTCGCCTCGGCGAGGGAGATCTTCACCAGACAGCCGATGATCGCGGCCCACAGCAGCGTGTAGCCGAACTTGCTGCCCGCGATGAGCGTGGCGACGAGGTCGCCCGCGCCGACGCCGGTGGCCGCGACGACGATGCCGGGCCCGACGTACTTCCAACTCGCCTTGCGCATCCGGGGCGTCGACTCGCCCGCGGTGGTGCCGCTGCCTGTGGTTTCAGCCATGCGGATCAAGAAAGCGCATCGCGGCCCGCGGCACAAGGGGGTTGGCCGAAGACAGCGTTGACGGGGGCATGCCACGCCTCGACGATGGGCCCGCGCAACCCGCACCGCATCGCACCGCACGCGTCGCACTGAACCGCCCCCACCCCTGAGGAGACTTCATGCGACTTCGCATACGCGGCAGACGGTCCGCCGCCCTCGCGGCCACGCTCGCCCTCGCCGTGGCGGCCCCCCTCACCGCCAACGCCTCACCGGGCACCGCCGACCAGGCCCCCCGGAGCGCGGCGACCGCGGCCGACGAGGAGACCCGCCAGTACGAGATCCCCCTGTCCGACGACCCCGCCGCGCGCACCGCGCTCGCCCGCACCGGCGTCGCGATCGACGAGGTCGACGCCCGCGCGGTGGTCGTCTCCGCCGACGGCAAGGAGGCCGCGCGGCTGAGGCAGTCGGGCTACGAGCTCAAGGCCCTGGCCGCACCCCCGAAGCGGACCGGCGGCAAGGCGGTGGAGCCCAAGGACTTCCCGCCCGCCGACTCGCGCTACCACAACTACGCCGAGATGAACGCGGAGATCGACCAGCGCATCGCGGCCCACCCGAACATCATGAGCAAGAAGGTCATCGGCACGTCCTACTCGGGCCGCGACATCGTCGCCATCAAGGTCAGCGACAACGTCGGCACCGACGAGGCCGAGCCCGAGGTCCTGTTCACCCACCACCAGCACGCGCGCGAGCACCTGACGGTGGAGATGGCCCTCTACCTGCTGCGCGAGCTCGGCGACGACTACGCCACCGACGCGCGGATCAAGAAGATGGTCGACGGGCGCGAGATCTGGATCGTGCCGGACCTCAACCCGGACGGCGGCGAGTACGACATCGCGACCGGCTCCTACCGCAGCTGGCGCAAGAACCGCCAGCCCAACAGCGGTTCGTCGAACGTCGGCACCGACCTCAACCGCAACTGGGCCTACCGGTGGGGCTGCTGCGGCGGCTCGTCGGGCTCCACGGGCTCCGAGACCTACCGCGGCCCGAGCGCCGCGTCGGCCCCCGAGGTCAAGGTCGTCTCGAACTTCGTGCGCAGCCGCATCGTCGGCGGCAAGCAGCAGATCAAGGCGTCCATCGACTTCCACACGTACAGCGAGCTGGTCCTGTGGCCCTACGGCTACACCTACAGCGACACGGGCCCCGGCCTGACCCAGGACGACCGCGACGCCCACGCCGCCGTCGGCCGGAAGATGGCCGCGAGCAACGGCTACACGCCCGAGCAGTCCAGTGACCTCTACATCACGGACGGGTCGATCAACGACTGGCTCTGGGGCGACCAGAAGATCTTCAGCTACACCTTCGAGATGTATCCGTCGTCCGCCGGGGGCGGCGGCTTCTACCCGCCCGACGAGGTCATCGAGCGGGAGACCTCGCGCAACCGCGACGCGGTGCTGCAGCTCCTGGAGAACTCGGACTGCATGTACCGCTCGATCGGCAAGGAACAGCAGTACTGCACGAGCTGAACCGACGGGTGGTGCGCGGCGGCCCCGGACCCGACCAGGGTCCGGGGCCACCGTGCCTCGGGCGTCGCGGCAGCAGGCCCGCTCCTAGTAGAACGCGCCGTCGGCGACGCCGGCCCGCAGGCCGTCGTACATGAGCTTCGCCTCACCCAGGCAGAGGTCCTGGGTGGCTCCCGCCGGGTGGGTCTCCAGGCAGGAGGCGCGCATCTGGTGCCAGAAGTGCTCGTCGATCCAGGCCTTGGTCTCCGGCGTGGGGCTCAGCTTCAGCGCGCCGTGGTTGCCGTAGTTGCGGTAGCCGAAGTCGTGCTGGGCGCACGCCTCGAAGAAGATGCCGTCCGGCCACCACGTGCAGCCGTCGTTGCTCCAGTCGAACGGCGGGTTCTTCGGGTGGTTGACGAAGTCGATGCGGTTGAGGTTCATGATGCGGTCGGCCTCGGCCCGGATGTCGTCCGCGGCGGCGGGCGAGGGGGCGGCCGCGGCCAGCGCGAGACACGCGGTGGTCGCGAGGAAGGCCTTGCGCAGGGCGCTGCGTACACGCATGACGGGTCCCTTTCGTGGGTGGAGTCGATCACTCCATAGGAGGTGGCGGGTGCGGAACGGCCACACCCGACGGCATCTCTGCGTAGCTTTCCGGTGACGCAGCGTTGCCGGGTCTCAGCGTGGGGCACCCGGCGCAGCCCGCCAAGGAGGTGCCTGTCGCCTTGTCCGACGGGAAACGGGAAACACCAGCTGACCTGGGCTTTCGCCCTCGCCAGGAGGAGACTTTCGGCGCGTGCCTGCGGCGGCTGCGGGCCGACCGGGGCATGTCGCTCGCCGATCTCTCCCGCGCCGCGCACTACAGCAGGGGCTATCTGAGCAAGGTCGAGAACGGGCAGAAGCCCCCCACCGCCGAGCTGGCCCGCGGCTGTGACGAGGCGCTGGAGGCCGGCGGCGAACTGATCGCCCTCGCCCCGCCCCGGGCCGCCGGGCCGGGCCGGGGCCCGTGCCCCTACCCCGGCCTCGCCGCCTTCGGCGCGCAGGACGCCGCGTGGTTCTTCGGCCGTGAACGGGCCACCGCCGCGCTGGTGTCCCGCCTCGCCGAACGGCTGCGCGCGCCGGGTCCCGTGGTGGTCGTCGGGCCCTCGGGGGCGGGCAAGTCCTCGCTGCTGCGCGCCGGGCTCGGCCCGGCGGTGGCGCGCGGGGCGCTGCCGGTGCCGGGCTCGCGGTCGTGGCCGGTGGTCTGCTTCGCGCCGGGGGCCCGCCCCCTCGACGGCCTCGCCGCGGCGCTCACCGAGGTGCTCGCCGAGGGAGCGGACCAGGGGCCGCCGCGGACCGCGGACGACGACGGCTCTCCGGAGGCGTACGCCGCTTCGGTACGGGAGCTGGTCGCCGCCGCCCGGCGCGGGCGCGGCGGACTCGTGCTGGTCGCCGACCAGTTCGAGGAGGTGTTCACGCTGTGCGCCGACGAGGCGGAGCGGCGGTGCTTCATCGACCTCCTGTGCGCGCCCGCCACGCCCGCCGAGGGCTCCGGGCGGCCGCCGGTCCTGGTCGTCATCGGCGTCCGCGCCGACTTCTACGCCGCCTGTCTGGAGCACCCGCGCCTGGTCGCCGCGCTGCGCGACGGGCAGTTGCCGCTCGGGCCGATGTCCCGCGACGAGCTGCGCGAGGCCATCGAGGGTCCGGCCGAGCGCGCGGGCCTCGTCCTCGACCCCGGCCTCGGCGACCTCCTCCTGGCCGACCTCGGCGTCCACGGCGACACCGCGCCGCCGCACGACGCCGGGACGCTGCCCCTGCTGGCCCACGCGCTCCTGGCCACCTGGCAGCGGCGCGACGAGCGGGACGGCCTGATGAGCGTCGCCGCCTACCGGCTCACCGGCGGCATCCGCGGCGCCGTCGAGGCGAGCGCCGAGCGGGTGTACTGCGGACTCAGCCCCGCCGAGCGCACCGCGGCCCGGCACGTACTGCTCGGCCTGGTCCGCATCGGGCCCGGCGGACAGGGCACCCGGCGGCGCGTCACCCCCGACCACCTGGCCGCCCTGGTGCCCGGCGCGGACACCACGCGGCGCGTCGTCGCCGCCTTCGCCGGGGCCCGGCTGCTGACGCTGGACGCCGACGGCGTGCAACTCGCCCACGAGGCGCTCCTGTCGGCGTGGCCCCGGCTGCGCGAGTGGATCGACGCCGACCGGGCGCGGCTGCGCGACCGGCAGCGGCTCACCGAGGCCGCCGAGGCCTGGGCGGGCTGCGGCCACGACCCGGCGGCGCTCTACCGCGGCACCCAACTGGCCCTGGCCACCGAGGCGCTGTCCGGCACGCACCTGGGCGCGGCGACGCCGGAGCGGCGCTTCCTCACGGCGTCCCGCGCGGCCGAGGGGCGGCACGCGCGCAGACGGCGCGGCGCCCGCGTGGGTCTCGTGGTGCTCACGGTCCTGGCGCTGCTCGCCGGTGTCACCGCCTGGCTGCAGCACGAGGACCGCGTCCGGCGGGACGTCGAGGCGGCCTCGCGCCGGCTCGCCTCCCGCGCGGAGAGCCTGCGCTACACCCACCCGGTGGAGGCGATGCGGATGAGCGTGGCGGCCTGGCGCCTGCATCCGGGCCCCGAGGCCGAGGCGGCGCTGATGGCCTCGGCGGCCCAGCCCGAACAGGACGCGTTCCGCCCGCCGGCGGGCGAGGCCGACGACGGGTTCCGCGGCGCGCACCTCAGCGCCGACGGCCGCGTCGTGCTCACGCGGGACGGGCGCGACGTCCACGTGTGGGACGTCGTGCGGCACGAGCGGGTGGGCCGGATCCGGCACCGGGGCCGGCACGCGCAGGCCCTGTCGGCGGACGGGCGGCGGCTCGTGCTGGGCGAGGGCGGCCGGTCCCGGGTGTACGACGCACGGTCCGCGGCCCCCGTGGCTCCCGCGTTCTCCTCGCCGTACGCACCGCCGGTCTTCTCCCCCACCGGACGCCACCTCGTCGTCCACGACCTCGGCTCCGTCCGCGTACGGGAGACGGTGAGCGGCCGTGTCGTCCGCCGCGTCGCCCTCACCCCGTACGCGGACATCGCCGAGGCCGTCCTCGGCCGCGACGACCGGGTCCTGGCGTTCTGCCGGGCCGTCGAGCCCGGCGGCCCGCAGGCGCTGGAGATCCACTCCGTCGACGGGCGGTCCCCCGCCCCGCGGCCGGAACTCTCGCCCGGGGAGCGGCGGGCGGTGTGCGGGAGCCGACGGCTCGGGCACCTCGTCGTCCTCGACCCGGGCGGCCGGTTCCTGGCCTCGGTCGGGGACACCGCACGCGCCTGGGACCTCGCGCGGGGGACGTCGTGGCGCCTCTCGCCGGTCCACGCGAGCGTCGCGTTCAGCGCGGACGGCGCGTTCCTCGGCGTGACCACCGACGAGGAGGTCCTCGTGTGGCGCACCGCCGACCCGCGGCGGCCGGTCTACCGGCACTCCCTCAACGGCGGCTCCGCCGCGCAGCTGCGCATCGACACCCAGGGCCGCGCCGTCCGCTACGTCGAGGACGGCACGACCGTGCGCACGCTCGCGCTCGGCAACGCCCTGACCCCGGCCTGGCGGCGCGACGCGGTCGTCGAGGCGCAGTACGGTCCCGACGGCGAGCAGCTCGCGGTGGCCCGCAGGGACGGCGGACGGATGCGCTTCGAGCTGCGCCCCACCCGCTCCAGCGCGCGGGCCCGCCAGCTCGCCGCCGAGGACTGCGGCCTGTCCGGGCCGGGCGAGGTGGACCGGGCGGAGCGCAGCTGCGACGTCCTGATGTCGTTCAGCGCCGACGGGCGCCGGCTGGCCCACGGCATCCGGGCCCGCCACGACTACGACAGCCGCGACCGTCCGCAGACCGTGCGCGTGTGGGACGTACGGGAGGGACGCGAGCGGAGCCGGCACGTGCTGGCCCGCGCGGGCCGCAGGGAGGAGGACGTGACCGACCTCGCCCTGACGGCGGACGGCGGCGCGTTGCTGGCCCGCCGCGAGAGCGGCAGGAGTCTCGAACAGACGGAGCTGCGCACGGGTGCCTCGGCCGAGGCCGCGCCCGTCGCGCTGAACGGAGTCTCACCGGGCCCCGGTCATCTGGTGGTCCGCCCGGACGACGCGTACGCCGCGGACGGCGGGGGGCTGTTCCGGCTCCCCTCGGGCCGCAGGCCCGCCCGCTCCCCACTCGCGTCGCAGGGAGCCCACCGCTACGCGTTCAGCCCCGACAGCACCCTGCTCGCGGGCGGCGGGAGCACCGGCCGGGTCGCCCTGTGGAACGGCGACGGCACCCGGCTGATCGCCGACCTGCCCGGCACGTTCACTGTGACGGGCGACGGCACCGGGTCCCCGGTGACCGCGCTGGCGTTCAGCCGGGACGGCACGACGCTGGCCGTGGGCGACGACGGCGGCCGCGTCGCGCTGTACGACATCCCCTCCAGCCGCCTCCTGGTCTCCTCCCTGCCCACGCCCGGCGACGCGGTCCGCGCCCTCGCCTTCAGCCGCGACGGCGCGACGGTCCTGGCCACGGGCGCCCACACGCCGTCCTTCGCCTACCGCGTCGACCACGCGTATCTGGTGGACCGGGTGTGCGGGCGGGCGGAGGGGGGCTTCTCCGCCGACGACTGGGCCGAGCGCATCCCCGACGTGCCCTTCCGCGAGACGTGCGGATGAGCGCTCGCCCCGACTCCGGCCGGAAGACGGCCTGTTGACGCCCGGCCGCGGGCTGCGGGCGGCCCGGCGCGCTGCCAGACTCTGCGCCATGGGGAAGATCTACGCGCTCCTGGTGGGCGTCGACGACTATCCGTCGCACACGGCGCCGTCGCCGCTCACCGGATGCGTCAACGACGTCACGGAGGCCCGGCGGCTGCTCACCGACCGCACGGGCGGCTCGGCGGACGTAAGGGTGCTGCTGAACGCCGACGCGACGACCGCCGCCGTCACGGACGCGATCGAGCGCCACCTGGGCGCGGCGGGCCCGGACGACACGGCGCTGTTCTGGTTCTCCGGGCACGGCACGCAGTCCCGGGCCACGGGCGCGGACCTGCTCGTCGAGGCAACGGGCCGCAACCAGGCCGTCGTCTGCGTGGACGGACCGCTGTCCGACAAGCGGCTGGGCGCCCTGCTCGACGCGGTCGCGGCCGACGGCGCGCACACCGCCGCCGTCCTCGACTGCTGCTACTCGGGAGGCGCGACGCGGGACGCGGACCTGACCGCCCGCTGCGCGCCGCCGGCGCCGGGATGGGATCTCGCTCCGGCCTCCGGGGCGCGCGAGGCGGTGGTCCCCGACGGCCCGCCGCGCCATGTGCTGCTGGCCGCCAGCAGGCTCAACCAGCTGTCGTACGAGGGGTACTTCGGGGGCCGCAGGCACGGCGCGTTCACGCACGCGCTGCTCGGCGTCCTGCGGGAGGCGGGGCCCGACGCGACGTACCGCCGGATCCTGGCGGCCGCCGACGCCCGGCTGCAGCGCGCCGGAGGCACCCAGCAGCCGGTGCTGTATCCGCCGGAGGCCGACGGCGTGGCCGACCGGCCGTTCCTGGGCGGCGCCGTCGCCCGCACCCCCAGTACGCATCTGCTGCGGTACGGGCCGGCCGGCTGGGAGGTGGACTGCGGCAGCGGGCACGGGCTGCGGGAGGGCGCGGGCGCCTCGGGGACGGAGTTCACGGTGCTCGCCGAAGCAGGACTGCCCGATGCGGCGGCTCCCCCCGGTGTCGTCCGGGCCCGGACCGTGCACGGCCACCGCACCCTCGTCGACCCCGTGGACTGGACGCCGTCCGCCGGGCGGGTCTACCCGGTGGCGCTCTCGGCGCTCGCCGCCGCACCGGCGACGGCGGCGCTCGACACCGCCGAACGCCCGGAACTCTCCTCGGTGTTGTACGACGCCGTCGGCGCCGTCTCCCCTCTCCTACAGGTGGTGGCCACCGCCCAGGAGGCCGCCGACCTGCACTTCCGGGTGGTGGTGCGCGGCCCGTCGGCGCACGTGCTGCGCCGCGACGGCACCCCGTTCGTCGAGCCGCTGCCACTGACGGGCCGCGCGGACGCCGGGCGCGTCGCCGACTGCCTCGCCCACCTCGCGCGCTGGCACCAGCTGCGGGACCTCACGCCACGGCCCTCGCTCCTGGACGGCCTGGTCCGGGTGGAGATCACGCCGTGGGACGCGCCGGACGGCGGGCCGCTCCTGCCCGACGGCAGCGGGGAGATCGTCTGCCCCTACACGCACGGTCCCGAGGGACCACAGGGCCCCCTCGTCACCGTCCGGCTGCACAACCGCTCCCCCGACAGGACCCTGTGGTGCCTGCTCCTCGACCTGACCGACCGCTACGCCGCCGACCCGGCGCTGTACCCGGGCCACTTCATCGGGCCCGGCGGCACCGGCCACGCGCTGGACGGCGAGCCGGTGCAGCTGTCCCTGCCGCACGGCAGGCCCGCCGTGCCGGGCGCGCAGGCACGGGACTGGCTCAAGCTCGTCGTCGCCGAGGGCGAGCTGAACACGCTGCCGTTCCAGCTGCCCGCGTGGGACCCGCGGGGCGCCGGGGCCCGCGCCGACCGGTTCACGACCGACGACGGGGTGCTGCGCCTGCGGCCGCACGCGGTACGGGAGTTCAGGCGGGTCGGCGCGGGCGCGCCGGGGCGCTGGACGACCCGCGTCATCCCGGTGCGGACGGTCGTGCCGTAGTCCTCAGGGCGCGACCCGCGCGTGATACAGCCGCAGCACCGAGTCGAGCCACTCCTCGCCCTCGGCCATGTCGAAGTCGATCGCGGTGTCCTCGACGGCGTCGACGACACCGCGCGGGCAGCGGTCGCCGAAGAGGACGACCGTGCGGTCGCCGGGCTCCCGCTTGGAGGGCCAGACGAAGCCCTGCGCCCAGGGGTCGGTGTGGTGGCGGATCCAGTGGGCCCAGTCGCGCGTGTAGGCGTAGTCGGCCGCCTCGGTCTGCACGAGCCAGCCGTCCTGGTGGACGCCGGCCAGGTCCTGCGCGGTCATCAGGGAGACGACGGTGACCTCGGCGGTGAGCCGCAGCGTGGTCAGGCGCCGGCCCCGCATGCTCACGCGCGGCAGCAGGCGCGGGGCGCCCGACGGGTCGAACGGCAGCGAGCGCAGCAGCGTCTCGCAGACCGCGGCCTCGCGGTTGAGCCCGGCGTAGAGGAAGCCGTACGGGTCGCAGGGCGTGGCGTCGAAGCGGCCGCCGCCGTAGAGGCAGTGCGCGGGGCGCGGGTTGAAGGCGGTGCCGGGCCGGCGCGTGGCGTGCACGCGGTGCAGGACGGTGCCGCGCGCCAGGGTGACCTTGGTGGGGCTGGCGGTCAGCTCCTCGGGCGGGCGGTAGTGGGGCACGGCTACTCACCCTCCATCAAGAAGCGTGCGGTGTCCACGAGTTGACGGTCGCGGCCGGTGCCGAGGAGGTCGGCGGGCGGGGTGCCGAGCCAGGCGTTGACCGACAGCCACCAGTCGGCCGCCCCCCAGGGGTCGCGGTCGGCGGTGAGCAGGGTGTTGACCTCCAGGACGATCAGCCAGGGCATCGCGTCCTCGGAGAACTGGAAGCGCGGCAGCCGCGGCAGCCCGCCGGCGCCGGGGAGCCGGATCAGCTCGGGCGCGAAGGGGTTGCCGCCGTGCCGCAGCACGGTGTCGGCGTCCAGCGCGGGCGCGGCGAGCAGCCGTTCGCGGACCGGGCCGAGCACCGGCCCGACCATGCGGTGGCCGTCGATCAGGAGTACGGCGAGGTCCTCGACGCGGAACCCCTGGTAGCTGAGGTCCTCGGCGCCGGCGTCCGGCAGCGTGTCCGGGGTCAGGCGCGCCCCGCCGCCCGCGCCGAACTCGTCCGGCAGCCGCTCCCGCAGCAGCCCCGCCGCCCGGTCGGCCGCGTCGCGCCGGGCCGCCTCGTCGCCTCTGCCGCGCACGACGCCGAGGAGCGCGGCGAGGCGGTCGCGCAGCGGCTGGTCGAGCCGGTCGGCGATGCGGTCCCAGAGCGCGGCGGCGGCCGCGAGCACGGCGTACGGATTCACGGATTCCCCCGGTCTGCGAGGCCCGCGAGCAGCCTCTCGATGAGGTCGGCGCGCGCGTGGCGGCGTACGACGAAGTGGATGTCCCAGTCGGCGCCGCGGGCGAGTTCGGCCTCCACGGCCGTCCACAGCGCGCCGAAGCTCTCCAGCGGCGGGAGCCCCCCACGGCCCGCGCCGAGCAGCGGCAGCGCGATGGAGGTGAGCGGCGGCTCACTCGTCCGCGCCTCCTCGGCGAGCAGCGCGAAGGCGCGGGCCACGCCGCGCGTGATGTCGGCGGGCTGCACGTCGTAGTCGTTGGACTCGGGCCGGGGCGCGGCCACGGCCACGTGGTAGATGCGCCGCACGCCCTGGCCGGCGAGGGCCCCGGAGGAGGTGGCGACGACGGTGCCCGGCAGGGCCGCCCGGCCCGGTGTCCCGTGCCGGGCGGCCCACCCCCGTAGCTCGTCGTGGACGTGGTCCTCGACGAGGCCCCCCGCCGGGTCCTTGAGGGCGCCGGCCCGCCGCAGGGTCGCCGAGACCGACGACTTGTACGCGGCGGGCAGCGCGAAGTACGTGTTGGAGGGCGAGACGACGACGTCGACGTCGCGCAGCAGGTCCACCGAGTGGACGTGCACGGTGAGGACGACGCTCCGGCCGTGCAGGGACAGCCGGATCTCGCGGTGCGCGGCGGGCAGCGGGGCCAGGGCGGTGCCGTCGGCGCGCGCGGGCGCGGTCACGGCGAGCGCGACGACGCGCTCTGCGATCTGGCCGAGCACCATCAGCTCGTGGTGCTTGCGGAACCGTTCCACGCTGACGCCGTAGACCTGCGCGGCCCGTCGTCTGCGGTCGGCGGCCGGCCAGTCGCGGGTGCCCTGGGCGAGGCCCAGGGTGTACTCGGCGGCGGTCTGGAGGCTGCCTCCGCCGATCCCGATGACGGCGGTGCGCAGCAGCCCCTCGACCGTGGTGCCGGTGGACTCGCCGTCGGCGCCCGGGAGTTGCCCGGCGATGCGCCGCAGTTCCGGCACATCGATCTCACGCAGCCTGACGACACCGGCCCGCCGCACTCTCCTCACCTCCTCGAGCACTGATCCGTAGTCGGGCAGGCGAGGTGCGGCTGACATGGCGGCAAGGATCGCACCGGGTCACCCGCATCACAAGCCCGTTCGGTTCACCCTCCGGGATCCATTGCACACGAGGCGCCGGTCGAACTCCGGTCGCGGGAAGGGCAGTTACGGGTCGGGAACGGGGCGCCCGGGGTGACCGTCCGCGGACGGTCACCCCGGGCGGGAGGAGCCCTAGACGAACAGGCTCACCACCGCGGCCACCGCGAACCCGGCGATCGAGAGGACCGACTCAAGGACCGTCCACGTCTTCAGCGTGTCCCGCTCGGAGATGCCGAAGTACTTGGCGACCATCCAGAAGCCGCCGTCGTTGACGTGCGAGGCGAAGATGGAGCCCGCCGAGATGGCCATGATGACCAGGGCGACGAAGGCCTGGGAGTAGTCGCCCTCGGCGAGGAGGGGGGCGACGATGCCGGCCGTCGTGACGATCGCGACCGTCGCCGAGCCCTGGGCCACGCGCAGGATCAGGGAGAGCAGGTAGGCGAGGACGATGACCGGCAGGCCCACGTCCTGGAAGGTGTCCGAGAGGGCCTTGGCGACGCCGCTGGCCTTGAGGACGGCGCCGAAGATGCCGCCCGCGCCGACCACCAGGAGGATGTTGCCGACCGGCTTGAGGGACGAGGTCGACACCGTCTCCAGGGACTTGCGGGACCAGCCGCGCCGGATGCCCAGCAGGTAGTACGCCATGAGCAGCGCGATCGTCAGGGCGACGAAGGGGCTGCCGAAGAACTCGATGACCGAGCGGAACGTGGAGGGGTCGAAGGCGATCGAGGAGAACGTCGCGAGCAGGATGAGCAGGAGCGGCGTACCGATGATCGCGAAGACCGTGCCCAGCGGGACCGGCTTCTCGCTCGGCTGCACACCGGCCGCGCGCTGCTCGGCGACGACCGCGGCCTTCGCCTCGTCGGCGGCCTCGACCATGTCCTGCGGCACGGGCACGAAGATGCGCTTGCCGATCCACGCGGAGAAGACCCAGGCGGCGAGGACGGCGGGGATGCCGCAGACGATGCCCATGAGG
This sequence comes from Streptomyces silaceus, assembly GCF_001419745.1. Classification (GTDB taxonomy): domain Bacteria; phylum Actinomycetota; class Actinomycetes; order Streptomycetales; family Streptomycetaceae; genus Streptomyces; species Streptomyces silaceus. The sequence continues at coordinate 4,487 of NZ_LIRJ01000037.1, read as the reverse complement.
ATGACCCAGCCGAGGTCGACCTTGAGCAGACCGGCGGCGGCCACCGGGCCGGGGTGCGGGGGCAGGAACGCGTGGGTCATGGACAGACCCGCGAGCAGGGGGAGGCAGTAGAGCAGGATCGACTTGCCGGAGCGCTTGGCCGCCGCGTACACGATCGGCGCGAGGACGAAGATGCCGACGTCGAAGAAGACGGGGATGCCGAAGATGAGGCCCGTCAGGCCCATCGCGAGCGGGGCGCGCTTCTCGCCGAAGAGGCCGAGCAGCCGGGAGGCGAGGACCTCGGCGCCGCCGGAGACCTCCAGGATCGCGCCGAGCATCGTGCCGAGGCCGATGATGATCGCCACATGGCCGAGGATGCCGCCCATGCCGGATTCGATGACCGAGACGGCGTCGGACTTCTGGACGGTGCCGAAGAGCTCGGTGACCGAGAGCCCGGCCGAGAGGCCGACGACTATGGAGACCGCGAGCAGCGCCACGAAGGGCTGCAGCCTGACCTTGATGATCAGGAAGAGCAGAAGGAGGATGCCGAGCGCGGCGACGGTCAGCAGACCGGCCGTGCCGTCGATGAGGGTGAGGAGACCGCCGGTGTGGGGTGGTTCCTCGGCGGCGGGGGCGGCCGCGAGCACGGCGGTGTGGAACGGGGACATCGTCGACCTCGTAAGTGCATGGGGCTTTCGGGGCAGGGGGGATCGCGGCACGGCGCCTCGTGCGGGTGAGGCGCCGTGCCGTGACGACGTACGGCTTGCTGGGGGAGAGTCAGGGGACGGGCTGCGTCAGCTCAGGACGGCGAGCGCGTCGATCTCGATGAGGAGGCCCTTGGGCAGACCCACGTAGACCGTGGTGCGGGCGGAGGCCGGGGCCTTGAGGCCCTGCTCCTCGAAGTACTCGTTGTAGATCTGGTTCATCTCGGCGAAGTGGTCCACGTCCGTGAGGTAGACGCGCATCATCATCACGTCGTCCCAGGTCGCGCCGCCCTCTTCGAGGATCGCCTTGACGTTGGCGAAGGTCTGCAGGGTCTGCTCGCGCAGGGTCGGGCCCGCGGGGGTGGGGGCCTTGCCCTCCTCGGCCGGGAGGAAGCCGACCTGACCGGCGACCTGAAGGATGTTGCCCTTCTTCACGCCGTGGGAGAACTTCGCGGGCGGGGTGGTGTGGGTGGCCGGGGTGAGAGCGATCTTCTCGGTCATGGGCTGATCAGGCTTCCTTGAGAGGGGTGTTCTTCGAATCCGGCACCGCGCCGGAGTACTCCCGGCTGATGGCGTCCGCCGTGCGGCGGACCAGCGGGAGCAGGGTGAGGAGTTCCTCGGCGGTGACGACGACGTTCGGCGCGGAGACCGACATGGCGGCGACGACGCGCCCGTCCGCACCGCGGATGGGGGCCCCGATGCAGTTGATGGACTCCTCGTGGCCACCGAGGTCGGTGGCCCAGCCCTGTTCGCGCACCTTGTCCAGCTCCCTGAGGAAGGCAGCGGCGTTGGGCGTCGAACGGGACGTGTAGGTGGGGTAGTCGAGCTTCTCCGCGATGGCGCGGCGCTCGGCCTCCGGGAAGTCGGAGAGCAGCAGCTTGGCGACGGCGGCGACGGTGATGGCCACCGGCTTGCCGATGCGGGAGTACATCCGCACCGGGTAGCGGCTCTCGACCTTGTCGATGTAGACGACTTCCTGCTCCTCGTAGACGGCGAGGTGGACCGTGTGGCCGCACTTCTCGTTGAGGGCGAGGAGGTGGGGGTGGGCGATCTCGCGTACGTCGAGGTTCTCGACGGCCTCCTGGGCGAGCGCGAACAGGCGGGCGCCGAGGCGGTAGCGCTGGTCGGACTGGCGGAAGACGAGACCGTGCTCCAGGAGGGTGCGCAGCAGCCGGAGCGCCGTGGACTTGTGGACGCCGAGGCGGTCGGCGACCTGCCCCAGGTCGGCGGGGCCCTCGGCGAGCAGCGGCAGGATCGAGAGCGCGCGGTCGACGGTCTGGCTCATGGGGTACGTACCTCCTCCTCGGCCTCGGTGTCCTCCGGGACGCGGTCCGTCCAGCCGGGGCCGAGACGAAGTGTCTCCCAGGCGGCGTCGTCCAGGGCGGCGAGGCGGTCGGCGTGTGCACGGGCGGGCGGAGTGGCGAGGTCGCCGGGGACGGTGAGCGCGGCGGCGGCCATGAGGTGGCCGTGCCGCAGACGGTGCGCCGCGGGCAGGCCGCGCAGGGTGGCGGAGAGGAATCCGGCGGCGAAGGCGTCGCCTGCGCCGACGGGCGCGACGACGTCCACGCGCAGGGCGCGCTGGAAGACGGGGTCCTCGCCGTGGCCGTAGACGGTGGCGCCGCGGCTGCCCTGCTTGACGACGAGGGTGGCGGGCTCGGGCAGGGCGGCGCGGACGGCGTCCGGGCCGCCGGTCACGCCCCAGGCCGCGGCGGCCTCGTCCTCGCCGACGAAGACGAGGTCGGCGCCGCGGGCGAGGTCGAGCAGGACGTCCGGGCCCGCGCCCGCGCCCTTCCACAGCCCCGGGCGGTGGTTGACGTCGAAGGAGACGAGCGGGCCGCGGCCGGCGCGCCGGGCGCAGAGGTGGCGGACGAGCGCCAGGCAGTCGGCGGAGAGCGCGGGCGTGATGCCGGACAGGTGCAGGATGCGGCCCGAGGTGAGCGCGTCCTCGTCGACGGAGCCGGGCGACATGGCGGAGGCGGCGGAGCCCGCGCGGTAGTAGACGACCTCGTGGGTGTCGGTGTCGCGGTCGTCGGCGGTGCGGAAGTAGATGCCGGTGGGGCGGTGCGGGTCGCGGCCGACGGCGGAGGTGTCCACGCCGTAGCGGGCGATCGTCTCGACGAGGTGGTCGCCGAAGCCGTCGGCGCCGACGCGGCTGACCCAGCGGGCGGTGTGCCCGGCGGCGGCGAGCGCGCAGGCGACGTTGGACTCGGCGCCGCCGATCCCGCGGTCGAAGGAGGGCACGTCGGCGAGGCGGCCGGGCCGGGCGGGCAGGAAGGTCACCATGGACTCGCCGAGTGCCACGACGTCCACTGCTGCCCGTGCGGGCGCCTTCGCGGCTCCCGGTGCGGCTGCCTCTGCGGTCACGATCTTCCAGCCCCTCAACCGACTCTCCGGATCCGTTGACCCGGCGTTGGCTCGGATGTTAGACAGCAGTAAGCGACATACGCAATGACTGTTGCAGATGATGCAACGCACTCCTGGAGGAGGCGCCCATGGCCGCCGACAACGCCGTCGAACGTCCCGCCGATCCGCTGGCCGCACTCGCGGACGAGCGGGTCGACCACCGCTTCAAGGGACTGCCGCCGGACGCCGAGGGCCTGACCGTCGGCGAGCTCGCGGCCCAGCGCAGGAACCTCTTCACGGGCGGCTTCACCACCCCGGTCCTCGCCCTCTCCGCCGAGCGCCTGGAGCACAACCTCGCGCTCATGGAGACCTACGCCGAGCGGCACGGCCTCGCCTTCGCCCCGCACGGCAAGACGTCGATGGCCCCGCAGCTGTTCGCCCGCCAACAGGAGCGCGGCGCCTGGGGCATCACGCTGGCGGTCCCCCACCAGGTGCGCGTGGCACGGCGGTTCGGCATCGGCCGGATCTTCCTCGCCAACGAACTCGTCGACGCGGCGGCCCTGCGCTGGCTCGCCGCCGAGCTCGACGCCGACCCCTCCTTCCGCTTCGTCTGCTACGTCGACTCCGTGCGCGGCGTCGAGCTGATGCACGCCGCCCTCAGCGAGGCGGGCGCCACGCGCCCCGTCGACGTGGTCGTCGAGCTGGCCGCGGGCGAGGGCGCCCGCACCGGCGCGCGGACCGAGGCCGAGTGCTTCGAGATCGCCAACGCGGTCGCGGGCGCGGACACGCTGCGGCTCGTGGGCATCGCCGGGTACGAGGGCGAGGTGCCGGAGGCGTCCACGGAGACGGTCACGGCGTGGCTGCGCCGGCTCGTCGGGCTGCTCGCCGAGTTCGACAAGGCGGGGCGCTTCGCGGATCTGCCGGAGGTCGTGGTCAGCGCGGGCGGCAGCGCGTGGTTCGACGCGGTCGCCGCGGTCTTCGCGGAGATCCCCGAACTCTCCGTTCCCGTTCTGAAGTTGCTGCGTTCGGGTGCGTACGTCTCGCACGACGACGGCCACTACCGGCATCTGACGCCGTTCAACCGGGTCCCGGAGGAGGGCGCGCTGGAGCCGGCCTTCCGGCTCTGGGCGCAGGTGGTGTCGCGGCCGTCCGCGGAGCAGGCGTTCACCAACGCGGGGAAGCGGGACGCGGCGTACGACCTGGATCTGCCGGAGGCGCAGGTCGTGCGGCGGGACGGCGTGGAGCGGGCCGCGACCGGGGTGACGGTCTCCGGCCTCTCCGACCAGCACGGGTGGCTCCGGACGTCCCCGGAGGCGGACCTCGCCGTGGGCGACTGGCTCGGCATGGGCCTGTCGCACCCGTGCACGGCGTTCGACAAGTGGCAGCTGATTCCCCTGGTGGAGGGGGACGGGACGGTCACGGACTACATCCGCACGTATTTCTGACCGGGGGGTCCTGGGC
>NZ_LIRJ01000369.1 GCF_001419745.1 Streptomyces silaceus | reverse complement strand
CGCGCGATGGCGAGGCCGAGGCCCGTGCCGCCGTCGCTGCCGGGGCCCTGCGCGGGGGCGCCCGCGTGGCTGCCGCGGTTGAAGCGCTCGAAGACGCGGTGCCGCTCCGACTCCGGGATGCCGGGGCCCTCGTCGAGCACTTCGAGGTCCAGGGACTCGGGGTAGGGGCCGCGCCGGGCCCGGACCGTCACGCGGCCGTGCGGCGGGCTGTGCTTGACCGCGTTGTCGATGAGGTTGGCCACGACCTGGTGCAGGCGCTCCGCGTCGGCGTGGGCCGTCAGCTCGGGCGGCGAGACGTCCAGGTGGAGATGGACGTCCGTACGCGTGTGGCTGCCGGAGCCCGACGCGATGCCCGCGCGCGCGGAGACGACCATGTTGGCTTCCTTGAGGACGCCCGACAGATAGGGCCAGACCTCGAAGCGGCGGGCCTTCAGGGGGACGACGCCGTTGTCGAGGCGGGAGAGGTCGAGGAGGGTCTCGACGAGCCGGCCGAGCCGCTCGGTCTGCTTCAGGGCGGTGCGCATGGTCTCGGGGTCGGCGGCCGAGACGCCGTCGACGACGTTCTCCAGGACCGCGCGCAGGCCGGCGATGGGGGTGCGCAGCTCGTGCGAGACGTTGGCGACGAGCTCCTTGCGCTGGGTGTCCTGGGCCTCCAGGTCGTCGGCCATCGCGTTGATCGTGGAGGCCACGTCGCCCAGTTCGTCGCGCCGGTCGGCGCCGCGCACGCGGCGGGTGTAGTCGCCGTGCGAGACGGCGCGGGCCACCGCGTTCATCTCGTCCAGCGGCGCGGTGAGGCTGTGCGCCACGAACTGCGTGATGAGGAGCGTGGCGATCACCGAGAAGACGGTGATGAAGCGCAGCTCGGTCTCGGTCTTCATGGCCACCAGGAGCAGACCGGTGGTGATGAACACCGAGACGACCACGAGGGCGCCGAGCTTGGTCTTGATGGAGAACGGCCGCAGTCCTCCGAAGGGCCCGCTCATCCCGCGACCCGCCTCACGGGGTGGGGGTCTCCAGCGCGTACCCCACGCCGTGCACCGTGCGGATCCGCTCGGCGCCGATCTTCCGGCGCAGCGCCTTGATGTGGCTGTCGACGGTGCGGGTGCCGGACGCGTCGGCCCAGTCCCACACCTCGGCGAGCAGTTGCTCGCGGGAGAGGACGGCGCGCGGGGTGTTGGCCAGGCAGACCAGGAGGTCGAACTCCGTGGGCGTCAGGTGGACGTCCTCGCTGCGGACCCGCACGCGGCGCTGCGCGTGGTCGATCTCCAGCTCGCCCAGGCGCAGGATGCCGCTGCGGGGCGTGGTCGCGGCGAGCGCGGCCCGCTCGACGCGGCGCAGCAGGACGTGCACGCGGGCCGCGAGCTCGCGCATGGAGAACGGCTTGGTCATGTAGTCGTCCGCGCCGACCCCGAGACCGACCAGCATGTCCGTCTCGTCGTCGCGCGCGGTGAGCATGAGGACCGGGACGGGGCGCTGGGCCTGCACCCGGCGGCACACCTCCAGGCCGTCGAAGCCCGGCAGCATGATGTCGAGGATCAGCAGGTCGGGCTGCCAGGCCTGGGCGGTGTCCACCGCCGAGGGGCCGTCTCCCGCCGTTTGCACGACGAAACCCTCGGCACGCAGCCGGGCGGCGATGGCGTCGACGATCGTCGGGTCGTCCTCGACCACCAGCACCCGGCGCTGCGCGCCCGGCGTCGCCGCCGTCGCGCCGTTGTGGGAGGTGTGTGTCTGCTCCATCGCCCGCCCCTGACACTGATCGCTTGTGTTCGGTCAGCAGGGTACGGGTCGCGAAGGCACCTCGGCTACGCAGCCCGGACGCCGAGGTGGACCACGTCGGGGACGCCTCGGGCAACGGGGATCTCTTCCGTCCGTACCCGCTGGAATCCGGCATTCCGTAGAGCGTCGTCGAAAGCGGACGAGGGCTGGGCCGACCAGACGGCCAGTACTCCGCCGGGGTTCAGACGGGCTTTGCAGGCGGCCAGACCGGCCGAGGAATAAAGGGAGTTGTTGTCCTCCGTGACCGTCCAGTCCGGGCCGTTGTCGATGTCCAGACAGAGCGCGTCGTACGTTTCCGACGCCTCGGAGACGTAGGTGACGAGGTCCGTGTGAAGAATCTGCGCACGTGCGTCGGCGAGTGCCGCGCCGGACAGTTCGGCGAGCGGCCCCTCGCGGTGCCAGTCGATGATCGCCTGCTCGCGTTCGACGACGGCGATGCGTCCCCAGCGGGGGTCCGCGGCGGCGTGCGCGAGGGAGAAGCCGACGCCGAGGCCGCCGATCAGGACGGCGGGCTCCGGCCGGTCGTCGAGGGCGTCGCGCGCCGCGTCGACGAGCAGTCGCTCGGAGCGGCCGTCGGAGGTGTCCATCAGGAAACAGCCATTGGCGATGATCTGCAGCAGCTCACCGTGGCGCCGCAGCACGACCTCGCCGTACGGTCCCTCGCGCCGGTCGACGACGACGGGGGCGGTGGTGTGGATGTGCATGGGCCTCAGCGTATGGGGGCGCGATGCGGCTTTTCGGGGGACGCGGAAGTCACCCAAGAGGTTGCTGTGAATCGGGCCTCACGTGGCGCCGGTCATAGACAACGCCGGAAAAGAGGACAAAGGGTGGGCCGGGACGGAAGGAGCGCCTCACCCGTGAACCAGAGCGTGCGGCCCGCCGAGGTCGCGCCCGATGCCGAGACGCCGGGCACCCTGAACGCCATTCCGCGGCAGTCCCCGCCGGGGGAGAGCCGCGATCCGGACGCGCGGACGCGCGCCGGTCTGTCCGAACGCGGCGCGCCCGCGCGGGCGCCGGGCCTCGCCCCGTGGAGCGCCGGGCGTACGCGGACCGACGAGCGGACGCCCTCCGACGCGGGGCGCACACCGCCCGGCACCGGGTGCTCCCCGTCCGGCACCGGGCACGCGCCGTCCCGTGCCGCGTGCGGGTCAGGGGCCGTCGAGGGACTGCGGGCCAGGGCCCGCGCCGCGGGGTTCCGGCCCTGGCGGCTGCTGCCCACCCCCATCGGTACTCCCTTCACCTTCGGGTACGCCCTCGTGCTCGCCGCCACCTCGCTGCTCGCCGCGTACGCGGACCCCGACCTCGTCTCCGCGCTGCTCCACGGTTCGAGCACCGACGTCGCGCACCTCGCGCACAGCCCCGTCCTCGTCCTGGTCGCCAGCGCCCTGTGGATCGCGGGCGGCATCACCTCGCCGTACGCGATCGGCTTCCTCCTGGTGCTCACCGCGCTGGAGCGCCGCATAGGGGGACTGCGCACCGCCGGTGTCTTCCTGCTCGGGCACGTGGTCGCCACGCTCGCGACGGAGGTCCCCGTCGGCCTGTCCGTCCTCGCGGGCCACCTGCCCGACACCTCGCTGCACCGCCTGGACTACGGCATCAGTTTCGGCGTCGCCGCGAGCGTCGGCGCGCTCGCGGGTCTCCTCACGCCGTGGCTGCGCTGGATCGTCCTGGCCGGATTCGGCTGGATGCTCGTCGACGACCTGATCGCGTTCACCGACCCGATGACCAACTGGGGCCATCTGATGGCGCTCCTGATCGGCGTCGCGACCTGGCCCCTGCTGCGGCGCCGGCGGCGTCCGCGGACGCCGTCCGCCTGACGGCGGCTCACGGCAGCACGGCCGCGTACCCGCCGATCGCCGCCGGCGTCCGGGGCGTTCCCTGGAAGCGGGTCCGGCCGTCGGCGAGGACGAGCACGTCGTCGCAGGCGCCGGTGATGTCCTCCATGAGGTGCGTGGAGACGACGACGGTCGCCGTCTCGCCGATGGTCCGCAGCAGCGCGTGGAGGCGCTCGCGCTGTGCCGGGTCGAGCCCGGTCGTCGGCTCGTCGAGGAGGAGCAGGCCGGGGTCGTTCACGATGGCCTGCGCGATGCCGACGCGCTGCTTCATGCCCCCGCTGAGCGTGCGGAGCCCGGCGTCGAGACGGTCGCCGGGACCGACGCGGTGCGCGGCGCGCTCGACGGCCGCGGGGACCTCGGGCGCGGGCACGTCCTTGAGCCAGGCCGTAGCCGAGGAACTCGCGGGTGGTGAAGTGCCGGTACACGCCGAACTCCTGGGGCGGATAGCCGAGACGGCGGCGTACGGCGAGCAGCCCCGCGTAGTGCGAGGGGTCCTCGCCGAGCAGGGTGAGGCGGCCGGCCGCCGGTTCCGCGGCGGTGGCGAGGACGCGGATCAACGACGTCCTGCCCGCGCCGTTCGGACCGAGCAGGCCGTGCACGCCGGTGGGCGCGCCCCGCTGGGATGAGGGCGGTGGCCCGCCATCCGCCGTCCACGGGTCGCCCCGCCGCCCGCGGCTGCGTCGGCCTCACCGCCTCGCCCCCGCGCCGTCGTACGACTGCCGCCGCGCGTACAGCACCGCGCAGCACACCACCGTCCCCGTCGCCCACCTGCCTCGTCGAGGTTGAGAAACACCTACTCACTGAGTGTTTCGCCCGGTCTGATGCCGTTGCGTGATGGTTTGAGGAGGCTGGCGAGGCGGCACTGACGTGAAAGGCGGGCCCCCAGGTCACTGTGAGGCGCCAGAGGGCTGTTTGATCCCAACCCCTCCTGTTTGATCCCAACCCGGGCCCGCCCGGTGGCCTTTGGCCGCTGGTCGGGGCAGCCAACTCGCAGTACATCTGAAACATGACCGCCCCCAGCGGCTACCCCAGCGACCTGTCCGACGAACGCCGGCAGCTGATCGAGCCGGTGCTCACCGCCTGGCGCGCCGAGCGCCGCGGCCGCGGCCTGGACATCGGCCGCCCACCCGAACACGACCTGCGCCCGCTGATGAACGCGATCCTGTACGTGGACCGCACCGGCGTCCCCTGGCGCTACCTGCCGCACGACTTCCCACCCTGGCCCACGACCTACCACTACGTCGCCTGCTGGCAGGAGGACGGCATCTTCACCCAGCTCACCGGCCTGCTGCGGCACCTGGTCCGCGCGGCCGAAGGACGCGACGGCGAACCGTCCGCCTGCGTGCTGGACTCCCAGACCATCAAGACCTCCGCCAACGTGCACCTGGCCGACCAGGGCACCGACGCGGGCAAGCGGATCATCGGACGCAAGCGCCACCTCGCCTGCGACACCCTGGGCCTGCTGCTGACCGTGCTGGTCACCGCCGCGAGCGTGTCCGACACCGCGGCCGGCGTCACGCTGCTGTCCCGTATCTCCGCCGTCCACTCCCGGGTGGCCAAAGCCTGGGTGGACGCCGGCTACCGGACCACCGCCATCAAGCACGGCGCCCGCCTGGGCATCGACGTCCACCCCGTCCAGCGCCCGCCGGGCGTCAAGGGGTTCACGATCATTCCGCGCCGCTGGACCATCGAGCGGAGCATCGGCTGGCTCATGCACCACCTCCGCCTCGCCCGCGACTACGAGCGACACCCGCACCGGTCCGAAGCCATGATCCACCTCGCGATGATCGACCTCATGACCCGCCGCCTCACCGGCGAAGCCACCCCGAACTGGCGCGGAACCTGACCCGGGGCAGCGACCCGAGCTCGCGGAACGCAGAAAGCGCCTTCCACCTGGACCGGTAGAACCCCTCGACAAGGTTCATCGCCCCAGATCAGAAGGCACTTTCGCGTTCGCAGCCAGCAACCGGTCTCACCCTGAGTGAAACGGTGAGGTCAACGGCAACCGATGGCGTGGCTCAGCAGGAGCCGATCACCACGGGCTGCCACGGCAGGCCGCAGGGGTTCGTCGTCGGGCCCGCAGGCTGTCGGAACCCATAGAGCGTGTGGTTTTCGCAGCTCTGTACCTCCGACAAGTCGAGGCAGGGGTCCGGGTTGAAGATGACGGCTTGGGCCGAGCCAGATCCTATGAAGACAGCGGCACCGGCGATGCCGGTCGCGAAGACAAGACCGATTTTGCGCATTCTTCCCCCTGAGATTTAACCGTCGCTGGCTCACGCTGTTGCGGCGGTTGACTGTTTGCTGCCGCATCGTAGGCATCACAGCTTCACAACTTCCATCATTTCGAGGATCGTCGAAAAGGTGCCCGGCCTGTGAATCCCTGCCGGAATCGCGCCGGTCGCCATTCCAGTGACGTGTCGCGCGCCGCTCCCCGAGGAATGTCAGTGGCGGATGCCATGGTGATGGCCTGAGCGCACCGGCCCCCGCCCTTCCCGCCCAGGACATCACTGTTCTGGCCGAGAGGCTGCGGGTGCCGGTGTGGAGCGCCCTCAGCGAGCGGGCCGACGCGCTACGCCGCACGCTCCCTCCCCGCCCGCAGGCCGCGCACGACCGGTGGGTATGGCTGAGAGAACTGGACCCCGAGCAGGAGCGCCAGGCGGCGCTCCTCGACCACCTGGACGCCTTGTGCCTCCACCTCGCCGGACGCTGTGCGCTCGGTTGCGCCGCCGGCGATCCGATGCCGAGTGCCGCGCTGGAGGAAGCCGACGGCTTCACGGGCGAAGCCACCCTGAACTGGCGCGGAACCTGACCTGGGATCAAACACACCTCACAGGGCGAAACGCTCAGTCAGGAGCGCGGCCGGTGCGCGCCGGTTCCCGCTCCGCGGGGCCGTGGGGGTTGCTCGCGCGGTTTCCCGCGCACCTTGAGGGGCGCGGGAAACGGTGGGGCGCGGTCTGCCTACGGGGTACGGTCCGTCGCCCTCGCCTCCACGATCGACGGGAACGACGCCGTCGGGAGGACGCGCGTCACGGTCAGGTCCGCCGCCGCGAGCAGGGAGGTGAACTCCTGTTCCGTGCGTTCGCGGCCGTCGATGACCGCTGCCATCGCCACCGCCAGGGTCTTGCCGGGGTGCGGTGCGTTGCCCGGCGGCAGGACGGACTCGACGACCAGGAGGCGCGCGTCCGGCGCCATCGCCGCGCGGCAGTTGCGCAGGATCCGCAGGCAGGCGTCGTCGGGCCAGTCGTGCAGGACGTGCTTGAGCACGTAGACGTCGCCGCCCTCGGGCACCTTCGTGAAGAAGTCCCCGGTCTCGGCCCGCCACCGGCCCCGCGCCTCGTCGTCCTCGCCCAGGACGTGCGTGGCGATCGCCGGGGCCTGGTCGACGAGCACCCCGGTCAGGCCGGGCCGCCCCCGCAGCACCGCGCGCAGCAGCCCGCCGCGCCCGCCGCCGACGTCCACCACGGTGCCCTTCTCCGGGAACGGATACGTCCCCGCGACCACCGCGTCGACGGGCGCCGAGAGCGAGGTCATCCCGCTGTCGAACAGCTCCCGCAGCTCCGGGTCGTCGGCCAGGTGCGCGAAGAAGGGGCGGCCGTAGAGCCGCTCGAAGGAGGGCCCCGCCTTGCGGACGGTCTCCTCCAGGGCCTCCGAGGTCCGCAGGAAGGCGGGGTCGGTCAGCATCAGGACCGCCGCGTGCTGCGAGTGCGGCACGTCCGTGCGCAGCGCGTCCCCGAGCGGCGTGAGGTGGAACGCGCCCGCACCGTCCTCGCGGAAGACGCCGCGCGTGGCGAGGTAGCGCAGGACGGGCCGCAGGTGCCCCGGGTCCGTGTCGGTGAGGCGGGCCAGCTCCTCGGCGGTGCGCGGCCCCGGCGCCAGATGGTCGGCGACCCGGCACCGCGCCGCCGTACGCAGCGCCGCCGAGAAGAGATGTCCCAGCGCGTACTCGACGAGGGTGCCGGTCACGTCCTGCGCGCCGCCGTTCTCGGGTGTGTCCACCATGATTCCCCTCCACGAAAGCCGAAGCCCCCACGGTCCCAAGCCGGCGCCCGATGGGGAACGGGCCGTCGCCGGCCCCGGGTCCCAGGGCCGCCCGGAGCCGCACCCGACAGCCCGTTCTCCGTGATCGCTCACAGCGAACATCCCTTGGGGAACATCCGGAAGCTCATAAGCATTGAGTCCATACAGCTCAACTTGAATGCCGAAGGGGAGATCATGGCTTCGACGTCCACACCGCTCACTCTGCCTGTGCTGCCGCTCGACGACGAGGTCGTCCTGCCCGGCATGGTGGTTCCGTTCGACCTGTCCGATGCCGATGTACGAGCCGCCGTGGAGGCGGCGCAGGCCGCGGCGCGGTCCAGTGGCGACAGCAAGCCGAAGGTGCTCCTTGTTCCGCGGATCGACGGGACGTACGCCGCGACCGGTGTCCTCGGCACCGTCGAGCAGGTCGGCCGGCTCTCCGACGGCGACCCCGGTGCCCTCATCCGCGGCCGGAGCCGGGTGAGGATCGGCGCGGGCACGACGGGTCCCGGCGCGGCCCTGTGGGTCGAGGGTCTGACGGTCGACGACTCCGTGCCCGAGCCGCTGCCCGGCAGCGTCACCGAGCTCGTCAAGGAGTACAAGGCGCTCGCCACCAGCTGGCTGAAGAAGCGCGGCGCCTGGCAGGTCGTCGACCGCGTCACGCAGATCGACGACGTCTCCGCGCTCGCCGACAACTCCGGCTACTCGCCGTTCCTCACCACCCAGCAGAAGATCGAGCTCCTGGAGACCGAGGACGCCGTCGCCCGCCTCAAGCTCGCCACCGCGCAGCTGCGCGAGCACCTCGCCGAGCAGGACGTCGCCGAGACCATCGCCAAGGACGTCCAGGAGGGCGTCGACAAGCAGCAGCGCGAGTTCCTGCTCCGCCGCCAGCTGGACGCCGTCCGCAAGGAGCTGCGCGAGCTCAACGGCGAGCAGGAGGGCGAGGAGTCCGACGACTACCGCGCCCGCGTCGAGGCCGCCGACCTGCCCGGGAAGGTCCGCGAGGCCGCCCTCAAGGAGGTCGACAAGCTGGAGCGCGCCAGCGACCAGTCGCCCGAGGGCTCCTGGATCCGCACCTGGCTGGACACCGTCCTCGAACTGCCGTGGAACGAGCACACCGAGGACGCGTACGACATCAGGGGCGCCCAGTCCGTCCTCGACGCCGAGCACGCGGGCCTGGAGGACGTGAAGGAGCGCATCACCGAGTACCTGGCGGTGCGCAAGCGCCGCTCCGACCGCGGCCTCGGCGTCGTCGGCGGCCGCCGCGGCGGCGCGGTCCTCGCCCTGGTGGGCCCGCCCGGCGTCGGCAAGACGAGCCTCGGCGAGTCCGTCGCGCACGCCATGGGCCGCAAGTTCGTGCGGGTCGCGCTCGGCGGCGTGCGCGACGAGGCGGAGATCCGCGGCCACCGCCGTACGTACGTGGGGGCGCTGCCCGGACGCATCGTGCGGGCGATCAAGGAGGCCGGGTCCATGAACCCCGTCGTCCTCCTCGACGAGATCGACAAGGTGGGCTCCGACTTCCGGGGCGACCCGGCCGCCGCCCTCCTCGAAGTCCTCGACCCCGCGCAGAACCACACCTTCCGCGACCACTACCTGGAGGTCGAGCTCGACCTGAGCGACGTCGTGTTCCTCGCGACGGCGAACGTCCTGGAGGCCATCCCCGAGGCACTGCTCGACCGCATGGAGCTGGTCCGCCTGGACGGCTACACCGAGGACGAGAAGGTCGTCATCGCCCGTGACCACCTGCTCCCGCGCCAGCTGGAGCGGGCCGGCCTCGGCCAGGACGAGGTGGCCCTGGACGAGAGCGCGCTGCGCAAGCTGGCCGGCGAGTACACCCGTGAGGCGGGCGTGCGCAACCTGGAGCGTTCGGTCGCCCGGCTGCTCCGCAAGGTCGCGGCCCAGCACGAACTGGGCGAGCGGGAGCTGCCGTTCACCGTGACGGACGAGGACCTGCGCGGGCTCATCGGGCGCCCGCACCACGTGCCCGAGTCCGCCCAGGACCCGGCCGAGCGCCGCACCGCGGTGCCGGGCGTGGCCACCGGGCTCGCGGTCACCGGCGCGGGCGGCGACGTCCTCTTCGTGGAGGCCTCGCTCGCCGATCCGGAGACCGGCGCGTCCGGGCTCACGCTCACCGGCCAGCTCGGCGACGTGATGAAGGAGTCGGCGCAGATCGCGCTGAGCTTCCTGCGCTCGCACGGCGCCGAACTGGAGCTGCCCGTGGGCGACCTGAAGGACCGGGGCGTGCACGTCCACTTCCCGGCGGGCGCGGTCCCCAAGGACGGCCCGAGCGCGGGCGTCACGCTCACCACGGCCCTCGCCTCGCTGCTCAGCGGGCGGCAGGTCCGCACCGACGTGGCGATGACCGGTGAGATCTCGCTGACCGGCCGCGTCCTGCCGATCGGCGGCGTCAAGCAGAAGCTGCTGGCCGCGCACCGCGCCGGGATCACCACGGTGATCATCCCGAAGCGGAACGAGGCGGACCTCGACGACGTCCCCGCCGAGATCCTGGAGAAGCTGGAGGTGCACCCGGTCACCGACGTGCGCCAGGTGCTCGAACTGGCCCTCACCGAGGCCGAGGTGAAGGTCCGGGCCGCCGCGTAAGGAGCAGGCCTCTCAAGAGCAGCGGAAAGGGTGGCCGTCCCGTGCCGGGGCGGCCACCCTTCGCGTACTCCGTGGGCGGCTCAGCCGTTGGCGAGCGCCTGCACCCGGTCGAGGGCGCCGTTGAACTTGTTGTGGTCACCGACCGTCGGGCCCGACGAGGTGTACTGCCACATCGTCTGGAAGCCCCAGCCGGCCGGGAGTTCGCCCGGGGAGGTGTTGTAGCGGGCGATCCACAGCGGGTTGCTCGCACCGAAGCCGCCGTAGTTGCCCGTGCACTGCTTCCACCAGCTCGTCGCGGTGTAGATGACGGCGTCGCGCCCGGTGCGCGCCTTGTACGTGTTCAGGAAGTCACGGATCCAGCTGACCATGTCGGCCTGGGACTTGCCGAAGCAGGTCGCCCCGTACGGGTTCCACTCGATGTCCAGCGCGCCCGGCAGCGTCCTGCCGTCGCGCGACCAGCCGCCGCCGTTGCTCGCGAAGTAGTTGGCCTGCGTGGCGCCGCTGGAGGTGTCGGGCGTGGCGAAGTGGTACGCGCCGCGGATCATGCCCACGTTGTACGAGCCGTTGTACTGCTGGGTGAAGTAGGGGTTCTTGTACGAGGTGCTCTCGGTGGCCTTGACGTAGGCCCACTTCACTCCGCTGTTCCACAGCGTCGACCAGGCGACGTTGCCCTGGTGGCTGCTGACGTCCACGCCCTCGGTCTGGGCGGCGTCACCGCCGGCGGGCCGGCCGCCCTGGCCGTCGTGTTCGACGACGCCCTGGCCGAGGCGGGCGGTGCCGCGCTGGGGGACGTCGTCCGCCTGGGCCGCCGTGGGGAGCGTCAGGAGGAGGGAGAGGGCGGACAGTACTGCGAGGACAACCCCCGCCGGCGACAAGCGCGAGCGGCGGGCCGGTCCGGGTCTGTGCACGGGCATGCGTGCCTCCGAAGGCCTCGGTGGTGCTCGGTGGGGACCTGTCGACATGCCGTGGTGTGAACATGTCAGTTGAAAAGCTACGCACGTAGACCGCCGCTAGGGAAGAGGGCCAGGGTTCTGCCGTTGGTCCACTCCTGTGGCGGTGTCATTGCGGCGGCACCGTCGCGACCTTGCGAAATACTGGTCAGGCCGCTGCCGACAGGGTCGTGGCGCGAGGGCCTTTGGGCGATAACTTTCAGAATCGGGAAAGCGGGACATGGGTGCTGCACAAGAGGGTGGGACGTGCGGGGAGCACGGCGACGCGGAGCGCGGGGCGGACCGTGAGTTCCTCGCCCTGGAACGGGAGTTGTCGCTCCTGATGCGCCGCGCGCGGGCCTCCTCGGGCGAGATGGCCCGCCAGGTCCACCCCGACCTGGAGCCCGCGGCGTACGGCCTGCTGGTGCGCCTGGACGACTCGGGGCCCCAACGCGCCACCGACCTGGCCGCGTTCATCGGCGTCGGCAAGGCGACGATGAGCCGCCAGCTGCGCGCCATGGAACAGCTCGGCCTCGTCTCCCGCGAGCCCGACCCCGCCGACGGGCGCGCCTGGCTGATCCGCCTGACGCCCGAGGGAAGCACCCGCTTCCGCACGGTCCGCGCCGCCCGCCGCGCCCAGTACGTGCGCCGCCTCGCGGGCTGGGACCGGGCGGAGGTCGCCGAACTCGCCCGGCTGCTCGGCCGGCTGAACGACAGCGCGGACGCCTGAGCCCCTCCCCGGGACCCGGGTGCCCGCGCGTCACCCCCTCCGTGTGCCGCCCCGCGCCCTCCTCCGCCGCGTCGACACACGCGCCCACTGCGTCGACACGCGCGCCCGCCCGGCCGGTGCGTGCCCTCACAGCTCCGCGTACACCACCGCCGCGTCGTCGTGCCGCTTGCCGCGCGGGAAGGCCAGGCGGTCGGGGTCCGCGAGCTCCAACTCCCGTACGCGGTCCACCAGGTGCTGCGGCCCCTCCTTGCGCAGCAGCGCGAAGCACTCCGTCCAGTCGCCCTCGTGGAACGTCTCCACCCAGCGTCCGGCGCCGTCGGTGAGCGCCGCCACCGCCGCGACGTCCGCCCGCGGGCGCTCGCCCGTGACCGCGCGACCGGCCGACGCGGGGTCGGCGGCGGCGGTGAAGAAGCCGTCCTCCGCGTTGCGCAGGGCCTCGACCGCCGTCGCGTACGCGCGGCCCGCCACGTCCCGCTCGGCCGAGCCGCGCGGCAGGGCGCGCACCTGGTCGCGCAGGGCCCGCACGGCGGGCGGCAGTTCCGCCAGGCGCCGGTCGAGGACGGCGGTCACCTCGCCGTCCGGGCCCGCCATGAGGAGCGCCGAGTCGGACAGGACGAGATGCTCGACGCGCTCCGCGTCCCACCGGACGAGGACCACCGTGGCCTGAGGTGTACGTGGGTGAGAAAGGTCACAGGTTGAACGATGTGCGTCGGCGGTACGCGCGATGGCGGCCGCCAGAACCTCAGTGAGCGTCATATCCCGCCGTGAAACGGACAGTTCGCCCAGTGCTCCGCCGAGCCGCGCGGTGAACCAGGGGACCGAATGAAGACAGCCCACCGACCCCTCCGGCGGTGTCACGCCGTCCAGGACGACGAGCGATCCGCCCTGTCCGGACGCGGGAAGCGCGACCGACGCGTAGTCCTCGTTGGGGCGTGCGGGGTCTCCGGGCTCGATGGCGAGTTCGATGCGCATTCGGCCAGTCTGCACGACCCCTTCACAAGGGGCACCAGAAGCCGCAAAGGGGTGGAGGGATGGCTCGTAGGGGCGGGCGACGCGCCGGAATTCGACCGGAATGATCACCTCCGGCGGGGTGTGGTCGCGCATCCTGCCAAAGCCGGTGGTCGACGTCCAACCGGCACACCGCATATGCCCCGTGGCCGTAACGTCGGGACTTGCCCGCCAACTCCCCGCCGATGTTCACTCCTTCGGGTGGCCAGGCAGGCGATGCGCGACCGCCACTCACCGGCACTGAAAGGGTCAGGAGCCGTACCGGGGGAGCGCTCGTGTTGACAGATCGTCACCCGGGCCCAAGGGCAGACGAAAACAAGAATGCGAGCACCGGTGCAGAAGATGCCGCCTCGGCGCAAAGGCAAGCAGTCGGCTCCGGAGGGGACCGTGCCGGGCGCGACCGCCCCGGCCGAGGGTGCGCCGGGCCCCTCCGCGGGCGCGGATGCCGCTCCCTCCGCGGGCGCGGATGCCGGGTCGGGACAGCCGACGGGTAGGGGTGCGGGCGGGGCCGCGGGTGCCGCCGTCCCCGGGACGTCCGCCGAGCCCGTGACCTCCGGCGCCTCCGCCGATCCCGCCGCCTCGGGTGCGCCAGGAGCCGCCGCGACACCCCCCGTGCCCAAGCCCGCGGCCGTCAACAAGCGGCCCACCGCGCGCGTCCGCAATCGGCTGATTCTCGCCGTCACGGTCGTGGCCGCCGCCGTGGCCGGCGCGGGCGCCCCCGCCGTCGTCGCCGCCTCCGGGCAACTGAGCGACGCGCAGAGCCTGGTGACCCTCGCCGGACAGACCCAGCAGGCGGTCTCCCTCGGCCACTCCCTCGCCGACGAGCGCGACGAGGTCACCTCGTACATCGCCTCCGGCCGGCCCCAGGGCAAGGGGCTCTCCGAGAGCCGCAGCGCCCGCGTGGACCGGCAGATCGAGGAGATCCGCGCCGCCGACGCGCCCGCGGCCCTGCGCAGCGACCTCGCCGAGATCGCCGCCGTGCGAAGAGCGGCGCTCACCGGCAAGAGCACCGCTCTCGAAGCCCATGAGGCGTACACCAAGGTCATCGCCGAACTCCACGGCCTCACCCGGGACCTGGCCGCGAAGCTGCCGCCGGAGGCCAACCAGGGCGCCCTCGCCCTCTCCGACCTCGACCACGCCGTCGAACAGGCCGCCGCCGCCCGCGGCCTCCTCCTCGCCGCCCTCGCCGTGCCCCGCGACTCCTCGACCACCACCGTCGATCCGGTCACCGGCCTGCCGACCACCGCCCAGGAGTCCCCGGCCGACGCCAAGCGCCGCGACGAGCTCAGCACCGCCGCCCAGCAGGCCCACCTGCGCGAGCTCGCCGCCCTCGCCGACTTCCGCGACGCCGCGAGCGACCGCGCCCGCGCCACGTACGAGTCGACCGTCACGGGCCCCGAGGTCGCCACCGCGGAGAAGTACCTCGCCCGCCTCACCGACGAGCCCAAGCTCTCCGCGGCCGAGCGGCGCTACGACGGCAAGAAGCTCGACGCCGCGCTCTCCGCCCGCATCGAGACCATGCGCGGCGCCGAGTCCGCGCTCGGCGTCGAGCGCACCAAGCGCCTCGCCCAGCTGCGCGACGACGACGTCACCGCCCTGGAGATCCGCGTCGCCCTCGTCGGCGCCTGCCTGCTCCTCGCGGTCGGCTTCGCCATGGCGACGGCCCGCTCGCTGACCCGCCCGCTCGCCGTGCTGCGCCTCGGCTCGGCCCGCCTCGCCACCGAGCCGGAGCCGCAGGAGCCGATCCGCTTCACGGGCCGCGACGACGAGTTCGCCCAGGTCGTCCGCTCCGTCAACGCGCTGCACGGCCACGCGGCCGCGCTCACCGAGCGCCTCGGCACCCTGGAGTCGGACCGCAAGCACCTCGTCGGGCAGCGCCGGTCCATGGCCGAGGAGCGCGAGGCCCTGCGCGCCGAACTGGCCGAGGCGTCCGCCCACCTGGACCGCGTGCGCCAGTCCATCCACGGCACCTTCGTCAATCTGGCCCTGCGCACGCTGGGCCTGGTGGAGCGCCAGCTCGCGGTCATCGAGAACCTGGAGGACCGCGAGCAGGACCCCGACCGCCTCGCCACGCTCTTCAAGCTCGACCACCTCGCCACCGTCATGCGCCGGCACAGCGAGAACCTCCTGGTCCTCGCCGGTGCCGAGCACGGCCACCAGCACCCCGGCGCCGTGCCGCTCGTCGACGTCGTGCGGGCCGCCGTCTCCGAGATCGAGCGGTACGAACGCGTCCGCATCGCCACGCTGCCGCCGCACGCGCACGTCGCGGGCTTCGCCGCGGACGACATCAGCCACCTCACCGCCGAGCTCCTGGAGAACGCCACCTCGTTCTCGCCGCCGGACGCCTCCGTCGAGGTCTCC
>NZ_LIRJ01000368.1 GCF_001419745.1 Streptomyces silaceus | reverse complement strand
CGCCGCTCCGGCCGCCCCCGCGGCGGCCGGTCCCGGGGAGGTCTGCTTCTGGCCCGAGCCCGGCCAGATGGGAGGCGGCGCCTGGTGTTACCGGCCCGGCGGGTACGCCGAGGCCGGGGGCGGCGTCCACCGGCACGCCGGTTCCTTCCGCTCCGACTACAACGGCAGCGTCTTCGCCATCCACTTCCCCCGCTGGGGCGGCTGCGTCTACCGCGAGATCCGCGCCTGGGACACGTCCGACAACTGGGACTGGGGCGGCAAGCTCGACGGCGTCGACAGCGAGAAGCGCGACTGCCAGCCCGGATGAGGCGGGCCGCCGTGCCACGCCGATACGGATACGGAGACCGCCCCCGTGTCGCCGCCGTGCTCGCCGCCGCCTGTCTGCTGCTCGGCCTCACCGCCCTCACCGGCTGTGGCGCGCCCCGGCAGCCGACCGTCTCGCTGAACCCCGCCGACACGGTCAAGGCCGCCCAACTCCTGCTCACCGACCGCTGCCTGACCCATCAGGGCCTCACGCCGCCGCGTCAGGGCGAACGGCCCGCGAGCGCGGCCGAGGGGCGGCGCGTCGACCACGCGCTGTTCGGCACCGGGCGGGCCGAGCTCAAGATCACCCTGCCCAGCGGCCACGTCGTCAGCCAGCACACCGACGGCTGCCTCGCGCAGGCGCAGCGCCGGCTGTACGGCGACCAGCGGCGCTGGTTCCAGGCGTCGACGACCGTCAACAACCTCCACTCCAAGGCGCCGTCGCAGGACCGCGCCGCCTATCGGGAGCTGAGCGACCGCGCCCTCCAGCGCGCGCGGACGCTGCTCACCGCCGAGACCCGCACCACCGCACAGCGGTAGCGGAAACACCACCGCACCAACGCGACACACGAAAGGCAGTCCTTCATGAAGCAACCCCTCGCCCTGCTCGCCGCCGTCCTCCTGGCGGCGGGCGGCGCCCTGGCCACCACCACGCCCGCCGCCGCGGCGGAGTGCCCGAGCGGCCACTTCTGTGCCTGGACGGAGGCCAACTTCGCGGGCCAGCGCGCCAACTGGTCGGGTGACGACGAGTGGTGGGAGAGCTGGATCGCCGACGAGGACTCCTCCTGGGCGAACCACGGCATCTCTGGTCCCGGCGTGAAGGACCACGTCATCGTCCACGAGGACGCCGTCCAGTGGCCGTCGACCGGTGGCGCCGCGACGATCTGCCTCTCGCCCGGCCAGGAGGTCGGCTACAACGGCGTGGCCAACGACCGCGGCGACTCCCACACATGGGCCATGGGCTGCTAGACCCGGCCCCGTCGCCGGTCCCCGCGACCGGCGTCCGCCATCGGGCACTGAGTCGGCGCGTGCGGCTCAGTGCCTTTTCGCGTTCCGTGCCTCTTCGCGTTCCGTGCCTTTTCGCGTTCCGCGGCGGATGCGCAGGATGCGCAGGTGAGGGGCGTGTGCGTGGAGGCGTCCGCGGGGCGGGAGCGGCTTCGTACGCACACAATGAGGGGCGCCGTCCGCGTACAAGAAGTCCGCGTACAGGAAGGGGCGCCACACGTGAGCGCACGTCACGACCACGGCCACCATCCGGATCACGACCACGGTCACGATCGGGGTCACTGCCACGACCACGACCAGCGTCACGGTCACAGCCACGACCACGAGCTATCCGCCTCCCACCGCACCTCGGACACGCCTCACCCCCACCCTCACCACCACCC
>NZ_LIRJ01000367.1 GCF_001419745.1 Streptomyces silaceus | reverse complement strand
CGCGGGGAGAACGGGCTGATTCTTTACCCCGGGGCGGAAAACCGTTTGCTTCGGCCCACCGTACGAGGTGAACCTTTCACGGTTTGTTACCGCCGTCCGCGCCTCCTCCGCTCCGCGGGGCCGACGGCCGCCGCACCGAATCCTGGGACGTCATGCAGATTCGCGATCTTCCGTATACCGACCCCGGCGTCCCGGATGCCCGATCGGGTCCCCGCTTCCTCCTGTGGCTGGGCCGCAATCAGCTCGGCGGGCAGCTCAAGTCCCTTGCCTGGGGCCTGCTGCACTTCACCGCCATCGCGGGCCTGCCGTACATGGTCGGCGTCGCCGTCGAGGCCGTGCTCGACCGCTCCGGCGGCCGGCTCGCCCTCGCGGGCGTGCTGCTCGCCCTCCTCGGCGTCGCCGTCGCGGTCGGCGACACGATGCTCCACCGCACGGCGGTCACCAACTGGATCACGGCCGCGGCCCGGGTGCAGCAGCTCCTCGCCCGCAAGACGGCACTGCTCGGCTCCGCCCTGACCCGGCGCGTCGCCGCCGGTGAGGTCGTCGCGGTCTCCACCGGAGACGTCGAGAAGATCGGTTGGTTCGTCGAAGCACTCTCGCGGTTCGCGGCAGCGGCGCTCACGGTCCTCCTCGTCTGCGCCGGGCTCCTCGTCTACCAGCCCGCACTCGGCGTCGTCGTCGCGATCGGCGTCCCGGTGCTCGCCCTCGCCGTGCTCCCGCTGTTGCCCCGCGCCACGCGCCGGGCGGACTTCCAGCGCGAGAAGGCCGGGCGCGCCACCGAACTGGCGTCGGACACCGTCGCCGGTCTGCGCGTCCTGCGCGGCATCGGCGGCGAGGAACTCTTCCTCGACCGCTACCGCCGCGCCTCCCAGGAGGTCCGCTCGGCCGCGGTGCGCAGCGCGCGCATGTGGGCGGCCATCACGGCCATCCAGGTCCTGATGCCGGGGCTGCTGCTGATCGCGGTCGTCTGGCACGGGGTGAACCTCGCCCGCGAGGGCCGGATCACCGTCGGCGAACTCGTCACCGTCTACAGCGCGATCATGATGCTCAGCTATCCGCTGCGGCACTTCGAGGAGATCGCCATGGCGTACTCCTTCTCCCGGCCCTCCGCGAAACGGGCCGCCCGCGTGCTTTCGCTGGAGCGGACGTCGACGGAGGGCGCGGAGGGCACAGAGGCAGGGGCGGCCGGCAAGTCCGCAGGCTCCAAGGACTCCGCGGGCGTTGAGGGCGTTGAGGGCTCTGTGGATGCTGAGGGCGCTGGGGATGCCCAGGGCGCTGGGGGTGTCGAGGGCGCTGAGGACACCCAGGGCGCTGAGGGTGTCGAGGGCGCTAGGGGGGTCGAGGGGCGTGCGCCGGCTGACGCCACCGAACGTGGCGAGTGGGCCGACGCGCCGGTGCCGGCCGGTGACCTGTACGACCCCGCGACCGGGCTCCTCGCCCCGGCCGGACGCCTCACCGCCGTGGTGTGCGGCGACCCGGACGAGGCCGGGCGCCTCGCCGAACGGCTCGGCGGACACCCGGCGTTCGAAGGCGCCGCGGACCTGCCGTCCGTGCGCCTCGGCGACGTCCCGCTCGACGACGTCCCGCTGTCCACGGCCCGCACTGCCGTCCTCGTCCAGGACAAGGACCCCGTCCTGCTTTCCGGTACGCTCCGCGAGCTCCTCGACGTACCCGCGTCCGGAGCCGTCACCCACGAGCAGGCGCTGGACGCCGCACAGTGCGCCGACGTCCTCGACGCGCTGGCACAGGCGTCCGTGAACGACGACCCGATGGCCGCCCACCTCACCGAACGCGGCCGCTCCCTCTCCGGTGGCCAGCGCCAGCGCCTCGCCCTGGCCCGCTCGCTCGTCACCGACCCCGAGGCCCTCGTCCTCGACGAGCCGACGTCCGCCGTCGACTCCCACACCGAGGCCCGGGTCGCCGAGGGCATCCGGCGCCTGCGCCACCAGCGCACCACCGTGGTCCTCACTTCCTCGCCCCTGCTCCTGGACCGCGCCGAACGCGTCGTCTTCCTGGCCGACGGCGAGGTCGCCGCGGTCGGCGAGCACCGCGAACTGGTGCACAGCGAACCGCGGTACCGCGCGGTCGTGACCCGCGAGACCGAGGCGGAGCGCGCCGCCACAGAAGCCCTGACCGCATTCGACATCGAGGAGACGGCATGATCGGCCTGGCGCCACCGGAGTACGACCCGGCGGCACCCACGACCGCGGAGACCCTGCCCATCGGCGCGCCGTCGACCGTGCGCACCTATGTCCGGGAGCTGTTCCAGCGGCACCGCCGGGCCTTCCTGCTGCTCATCACGGCGAACACCGTCGCCGTGGTCGCCTCGATGGTCGGTCCCTATCTGCTCGGCGGTCTGGTCGACAAGGTCTCGGACGGGACCCGTGACCTCGACCTGGAACTCACCATCGGCCTGTTCACGGTCGCGCTCCTCGTACAGGCGCTGTTCGTACGTGAGGTACGGGTGCGCGGCGCGATGCTCGGCGAGCGGATGCTGGCGGACCTGCGGGAGGACTTCCTCGTACGCTCCGTCGGCCTGCCGCCCGGGGTCCTGGAGCGCGCCGGCACCGGTGACCTGCTCTCCCGCATCACCACGGACATCGACCGCCTGGCCAACGCCATGCGCGAGGCCGTGCCGCAGCTCGCCATCGGCGTGGTGTGGGTGGTGCTGCTGCTCGGCGGACTCGTGGTGACCGCGCCTCCCCTGGCGCCCGCCGTGCTCGTCGCCGTACCGCTCCTCGTCGTGGGCTGCCGCTGGTACTTCAAGCGGGCACCCGCCGCTTACCGCTCCGAGGCCGCCGGGTACGCCGCCGTGGCCGCCGCGCTCGCCGAGACCGTCGACGCGGGACGCACCGTCGAGGCCCACCGCCTCGGCGACCGTCGCATCGAACTGTCGGAGCGCCGCGTCAAGCAATGGACCGCGTGGGAGCGCTACACGCTCTATCTGCGGTCGGTCCTCTTCCCGGTGATCAACTTCACCCACACGACCGTGCTCTGCTCGACCCTCATGATCGGCGGGGTCTTCGTCCTGCAGGGCTGGATCGACGTGGGCCAGCTGACCACGGGCGTCCTCATCGCCCAGATGCTCGTCGACCCGCTGGGGATCATCCTGCGCTGGTACGACGAGCTGCAGATCGCCCAGGTGTCGCTGGCCCGCCTCGTCGGCGTCCGCGACATCGAACCGGACGCGGGCGACCCCTCCGTCACCCCGGACGGACGCCATGTCCTCGCCGACGACGTGCACTTCGGCTACCGGCAGGGCGTCGACGTCCTCCGCGAGGTGTCCCTGGCCGTCGAACCGGGGTCGCGTGTCGCCCTCGTCGGCCCGTCCGGCGCCGGCAAGTCGACGCTGGGCAGGCTGCTCGCCGGGATCTACGGACCGCGCGCCGGCCGCATCACCCTGGGCGGCGCCGCGCTGTCGGCCATGCCCGCGGAGGACGTGCGCGCGCATGTGGCCCTGGTCAACCAGGAACACCACGTCTTCGTGGGCTCCCTGCGCGACAACCTCCTCCTCGCCAGGACCGGGGCGCAGGACCCCGAACTGTGGGCGGCGCTCGGCGCGGTCGACGCAGCCGACTGGGCCCGGGGTCTCGACGAGGGCCTCGACACCGAGGTCGGCTCCGGCGGCTTCGCCCTGACGCCCGCCCAAGCCCAGCAGATCGCCCTGGCCCGGCTGGTCCTCGCCGATCCGCACACGCTGGTACTCGACGAGGCGACCTCGCTCCTCGACCCACGCGCGGCACGGCACCTGGAACGCTCGCTCGCCCGCGTCCTCGACGGCCGCACCGTCGTGGCGATCGCCCACCGCCTGCACACCGCGCACGACGCGGACGTCATCGCCGTGGTCGAGAACGGCCGCATCAGCGAACTGGGAAGCCACGACCAGTTGGTGGCGACCGACGGCGCGTACGCGGCGCTGTGGCGGTCGTGGCACGGGTAGAACGACGCGCACGCGTCCGGGACCGCGTCTCGCGGCTCCCGGACGCCGTGCTTCTGCACAGGTGGGCGCAGTCTCCGTGCGGCACGTGGGTACCGTCTCCGTACGACGATTGAGCGCGGGCTCCGTACGACAGCTGAGCGCAGGCTCCTGACGACGATGGGGCGCAGACTCGACACGAAGGGGACAGATGGGCCCGCGGACGGGGATCGTTAGGCTGCGCGCATGGCTGCACCCTCCACGGATCCCGGCTCCCCCGACCGTCGCGGCGCTGGCCACTACCTCTGGTGGGTGACCGTCAGCCAGCGCCGTCGGGTCGCCGTCGGCGCCCTGCTGGGCAGCGCGTGGATGGTATGTCTGACGTTTCCTCCCTACGTCCTGTCTCGCGCGATCGACGACGGGCTGCGTCCAGGGAGCCGGACCGCACTGGTCGGCTGGGCGGCGGCCCTGTTCGGTGTGGGAGCCCTCAACGCCTGGCTGGCGATCATGCGGCATCGCACGATGACGCGGATCCGGCTCGACGCCTACTTCCGCACGGTCCGTGTCGTGGTCGACCACGCGACCCGGCTGGGCGCCACGCTCCCCCGCCGGATATCGGCCGGTGAGGTCGTCACGATCGGGCACGCCGACGTGGGCGTCATCGGCCAGACCCTCACGGTGACAGGCCCCGGCGTCGGCGCGGTGCTCGCCTACATCGTGGTGGCCGTCCTGCTGCTGTCCGTCTCCGTGCCGCTCGCCCTGGTCGTCCTGCTGGGCGTCCCCTTGCTCGCGCTCCTGGTCGGGCCTCTCCTGAACCGCCTGCAGGGAGTCGAAACGGCGTACCGGCAACGACAGGGCACACTCGCCGCGCTGCTCGGCGACCTGGCAGGCGGACTCCGCGTGCTCAACGGTCTGGGCGGCATGGGCGTCTTCGCGGCCCGCTACCGCGCAGGCTCGCGCGAGCTGCGGGACGAGGGCTACCGGGTCGGTTCGACCGTCAGCTGGATCCAGGCACTGGGCCTCGGCCTGCCGACCCTGTTCCTGGCGGCCGTCACCTGGCTCGCCGCACGCATGGCCGCTCAAGGAACGATCACCGTGGGCGAGCTGGTGGCCGTCTATGGCTACGTCGCCGTCCTCGTGGTGCCGGTGTCCTCTCTCATCGAAAGCGGCTACGACATCGGGCGAGGCCTGGTGGCAGCGCGCCGGGTCGTGGACTTCCTGAACCTGGAACCGGAGAGGTGGGGCGAGACCGAGGCCGATGCCCAGGGTGAGATCGAGGCCGGGGGTCAGGTCGGAGCCGGGGCCGGAGGTGAGCCCGAGACACGTCCCACCACGGCATCCGTGCTGCGCGATCCGCAATCCGGCGTGGAGGTGGCGCCCGGCATCCTGACCACCCTCGTCAGTGCTCGCGCGTCCGATGCCACGGACGTCGTCGACCGCCTCGGCCGATTCGTCCCCTCGCAGGCCACCTGGGGTGGGGTCCTCCTCTCGGCCCTCCCATCGGACGAGGTCCGCGCCCGGATTCTCGTCGCGGACAACGAAGCCGACCTCTTCGCCGGCACCTTGCGTACGGCCGTCTCGGGCCGCCACACCCCGGACGAGGACAGCCTTGACCGAGCCATCGACGCCGCCGTCGCCCGGGACATCGTGCTCGGCCTGCCGGACGGGCTCGACTCTCTTCTCGACCCGCACGGCGGCAATCTCTCCGGCGGCCAGCGTCAGCGCGTCCGCCTGGCCCGCGCCCTGCTCGCCGATCCCGAGGTCCTCATGGCGGTCGACCCCACTTCCGCGGTCGACGCCCACACGGGGGCGAGGATGGCAGCCCGGCTCCGCACCGCCCGCGCGGGCCGCACGACCCTCATCACGACGGCCTCTCCTCTCGTCCTCGACCAGGCGGACGCCGTGTACTACCTGATCGACGGCGAAGTCGCCGCCATCGGCCGCCACACCGACCTGCTCGCCACACGCCCGGACTACCGGCAGGTGGTGTCGCGCGGCACGGACGAGAGCCCGGAACAGAGAACCGACGAGAACCACGACAGCTCCCGTCCTCCCGCGAGCCCCATCCCTCCGGCGTCCCAGGAACCCACCCTCCCCACTCACGAGGCCCTCCGATGAAGCCGCCCCGCGCCGCCGACGACACGCCGGACGCGATACCCGGGCACCTGCCCGTGGCCGGCCCACGCCAGGTGCGGCGCGCGGCTCTCCACTTCATCCGGCAGGACAGACGCACCTTCGTCGCCATGATCGTCCTCAACGCGCTCGCCGCGGCCGCGGGCCTCGTCGGCCCCTGGCTCGTCGGGCGCATCATCAACGCGGTCAAGGACGGTGGAGGCGTCGCGGCCGTGGACCGTCTCGCGCTCGGCATCCTCGTCGGAGCCGTCGCCCAGCTTCTGCTGACCCGCCACGCCCGATACCTCGCCCACCGATTCGGCGAACGGACCCTGGCCCGCATCCGCGAGCAGTTCGTCGACAGGGCACTGGCCCTGCCCGCCTCTGCCGTCGAACGCGCCGGCGCCGGCGATCTCACGGCACGCGGCACCACCGATGTCATGACCGCCGGGCAGACACTGCGCGACACCGGACCCGACGTGTTCGTCGCGGCCGTGCAGGCACTGTTCATTCTCGGCGCGGTCCTTCTGCTCGATCCGCTGCTCGGCGCCTGCGGTGTGCTCGGCCTCACCGGCATCTGGTTCGCCACCCGCTGGTACCTGCGCCGGGCCCGCTCCGCCTACCTCGACCAGGGAGCGGCCCACTCCGTACTGGCAGAGGCCCTCTCCGCCACCGCCACCGGCGCACGTACCGTCGAGGCCCTCGGGCTGCGGGACCTTCGTATCGCCGACAGCGAGGAGAAGATCGAGCGCTGCGTCTCCGCTCGCGACCGGACGCTGTTCCTGCGCAGCGTTCTCTTCCCGTCCATCGACGTCTCGTACGCCATCCCCGTCGTCGCCGTACTGCTGGTCGGCGGTGCGCTGCACGAGCACGGCCAGGTGAGTCTGGGAACGGTCGTGGCGTCGGCCCTGTACCTGCGGCAGCTCTCCCAGCCGTTGGACACGATCTTGCAGCAGGTCGAGCAGTTGCAGAGCAGCAGTGCCTCCTTCGCCCGGGTCGAGGGCCTGGCCGCCGCGCCCACGAGGTCGACCGGGCCCGCCGACACGGGAGAGGCGGACTCCGCCCCGGCTCCTGACCACATCCCCAAGGACGATCGGATCGACGTCCAAAGGGTGCGCTTCGCCTATGGCGACGGCGTCGACGTTCTGCGTGGCGTCGATCTCTCCGTCCGTCCCGGCGAGCGGCTCGCCATCGTCGGCCCTTCCGGCGCCGGCAAGTCCACCCTGAGCCGACTGCTCGCGGGCATCGACGCACCCGGCAAGGGAATGGTGACCGTCGGCGGGGTCCCGATCGCCGACCTCACCCCCGACCGGTTGCGCCGTCAGGTCGTGCTGGTCACGCAGGAGCACCACGTGTTCCTCGGCAGTGTCCGGGACAACCTGCTCATCGCGGCGGAGCAGGCCACGGACACCGAGCTGCGCGCCGCTCTCACCGCCGTAGGCGCCGACTGGTCCGACGGACTCGCGGCCGGCCTGGACACGGAGCTGGGACCCGGCGGGCACCAGCTGCACGGAGCGCAGGCCCAGCAGCTGGCGTTGGCCCGCGTCGTGCTCGCGGATCCGCACACAGTGATCCTCGACGAGGCCACCGCTCTCCTGGACCCGACCACGGCGCGCCATACGGAGCGCGCGCTGGCCACCGTCCTGCGGGGGCGCACCGTGATCGCGATTGCCCACCGTCTGCAGACGGCCCACGACGCGGACCGTGTCGCCGTCATGGAGGACGGCCGGGTGACCGAGCTCGGCACCCACGACGATCTCGTGGCCGCCGACGGTGCCTACGCGGAGCTGTGGCACTCCTGGCACGGTGACCGCCCGCGCCCGGCGTCCTCGTGAGCCGAAGCCACTGCCCGGCCGCCCCGGAGGAAGAGGGCCCTCTCCGAGCCGAGGCCGACGCGTGCCGTCGCGCAGATGAGGCCCATCCCCGCCGTCCCTCAGGAGCAGCCGCCCCGCGCCGTCCTTCAGCGGCAGCCGACCCGCGCCGTCTCTCAGATGAAGTTCAGCGCGGCCGCGCCGCCCACTCCCCCGAGCAGCATGAACACCGGCATCAGCACCTTGAGCTCGATCCAGCTGCCGGCCCGGAACCGCAGCGCCTTCGGCGGCCCGACCGGGTACCAGCGCTTGCGGCCGATGGGGATGGGCCACAGGATCGGGCACCCGGAGACGGTCAGCGCGTCCCCGATGTCGTGCACCAGAGCGCCGAGCACGATCGGCAGCCCCAGCCACAGATACTCCTGGCCGGGCGCGGTGAACAGCCAGTCCGAGCCGTTGCCCGGCTTGTCGAGCACCCCGGCGAGGATCCAGGCACTCGTCGCCGCGAGCAGCCACACCAGCACGTCGCTGCTCGATCCACGAGCGGCCCGCCACAGCAGGCCTTCGATGGCCAGCACCATGTGGACGAAGAGGATCCCGAGCACCGCCCAGCGGCCACCGAAGATCGCCAGCGCGGAGGCACCCGCGCCTATCAGGACCGCCCACAGCCACGTGTGCGTGAGCGTCCGGTGCCCGCCCGAGCGACGGGGGTCCCCCTGTTTGCGGGTCGCCTTGTAGACGGCGTACGAGAGTTTGTCGACGATCTCGCACAGGCCCCGCGAGACCGGACCGAAGGCTCGCGAAATGGTCGCCGACTTGTGGTCGAGGTCGGGCGCGAGCGCCGCTCCGGCGCAGATCAGCGCTCCGACGAGGAGAACCGGCCAGGGCATCGTGTGCCCCGCGGCCGCCGCGGCCGCGCCGACCCCCAGCCAGGCCGCCGCTCCCGACAGTGAGTGTGCCGGTCCCATCATTGGTGTTGCCCGCCCCATTTCCGTTGTTCTGACGCCCCGTTGGCGACACAGCGTAGCGTTCGTGATCTTCGTACGGACCTCCGGTTCCCTGATCGGGTGAGAAGGAAGGCAAGATGGGGGTGTGACCCTTATCGATCAGCTGCCGCCGGATGCCGACCCCGATGCCCTCTTCGAAGCCTTCTCGTCGTGGGCCGAGGACCAGGGCATCACTCTCTACCCGGCCCAGGAGGAGGCGCTGATCGAGGTGGTCTCCGGGGCAAACGTGATCTTGTCCACGCCGACCGGCTCCGGCAAGAGCCTCGTCGCGGCGGGTGCGCACTTCACGGCGCTGGCCCAGGACAAGGTCACCTTCTACACGGCGCCCATCAAGGCCCTCGTGTCGGAGAAGTTCTTCGACCTGTGCAAGCTCTTCGGCACCGAGAACGTCGGCATGCTGACCGGCGACGCCTCCGTGAACGCCGACGCCCCCGTCATCTGCTGCACGGCCGAGGTCCTCGCCTCCATCGCGCTGCGTGACGGCAAGGACGCCGACATCGGCCAGGTCGTGATGGACGAGTTCCACTTCTACGCCGAGCCGGACCGCGGCTGGGCCTGGCAGATCCCGCTGCTCGAACTGCCCCAGGCGCAGTTCATCCTCATGTCGGCGACGCTCGGCGACGTCAGCATGTTCGAGAAGGACCTGACGCGCCGCACGGGCCGCCCCACCTCGGTCGTCCGCTCCGCGACGCGCCCGGTGCCACTGTCGTACGAGTACCGTCTGACGCCGATCACCGAGACGCTCACCGAGCTCCTGGAGACCAAGCAGGCGCCGGTCTACATCGTGCACTTCACCCAGGCCCAGGCCGTCGAGCGCGCACAGTCGCTGATGAGCATCAACATGTGCACGCGCGAGGAGAAGGACAAGATCGCCGACCTGATCGGCAATTTCCGCTTCACCACCAAGTTCGGCCGCAACCTCTCGCGCTACGTCCGGCACGGGATCGGCGTGCACCACGCCGGCATGCTGCCCAAGTACCGTCGCCTGGTCGAGAGGCTCGCGCAGGCCGGCCTGCTCAAGGTCATCTGCGGCACGGACACCCTGGGTGTAGGCGTCAACGTCCCGATCCGCACGGTGCTCTTCACCGCCCTCACCAAGTACGACGGCAACCGCGTCCGCACCCTGCGCGCCCGCGAGTTCCACCAGATCGCCGGACGCGCCGGACGCGCGGGCTTCGACACGGCGGGCTTCGTGGTCGCCCAGGCCCCCGAGCACGTCATCGAGAACGAGAAGGCGCTCGCCAAGGCCGGCGACGACGCGAAGAAGCGTCGCAAAGTGGTCCGCAAGAAGGCGCCCGAGGGGTTCGTGGCCTGGACCGAGAACACCTTCGAGAAGCTCATCGCCTCCGAGCCCGAGCCGCTGACCTCCCGGTTCCGTGTCACGCACACCATGCTGCTGTCGGTGATCGCCCGGCCCGGCAACGCCTTCGAGGCCATGCGCCGCCTCCTGGAGGACAACCACGAGCCGCGCAAGCAGCAGCTGCGCCACATCCGCCGGGCCATCGCGATCTACCGCTCGCTCCTGGACGGCGGCATCGTGGAGAAGCTCGACGAGCCGGACGCCACCGGCCGCATCGTGCGTCTGACGGTCGACCTGCAACAGGACTTCGCGCTCAACCAGCCGCTGTCGACCTTCGCCCTCGCCGCGTTCGAGGTCCTCGACCCCGAGTCCCCTTCGTACGCCCTCGACATGGTGTCCGTCGTCGAATCCACGCTCGACGACCCGCGCCAGATCCTCGCCGCCCAGCAGAACAAGGCGCGCGGCGAGGCCGTGGCCCTGATGAAGGCGGACGGCGTCGAGTACGAGGAGCGGATGGAGCGGCTCCAGGACATCACGTACCCCAAGCCCCTGGAAGAGCTGCTCTTCCACGCCTACAACACCTACCGCACCAGCCACCCGTGGGTCGGGGACCACCCGCTGTCCCCGAAGTCCGTCATCCGCGACATGTACGAGCGGGCGCTGTCCTTCACCGAGTTCACCTCCTTCTACGAACTCGCCCGCACCGAGGGGATCGTGCTGCGCTACCTCGCGAGCGCGTACAAGGCCCTGGAGCACACCATCCCGGACGACCTGAAGTCCGAGGACCTGGAGGACCTGATCGCCTGGCTCGGCGAGATGGTCCGCCAGGTCGACTCCAGCCTCCTCGACGAGTGGGAGCAGCTCGCCAACCCCGAGGTCATGACCGCGGAGGAGGCCCAGGAGAAGGCCGACCAGGTCAAGCCGGTCACGGCGAACGCCCGCGCCTTCCGCGTCCTGGTGCGCAACGCGCTGTTCCGCAGGGTCGAGCTGGCCGCCCTCGACCACGTCGAGGAACTGGGCGAGCTCGACGCCGACTCCGGCTGGGACGCGGATGCCTGGGGCGAGGCCATGGACAAGTACTGGGACGAGTACGAAGATCTCGGCACCGGCCCCGACGCCCGCGGTCCCAAGCTGTTGCTCATCGAGGAGGATCCCGAGCACGGTCTGTGGCGCGTCCGCCAGACGTTCGCCGACCCGAACGGTGACCATGACTGGGGCATCAGCGCGGAGGTGGACCTCGCGGCCTCCGACGAGGAGGGCCGCGCCGTCGTCCGGGTCACGGACGTCGGCCAGCTCTGAGCGCCCCGACGACCCGCGTGTCCCGGACAGGAGTCGAAGAACCGTCATGAACAATCCCGCCGACCGGCTGGTCGACCTGCTGGACCTGGAGCAGATCGAGGTCAACATCTTCCGGGGCCGCAGCCCGGAGGAGTCCTTGCAGCGTGTGTTCGGCGGGCAGGTCGCCGGGCAGGCCCTGGTGGCGGCGGGCCGCACCACCGAGGGCGACCGCCCGGTGCACTCGCTGCACGCGTACTTCCTGCGCCCGGGCCGCCCCGGGGTACCGATCGTGTACCAGGTGGAGCGGGTCAGGGACGGGCGCTCCTTCACCACGCGCCGCGTCACCGCCGTCCAGCAGGGCCGCACCATCTTCAACCTCACCGCCTCCTTCCATCAGCCCGAACAGGGCGCCTTCGAACACCAGCTGCCGCCGCGCATCGCGGCTCCCGCCCCGGAGTCGCTGCCGACGGTCGCCGAGGAGATCCGGGAGCACCTCGGCGCGCTCCCCGAGCAGTTGGAGCGCATGGCCCGGCGTCAGCCCTTCGACATCCGCTATGTGGACCGGCTGCGCTGGACCGCCGAGGAGGTCAAGGACGCGGAACCGCGCAGCGCGGTGTGGATGCGTGCCGTCGGCCCGCTGGGGGACGATCCGCTCGTCCACACGTGCGCCCTGACCTACGCGAGCGACATGACGCTCCTTGATGCCGTCCGCATCCCGGTGGAGCCGCTGTGGGGTCCCCGCGGTTTCGACATGGCATCGCTCGACCACGCCATGTGGTTCCACCGCCCGTTCCGCGCGGACGAGTGGTTCCTGTACGACCAGGAGTCCCCCATCGCCGTGGGGGGCCGCGGACTCGCCCGGGGCCGCATCTACGACACTGTGGGTCGGCTCCTGGTGTCGGTGGTGCAGGAAGGGCTGTTCCGGCCGTACGGGGAGAGGCACATGGACGGCCCGACAGAAGGCGCGTGAGCGGCGTAGGGCCCGGACGGGAGGCACGGTGCGGCGGATCGACGTGGTGGAGCGGCGGGCACGACTTGCGCTGCGCCACCGGCTGACGACGGACACCCGGTCGGACGATCCGGTCGAGGTGGCACGGTCGCTGTTGGCCCTGCACAGCACCGATCCGTCGTCGGTGTACGTCGGCGCATGGGCCCGCATGCGGGACGGTCAGGTCGCGGACGTGGAACGTGCCCTGTACGAGGACCGTTCGCTGATCCGGTTCATGGGCATGCGCCGTACGGTCTTCGTCACCTCCCTGGACATGGCTCCCGTGCTGCAGGCCGCCTGTTCGCGTACGGTCGCTGCCCGGGAGCGTCGTCTGCTCCTGAAAATGCTGGCGGAGTCCGGCGTGGCCGATGACGAGGTCACGGTGGCGGCGTGGCTGTCGGAGACCGAGGCCGTGGCCCTGCGCGCGCTCAAGGAGCGGGGCGAGGCGACGGCGACGGAGCTCGCGAGCGACGACCCGCGGCTGAGCACCGAACTGGTCATGGCGCGCGGCAAGGCCTACGAGGGTCGGCAGAAACTGGCCAGCCGGCTCCTGCTGCTGCTCGCCGCCGAGGGACATGTGGTGCGTGGACGTCCGCGCGGCACGTGGACCTCTCACCAGTACCGCTGGGCTCCGCTGACGGACTGGTTTCCCGGCGGCCTCACCGAGTGGGAGACCCGGGAGGCGGAAACCGAGCTCGCACGCCGATGGCTCCGGGTGTTCGGTCCGGCCACGGCGGACGATCTGCGGTGGTGGGCCGGATGGACCAAGACCCAGACGAAGCGGGCCCTGGCGCAACTGAGTCCCGTCGAGGTCGACTTGGACGGCACGGTCGGGCTGCTGCTCGCCGACGACCTCGCCGAGACTCCCCGCCCCGAGCCGTGGGCCGCTCTGCTGCCGGCACTCGACTCGACTCCGATGGGCTGGCAGCACCGTGACTGGTTCCTGGGAGAGCACGGCCCACGTCTTTTCGACAGGAACGGCAACATCGGTCCCTCCCTGTGGTGGAACGGTCGCATCGTCGGCGGTTGGGCCCAGGACGGCGGCGGCGAGATCGTGTGCCGGTTCCTCGAGGACGTCGGCACGGACGCGGAACGCGCGGTGCAGGTGGAGGCCGAGCGCCTCACCGTACGTCTGGGCGGCGTACGACTCGCCCCTCGCACCCGCGGCCGTACGTGGCTCGAGGACGAGCTGGCCACCTGACGGCTTCGTGGCGGGCCGACGTCGGGGCTCGGTGGGCATATGTGTCTCCCTTCTCAAGAGGTGTGGCATAGGCCTGGAGCAGGACTTGTTGAGCACGGCGCAGGCTCGATGAACAAGGCATTGAGCCCGTTGGACAAGGCAAGGAAAGGGACAGGGAATTGAGCGGGAACTGGGTCGAGGACAGGGACCAACTGCTCGCGGAGGCCATACGGCTCCGCCAGGCCGGCCGGCGAGAGGAGGCCAGGGAACGGCTCGTCGCCCTGTCCGAGCGCCTCCCGCAGGACGCGGAGGTCGCCTACCAGACGGCGTGGGTCCACGACACGCTCGGCCTGGAGGCCGAGGCGGTGCCGTACTACGAACGCGCGCTGGACGGTTCGGACCTGTCGGACGACGACCGTCGCGGAGCCCTCCTGGGCTTGGGCAGCACCTATCGGATCCTCGGACGCTACGAGGAGGCCGCCGCGCTGCTCGGCGAGGCGGCGCGCGAGTTCCCCGACGACGGCGCGCTCAAGACGTTCCTGGCCATGGCGTTGTACAACACCGGCCGGACGCATGACGCGATGGAGATCCTCCTGATGCTGCTCGCCGAGACGACCAACGATCCGGAGATCGCCGGCTACCGTCCTGCCATCGAGGAGTACGCCAAGGACCTGGACGCGACGATGTAGCAGAGGCGCGGTCCCCGGTCCCCCGCCCGCGGCGCACTACGTCCGCCTGCGGCGCAGCCACTTCATCAGGCCTCGGGACTCTTGAAGCGAAGCCTCGGCCGCGACATCGCTCGCTGCTTGCGGCTCCTTGGCGTGGTCGGGCGGCTCGGGCACGGTCCGTGCCTCGGGTCGGGATGCGGGCCTGGGCGCCGGCCGCTGCGCGCGGGCCTGCACGAGCCCGATCAGGAGACTGGAGCGCAGCCACCGGATTTCGTCGGGGTCGTCCGCGGTCGTGAGCCGTTCGACGATCCGGGCGACGGGCGAGTCCGGAGCGCCTTGGGTGCGAGGCATGGGCTTGAGCCGGTTGAGATAGGCACGTTCGTAGGGATCCCTGACGATCTCCGCGAGCCGCACGGGATCGAGGAGGGAGGCCATGGCGGCGGCGCGCTCCCATGGGTTGTCGTACTGACTCAACAAGAACGCCGCGTAGCGGCCCCGCCAGTTGCGCGCCCGCAGATCCTGACCTTGGTCGAGCCGCTCGCGCATCTCTCCCGGCATGCGTCCGGTGAGCAGGTCCGCGTTGGCCTCGCCTTGGGTGAAATGACGAAGCTCTTCAGCCAGATAGAGCCAGACAACGGTCCGGTACCGGTTCAGATAGAACTTCACCGGCGTCAGAACGCCCGCGCGGGCCAGCCGAGTGAAGCGGGTCGTCGTGATGTCCATGAGCCGCGCGCCCTCGGCGGTGCCCACGGCTCTGATGCTCTGGTGCAGTGCTTCCGGGAAGCCTTCGCTCCCGCGCACGCGATCGATCTCCGCGCAGGCGACGCGGCGCTGGCCGCCCGGCGCTTCCCCGACGGTGCGGATCCGCCCGAGCGTCACAGCCAGGTCGAACTCGCCTCGTTTCAGGCCGAGTTCCCTCGCGGCTCGACTCAGCGTCACCGTCGGCCGGACGGGCTTGGACGTGGTGGATTGCGTGATCGTGTCACCGGTCATGGTGGTTCTCCCCCGTGAGATCCGATTGCTCTCGGGAAAAACCGTAGCCCGACCACAGCGATTCCCGCTGACCCTGTGGATAACTCTTGTCGTGGCAGCGTCAGCGCTGGTCAGCGAGCTGGTCAGAGGTCCACGACGGGGGTGCGTTCCGGCTGCCTTGCGCCCACGCCCAAGTGCTCGCCGACGCGGTTCACTAGCAGCGTCATCTCATAGGCGACCTGGCCTATGTCGGCCTCGGACGAACTCAGGACGCAGAGGCAGCTGCCGTCCCCCGCCGCCGTGACGAAGAGGACCGCGTCATCGAACTCGATCATCGTCTGGCGCACGTTGCCGGCGTGGAAGTGACGCCCCGATCCCTTGGCGAGGCTGTGCAGACCCGACGAGACCGCGGCCAGGTGCTCCGCATCTTCGCGCTGCAGGTCCGAGCTCGCCGCCGTCACCAGGCCGTCGTTGGACAGCACCAGCGCATGTCGTACGTGCTCCATCCGCTGCGTCAGGTCGTCCAACAGCCAGCCGAGCCCCGTGCTCTGCCCCATGTTCCCGTCTCCCCGCGTCTGTTCCCCCCGGCCGGGGGATCTGACCTGCCAGCCTTCACCACGACCGGCGCCCCGGCAAGCATGATGAGGACATGGCACAGAAGATGACCGATCACCAATGGCGGGCCTTCGTCTCACAAGGGACCCGAACCGGCAAACTCTCGACCGTCCGGGCGGACGGCAGCCCGCACATCGCGCCGATCTGGTTCCTGATCGACGGGGACGACGTGGTGTTCAACACCGGCAAGGACACCGTGAAGGGACGCAACCTCGCGCGGGATGGGCGCGTGGCCCTGTGCGTCGACGACGATCAGCCGCCGTTCGCCTTCGTCGTCCTCCAGGGCCGCGCGGAGCTGAGCGAGGACATCGACCAGCTCCAGCACTGGGCGGCCCGGATCGGCGCGCGCTACATGGGTGAGGACCGCGCCGAGGAGTTCGGCAGGCGCAACGGCGTTCCGGGGGAACTCCTCGTCCGTGTGCGGATCGAGAAGGTACTCGCGTACTCCGGGGTCTCCGACTGAACGGTCAGCCGACCGAGTCGAGCAGCCGGGCGGTGTACATCCGCCCGGCGTACTCGACCAGCCGGATCAGCACCTCCTTCCCTGAATCGCGGTCCCGTGCGTCGCACAGCACCACGGGCGTTCCGCGGTCGAGGTCCAAGGCCCGTGACACTTCATGCGCGCCATACGTACGCGCGTTCGCGAAGCAGTTGACCGCCACGACGAACGGGATGCGTCGGTGCTCGAAGTAGTCCACGGCGGGGAAGCAGTCCTCGAGCCGCCGGGTGTCCGCGAGGACGACGGCACCGAGGGCGCCCTGTGACAGCTCGTCCCACAGGAACCAGAACCGGTCCTGGCCAGGGGTGCCGAACAGGTACAGCGACAGTCCCGACCGAATGGTGATGCGACCGAAGTCCATGGCCACGGTCGTGGTGGTCTTGCGGTCGACGCCCTCGGTGTCGTCCACCGACTGGCCGACCTCGCTGAGCAGTTCCTCGGTGCGCAGCGGTCGGATCTCGCTGACCGCGCCGACCAGGGTCGTCTTGCCCACCCCGAAGCCGCCCGCGACCAGAATCTTCAGTGCCATGGCGGCGCTCTCGCCGCCCGTGGCGTCAGAGTGCTCGGAGCCCATCGATCACCTCTCGGAGGATCTTTTCGTCGGGAAGCTGTGCGGGCGGCACCGGTCGGCTGACGGTGACGCAGCCCATGTCCAGCAGGTCGCCGAGGAGCACTCTCACCACGCCCACCGGCAGATCGGCGTCGGCGGCGAGCTCGGCGACCGACTGGGTCTCGGTCCGGCACAGCTCGATCAGTGCCCGGTGCTCGGGGCCCAGCGCCGTGACGTCGTTCGGTCCCGGGGCGTTGCCGTCGAGTGAGACGAGGGCGATCAGATCGAATCCGACACCGCTCGGTCCCGGCCTGGTGCGCCCGCCCGTCATCGCGTAGGGCCGGACGAGAGGCCCTGCTTCGTTGTCGTACCACTGGCCGCCCGGTGGATGCGGGTGGCCGCTCGTCTCCTCGGTCATGAACGTCGACCGTCCCCGGTCATCCGGCGGCCTGCGGTGGCGTGGCGCAGCGTGCCGGCGTGTAGAGGTGCTCGCCCACCCGCTTGACCAGGCGTGCCATCTCGTACGCGACGAGGCCGATGTCGGCTCTGACCGAGCTGAGTACGGTGAGGCAGGACCCGTCGCCCGCTGCCGCCACGAACAGGAAGGCGTCGTCCATCTCGACCATGGTCTGACGCACTCCCCCGGCCCCGAAGTGCCGGCCCGCCCCCTTGGCCAGGCTGTGGAAGCCCGAGGCCACGGCGGCCAGGTGTTCGGCGTCCTCGCGGGTGAGTGCGGTCGACGCGCCGACCGGCAGTCCGTCGTTGGACAGCACCACCGCGTGCCGTACCTCTCCGACGCGCAGCACCAGGTCGTCCAGCAGCCAGTCGAGTTCGCCGCTCCGCCCAGTGGGGGTGCGCTGGTCCTGGATCATGTGGGTTCTCCTTCGCTGCTGTCGCTGCCCGGTACGGGACGTTCGGTGGCGGGGACCGGGGCGACGACGCCCGGGAGCCGGCCGCCGCCGCGTACCCAGCCGTCGCGATAGGCCGCCATGCGGTCACGCACCTGCTCGGGGCTGCGGTCGTCCGCTCCCGCGGTGCCGGTCGGGCCCTGTCCGTCGGTGTCTGCCGGGCCCTCGCCGTCCCCTGGGCGTTCGCGTAGTTGAGGGGCGAGGCTGGCCTGGCGGACGCGGCGCGGCAGTTCGCCTGCCGTGTCCTGCTCCTCGGCTTCCAAGACACCGGGTGATTCGGCGCCATCGAGGCTGCGGTCCGGGGTACGGGGCTCGCCTGCGTCCCGGGTCCTGTGCGGCCGCAGCTTGGTGACGCCGGGTGGCTCCGGGGCCTGGGTCGCGGCTGCCAGGGCGGGTCGGGGGGCCGGTCCGGGAACGGGAGTGCTGTTCATGTGCTGTTGCGGAGCTCCTTGCACGCGTGCGTGCTCGTTGTTCAGGGCGTCCGGAGCGGTCCTGCGCTCCACTGTGTGGGCCTCTTCGTTCTCCGTCGTGTCACTGTGCAGGAGCGCGGTGGGCAGGAGTACGACGGCGGTGGTGCCGCCGTAGGGGGACGTGCTCAGATGCACCTTGATGTGGTGCCGTGCGGCGAGCCTGCTGACTACGAAGAGGCCGAGTTGGTCGCTGTCGAACAGGTCGAGCGCCTCGGACTGTTCGATGCGGTGGTTGGCCTCGGTGAGCGCGTCCGCGCCCATGCCCAGGCCGCGGTCCTCGATCTCCAGGGCGTAGCCGTTGCCGACCGGTTCACCGCTGACCCGCACCTTCGTGTGCGGTGGTGAGAACTGGGCGGCGTTCTCGACGAGTTCGGCCAGGAGATGGGTGAGGTCGGCGACGGCGGTCCCGAGGATCGAGGCGGCGGAGAGCTGGCGCACTTCCACGCGCGCGTAGTCCTCGACTTCGGAGACCGCCGCGCGAACCACGTTCGTCAGGGACACAGGCATGCGCCAGGCCCGGCCCGGTGCCGCTCCAGAGAGGATGATCAGGCTCTCCGCGTGGCGCCTCATACGGGTCGTCAGATGGTCCAGCCGGAAGAGGTCGCTGAGCTCGTCCGGGTCGTCGGCCCTGCGCTCCATGGTGTCCAGGAGCCCGAGCTGACGGTGCACGAGGACCTGGCTCCTGCGGGCCAGGTTGACGAACACTCCGGAGATGCCGCTGGCGAGCTCCGCCCGTTCGACCGCCGCGCTCAGGGCCGCCCGGTGGACGGTGCAGAGCGCCTCGGAGACCTGCCCCGCCTCGTCCTCCGCGGGCGGCCCGACGGGAGCTTCGGCGTGGATGTCGATCTCTTCCCCGGCGCGCAGTCGTCGCATGGCGTGCGGGAGCTTGCGGCGGGCGATCTCCAGAGCGCTGTTGCGCAAGCTGACCAGTTCGACGACGAGGCCGCGACCGATGCGTACGGAGATGACGAGTGAGGCGGCGACGGCGACCAGCCCCAGGAGCACGGCGGCACCGGCCGAAGTGAGCACGCCGTGCGCGAACGGTTCGGAGCGGTCCGCGGCGCTGCGGGCCGCTCCGTCCTCGATAATGTCGAGATCCTCCCGGACAGCCGCGTAGGACGTGTCCCAGGTACCCGCGGGAGCCGCGGCGAGTGCTGCGCCACCGGGCTCGGCCACGAGCACCTTGTCCTCGACAGCGCGCACGGCAGCGTAGGCGGCACCGCTCTCCACGCCGCGCCAGGCAGCCCGTTCGGATCCGCGCAGGTCGGCGACCGCCGTCTCCGCCAGCGTCCTGCGGGTGTCGACGGCGCCGGTGAACAGCCGGAGCCGTTCACCGGCCAAGGCCCCGTCCAGCCGAGCGCCCGCGAGCACGGCGTCCTCACGGGAGAGCATTTCGCCCGCCCGGGAGAATTCGAGGAGCACGCGCGCGTAGGAGCCCGGTGCCGTGTCCTGCATGCCGGTGAGTGCGCCGCGCACGCCGAAGGCCTGCGTGATCGTCTTCGTGTACTGGCCGTAGGTCGCGTCCCAACCCGTTCGGCGATCCAACACTTCGGTCCGCAGCGAGCGCAGTGCCGCCGCTCCGGTGACGAATTCTTCGAGACGCTCCGCCACACCATCGGGCAGGCCCGCTCCATCGGCGACGGTCCGGCCTTCACCGAGGCGCAGTGCGTCCACGGCCCGGTCGGTGCGCGCCGCCTGCCTCTCCAGGACCGCCCCGCGGTCCGCGCCGGGTTCGGTGGCGTAGCGCACGGCGGCGACGCGTTCGGCCTGGAGCGAGGTGATGGCGGCCGATACCGGGGCGCGCACTTTCGTGTCGGCGGACTGCAACAGCCGCAGGCGTGCGACGTCTTGTGCGGTCGTCACGGTCGCGTATCCCCAGAGAGCGAGCAGCGACATCACGGG
Organism: Streptomyces silaceus; assembly: GCF_001419745.1. Classification (GTDB taxonomy): domain Bacteria; phylum Actinomycetota; class Actinomycetes; order Streptomycetales; family Streptomycetaceae; genus Streptomyces; species Streptomyces silaceus. The sequence goes on along the minus strand of NZ_LIRJ01000367.1, from coordinate 19,683 downwards.
CACCATCAGCAGACACACGATCTTCGCGCGCACCGTGCGAGGCCTCAGCCGCCACCGCCGCGCCCGCGTGGGCACTCGTTCCGACGCGGTGTCCGCGAATGGGTCCTCTCCGGAGAGGCGTTCGTCGGCGGGTGGGCCCGCGTGGGCCCGGCGGCCGCGCACGGGAGAGACCGGCTGCGACGCTTCGGCGTCTGCGGCCGTTTCGGCGGTGCTTCGGGGTGTACGCATGGCCTCCTCGCTCGGATGGGTTCGGGGCGTCCTCCCGGCCGTCGTCGGCCGGCAAGGGCGCCTCTATCGGGCGGCGCTCTCGACCGGCCGCTCGGCCGACACGGAGGCCTCGCGTTCGCCCGTGGTCGGGGACAGTGCGACGAATGCGGAGGTCAAGAAGAGGTAGGAGCCGAGCCCGACGGCGAGAGGGAAGATGAACTGCGTCGTCGTGGCGCCGGACAGGGCTGCCCCGGAGGGAGTCACCCGCACGCTCACGGCGAGCATTCCGGTGTAGTGCATGCTGCTCACGGCGGCCCCCATGACCAGTGACGCCACCGCGACCGCCGCAGGCGACTTGATGTTGAGGCCCGCCCACAGAGCAGCGGTCGCCGCGACGACGGCGATGACCACGGAGGCCCCGACGAGCAGAGGGTCGTACCGGACCTCGCCGTGCAGTCGCAGCGCCGCCATGCCCAGGTAGTGCATGCTCGCGACGCCCAGTCCCGTGGTGAGTCCGCCGAGCACGAGCGCGCGCCCGCGGTCGCGGCCGTATCCCACGGCGAAGACTCCGGCTCCCACCACGGCCATCGCGACCATGAGGCTGAGGAGGGTCAGCGGGACGTTGTAGCGGATCTCGGTGCCGGTCACGCCGAAGCCGAGCATGGCGACGAAGTGCATCGTCCAGATGCCGGTGCCGAGTGCGGAGGCTGCGGTGACGAGCCAGTTGCGGCGAGAGCGGCCCGAGGCTCCCAGCGCGCGAACGGTGCAGCGCAGTCCGAGGGCCGCGCCGATACAGGCCATCGCGTACGACAGCACGGGGGTCAGCCAGCCGAAGGTGGCGTGGTCCAGGTGTCCCATGGCCCAAGGACGCTAGTCCGACCAGGAGCGCACAACGGGGGCGCATTTCGAAACCTGATGGAATGTGACTGAGAGAGGATCCTGAACGATCGCGTCACGCTCGAACGAGTGCACCCAACGCGCGTGCGACTCTTTGCGGGATCATGGGGCGCATGAGCGACGACCACACACAGGTCCAGGAATTCTTCACGGCCCGCGCTGCCGACTGGGACGCCCGCTTCCCCGATGACGGGCCCGCGTATCGGGCCGCCGTCGCCGAGCTCGGACTCGGCGAGGGAACCCGAGTCCTCGACGCGGGCTGCGGTACGGGCCTGGCGCTGCCCGCGCTCAGGGAGGCCGTGGGGCCCTCCGGCGTGGTGCTCGGCGTGGATCTGACACCGGCCATGCTGGAGGCCGCGACACGCGCGGGCAGGGACCGCGACGGGCGCCTCCTGCTCTCGGACGTGACCCGCCTGCCGCTGCGCACGGAGTCGCTCGACGCCGTGTTCGGCGCCGGCCTGATCTCCCATCTGCCCGACCCGGCGGAGAACCTGCGGGAGTTGCGGCGTGTGGTGCGTCCCGGAGGGCTGCTCGCGCTGTTCCACCCGATCGGCAGGGCAGCCCTGGCGGCGCGACAGGGGCGGCAGATCACTCCGGGCGACCTGCGGGCCGCGGCCAACCTCGGTCCGCTCCTCGCCGGCTCCGGCTGGCGGATGACGTCGTACGTCGACGAGGACGCCCGGTACCTGGCGCTGGCCGTACGCCAGGACTGACCAGCAGCTCGGCTTACGAGACGCAGGTCAGGGACGCCCTGCGACGACAGCCACGAATGCGTCCACGTTGTCGAACATGACGTTGTGTCCCGCATCCGGCACGACGACCACCCGCACTCCGGACGCCATCAGCTCATCCTGCCCCACGAGTTCGCCGCTGGCCGCGCCCTGCACGAAGACGCGGTCCACGGTGAGCTCCATGAGCATCCGGCGCATCGTGGGCCGCGTCCCCGCCACGAGCCCGATCGCGCTCCGATGCAGCGCCCGGGCATCCGCGAGACGCATGGTGGCCCGCCAGAAGGGCCCGACCTTCTCCAGCACGCGCGCGTGGCCACCGCCTTCGACGAACTCCTCCTCGGTGTACCCGGCGATGCCGCTGCTGCCCGCCGTCGCCGGTGGATTCGGATCGAGGTTGGCCTCCGTGAGCACCAGTCTCGACACCAGGTCGGGTCGCCGGTGCGCGAGCACGATCGCGACGGATCCCCCCATGCTGTGCGCGACGAGCTCCGCACCGGTCACGCCTGCCTCGTCGAGTGCCCCGGCCAGCGCGTCCGCGTGGTCCTCCAGGGTGTAGCCGAAGTCGGCGGGACGGTCGCTGATGCCGTGCCCGGGCAGGTCCACGAACAGCGAGCGCCGACCGGCCAGTTCGGGCCTCGCGGCGATGTGCGCGTGATAGACGGTCGAGGCCGCGCCGAGGCCGTGGACGTACACCCGCGCCGGCCCTGCCCCTTCGGCCTCCGTCCAGCGCACACAGTTGCCCCGCGCATCGAACCGTGCCTCACGCATCGCCGTACCCCGTTCCCGTATCCGTGCCCTGTCGTCTCGCCCTGCGCGAGCACTCGACCGAGGATACATCGACGCCGATGTATTGCGACACAGATGTACGTCGCTGCGGATGAAACATGCGGCAGAATGCGGATCATGCTCGAACTGGCCATCCTCGGATTCCTCTACGACAGCCCCCTGCACGGCTACGAGCTGCGCAAGCGCATCACCGCGCTGACCGGGCACGTCCGGCCCGTCGCCGAGAGCACGCTGTATCCCGCGATCAAGCGGCTGGAGAAGGCGGGGCTGCTCGCGCGTGAGACACAGCCCGGTGCCGTGGCGGCGCCGCGTCATGTCCTCAGCCTCACTCCGGAGGGCAGGCAGGAACTGCGCAGGCGACTCGCGGAGCCGGCGCGGGGGGACATCACCGACGAGAACCGCTGGTTCACGCTCCTCGCCTTCCTCCGCCATCTCGACGACGAAGCGGCGCAGGCGGAAGTGCTGCGGCGGCGGCTGGCCTTCTTGGAGGAGCCCGCGAGTTTCTTCTACGAGGGCGAGCGACCGCTGCGCGCGGAGGAACTGGACGATCCCTTCCGGCGCGGCATCCTCACCATCGCCCGAGCGACGAGTCGCGCCGAACTCGCGTGGCTGCGTACCACCTTGGCGTCACTCGCCGCGAACGGTCGCTGATCTGTCCTTGTGCGGCACGGGGCATCCCCGGACACCGGGCACGGGGAACGAGCCGAGCTCGGCCACCTCGTATCCGTCGGGGTAGCCCTTGATCTCACGGTTCTGGCGCGCGTAGTGCGGTGCTCGACGCGGCGCCATGAGACGTACAGTGCGTCCCCTGAGCCGGACCGCGCCCCTCACCAGTGAGCGGGTGACCGTGCCGGGCTGCTCGTACCGGAAGGCGCACAAGAGGGGCTCGTCGAGCAGCGCGAGGGTCACGTTGCGCAAGAGGGGTGCCAAGGGGCGCGGATACCAGGAAGCCATCAGGTCGAGCGTCGCGTCCGACACCTCGCGAGCCCCTTGGTCCCAGCCGAAGTTGGCCTCTTCGTAGGCATCGAGGCAGTTCTCGAACTCCTCGTAGGAGCCCGGGATTTCCTTGATGCCCATGTGCTCGCCGAGGGTGCGGTAGTAGACGGCCGCGGCGGCCGCCTCATGACGCGACAGCCTGCGCCATCCGTAGACGTCGATCCACCGCTTGGGCACCACCACGAACGTGCACAGCACGTAGCGCATGTCGTCGTTGCTGATGTCGTAGCTGCGGTGCATCTGGTTGATGCGGCGGATGGCCGTGCGCCCCTTGTCGCTTGCGAACCCGTGCTCCACGACGGCGTCCAGCAGAAGCGCAGTGTCGTCGTACCTCTTCTGCGTACGGTCCGTCAGTTCGGCTGTCTGTGCCAGCAGTCGACCGATGCTGGGGACGGCATAGGTGCGGTAGAGCGCGAGTTCCAGTGCGCGTGTGTAGTCCCACGGGAACTCATATGTGGTGGTGAGCCGGTAGATCTCCAGAAAGTCCCGCTCCGGGTCCAAGCGCCTGATCTGCTCGAGCCGCTCGAATCGCTTCACCGCGCGGTCCCCCTTCTGTTCACCGGACCACTAACTCTACGTTGGTGAAAGGAAGAGGAGCGATCTGCGGTGGCATCCGCACCGGGGGAAGGCAGCCCACATGTTTGACGCACTCCGCAGGTTCTGGCGCGCCGACAAGCGCACACGCGACGAGAGCGATCGAGCGCACGACCGTGACCGGCACAAGCGCCCGCACAACCTCTTCGAAGCGGCCGCCGTCTATGTCGCGGCCTGCGCGGAGGACGACCAGGACGAGATGGACGAGGCCACGGGTTGGGTCTCTCCGGAGGCCCTGTCGTTCGGCGTCAGCGAACTCGCCTGCCGGGCCGTCATCGCCCTCGCACGGGAACGCGACGAGTCCCCGCAGGACGTGGCCCGTTCACTCCTGGGCCTGCCCGCCGCCTGAGCAGCACCGCGCCGACGGGGCGCCACAAGTTACCCGCTGGTGAATTTCCTGGTCATCCACCTCTCGACGATCTCCGGGGCGAGTGGTTAGGGTGCGCCGACGGACAAGCGAACGGGAGACTGGCATGGCCGGGACGGACGACGCTGTCGCCGCCGATGACGACGCGCTGTACGTGCTGACGGCGGTGCTGCTGACACCCGCGAAGTTCCCCAGCGTGCTGGGCGACGACTATCCGGAGGCGTGCGCGGCGCTGGACCTCGCGCCGCTCGCCGCCGGGTACGGACTGGTACTCGGCCAGGACGGCGAGGGCGCGCGTTGGACGGTCGTCGTCGACGACGTGTCGCTCGTGGCCGTGGCCATCGCCTCCTGGGACTGCGGCATGGAGTACGACCTCTCGCCCGACGAGAACACCGTGGTCACCGCGCTGCCCGGCTGGCCGCTCGCGGTCGCTGTCGCGGCACCCGGTGTTCCGGCGCCGCACGATCCGGAGCCGGGCCCCAACGGCTCGGCCCGGGAGCCGCTCGCTCCACCGCAGGCCGACACCTGGGGGCCGGCCCAGCGCCGCCTGGGCGCCGACGAGATAGCACTGCAGTGGGCGTCCTGGCGCGAGCAGATCGACGACGCCGACTTCGTGACCGACGGTCCGGCGGAAGCCTCCCCGGAGAAGGCCGACGAGGAGCCGCCGACCGGTGTCCGGCGCGTCCTGGCCGAAGCCCGTGCGTACGTGGACACTCCCCCGCCCCTGGGCCGAGTGCGGTCCTCCTTCGCCTCGGGTGACGCTCGGACCCTGCGCGCCGACGGCCCCGGCTGGTCGATGGTCGCCCGGACCGACGACATCGCGTTCGTACTGCTGGACGAGGAGCCGGGCGAGGTCGTGCCGGTCGGGCGCGGCCCCGAGCTGCCCGCGCTTCTGGAAGCGCTCGACAAGATGGCGGTCCGCCCGGCCTGAGTACGGCCCGTGGCCGGCCATGGGCCCTCGCTCGCCCCTTTCCGACCGCTCGCGGAACCAAGCGCGTCACCGCCGCAAGCGGCGGGCGGCGCGGAAGCGCCGCACAGGCCTGTCCGTCAGTGGCCTATTTCCTTGCGGGTGACCCGGCGCAGCCGGCGTCGCTGGCCCGGGTCGAGCGTCAGGTAGGCCGCCGCCGGGACTCCGAGCACGATGAGGAATGCGGCCCACCAGGGCAGCCAGATCAGCAGGATGAGCCCGGCCGCCACGCCGCCTGCGGCGATCTTCGCGTTCTTCGACATGTGCGTCGCCTCCTTCGCGGCCTCTGCCGCTCTCTGTATGGGAAAACGGGGATGGATCCCCCACGGTTCCTGACCGCACCCCTGAGAGATCCCTGAGCCGCACCCCCTAATGGTTGCTCAATCGGCTCCCGCCCACGACGCCCGTGCCGGCCCCGTTTCCTTCGACCGCTACTCGACGCGCAGCGGCTCACCGACCTCGTACATGTGACGCAGCACCTGCCGGTAGGAGTCGACAAAGCCGGTCTCCGCGTAGGGCATGCCCACGGCGGCGCAGTGGGCACGTACGGCGGGCCGGGCGAGCCGCAGGTGAGGACGGGGCATGCTCGGGAAGAGGTGGTGCTCGATCTGGTAGTTGAGCCCGCCGAGGAACCAGTCGGTCACCGGGCCGCCCTTGATGTTGCGCGAAGTGAGCACCTGCCGGGCCAGGTGCCCCATGCGTTCGCCGCCCGGTTCGGGCATTTCCATGCCCTTGTGGTTGGGAGCGAAAGCCAGCCCGAGGTGGAGGCCGAACAGCGCCTGGTGGATGGCGGCGAAGGCGATCGCGTGACCGAGGGGCATGGCGAGCAGGAGCAGCGAGACGTAGCCGGCGAGGTGGGCGACCAGCAGGAGGCCCTCCACGAGGCGTTCGCGCGGGGACTGACGGCGCAGATCCTGGAAGCCGTAGACCTTCATGGCGATGCCCTGGAGGAGCGTCAGCGGGAAGAAGAGCCAGGCCTGGTTCCGGGTGAGCCAGCGGCGGAAGCCCACGCGGACCTTGGCCTGCTTGCTGGTCCACACGAGAACGTCGGCGGCGACGTCAGGATCTTTCTCGATGTGGTTGGGGTTGGCGTGGTGCCTGTTGTGCTTGTCGGTCCACCAGGCGGTGCTCATCCCGAGGAGGAGATTGGCGTGCACGAGGCTGATGGCACGGCTCACGGATCGCTTGCCGGTTATCTGTGCGTGGCAGGCGTCGTGGCCGATGAACGCCGTGCGGGCGCACAGGATGGAGAGCACGGGAGCCAGCAACAGCACCCACCACGAGCTGCCGAGAACGAACATTCCGATGCCCACAGCCACCAGCGCGAGGGCGTTGACGCCGATGGTGCGCGCGTACCAGCCGATGCGGCGGTCCAGGAGGCCTTGCTCCTTGACGGTCCGCAGGAGAGGCGCGAAATCACTTCCGGCGGATTGCCCGCCGGCGCTGACTGACGGGCGTTCCGCGACTGCCGCGGCGGCCTGGGGCATGGTGGTCTCCGGTCTTCGAAACAACGGGCTGACCTGATAGAACGTACGGATCGGTGACCTTGGGCAACCATGGCGCCACCACCCGTGTCCACCCGGGGGCCAGCACCGCCCGACAGTGGGGCTGGCTACACCCTCCCCACGCGAAGTGACCGGGATCACTAGAGGTTCGCTGCCACGAAACGCGGATCGTGAGGTACTCTCGGCCGCTCTGGTCTCAGTAGTCAAATTTGAGGAATGCGTCATCGCTGTGCACAGGCTCCCTGTCGTGTCCCCCTCCGAGATCCCCGAACTGTCGCGCTGTTCGGTTCTTTTCGTTCCTGCCGACCCGGCTCGCGAAGGGCAGGTCGCCTTCTGGCACCCCGACGGCACCGAGCCACCGTCCAGCGCTGCGGGCGCACACTCCGAACTGGCTGTCGCCGTACCGGGCGACGACGGTGCCGAGCTCGTCCGCGTACCCGCGCTGCTCCTCCCCGTCCGCACCGCGCTGCCGGTTCTTACGCGCGCGCGTGCCGCATCAGGAACCCATCCGACAGCCGCCTTCTGGGGAACCGCGGGCGTCCTCGCCCTGCAACTGGCGGCCCGCGGGCTGCTGTTGCCGGGACTGACCGTCAGCGACCACGACGCGTGGCGCGCCGGGCCGCTGGGGGCCGAGGATCTGCAGCGCCTGCGCGAGCTGGCCGCGGCGATGCCGCCCGCCGCCCACGCGCTGCCGCTGAACGACGTGGCACCTCTGCGGCTGCCCGAACCGGAACGCCTGCTGCGCCAGTTCCTCGACGCGGTGGCCGACACACTCCCGCGCTCCCCCGCCGCGGCTACGGCAGCCGCAAACCCCGCCTTCGCGGCGCCCGAACCCCAGCACGTGCCGGAGCAGCGCGCCTGGGCCCTGGACGTGGCCGCCGGGCACGATGCGGGCGTACGGATCTCGCTGCGCGTGGAGATCCCCGGCCTCACATCGGTCACCGAGGACGGCACCCGGCTGCCCTTCCGGGCCGTACTGCAGCTGCACAGCGTGAGCGATCCCTCCCTCGTCGCGGACGCGGCCGAAGTGTGGGCCGAGTCAGGGGCCGCGGGCCAGGCCTTCGGCCCGCGCGCGCGGATGGACGCCCTTCTCGCCCTGCGTCGTGCCACGCGCGCGTGGCCCGCGCTCTCGCCGCTGCTGTCAGCCGGTGTTCCGGACGCGATCGAGCTGGCCGACGAGGATGTCACCGAGCTCCTGGGCGAGGGTGCCCGGATGCTGGCGGTCGCGGGCGTCGAGGTCCACTGGCCCCGGGAGTTGGCTCGCAGTCTCACCGCGCGCGCGGTCATCGGCCCAGCGGACGACGCGCAGGACGAGGAGGGGCGCAGTCCTGACAAGCTCTCCTCGGACACGCCGTCCTTCCTGTCCGCCGACGCTCTGCTCGCCTTCAACTGGCGCTTCGCGCTGGGCGACCAGCAACTGTCCCGCGAGGAGCTGAACCGGCTCGCCGAGGCGAACCGTCCCGTGGTGCGCCTGCGCGACCAGTGGGTCCTCATCGACCCCGAAGCGGCACGTCGCGCCCGAGACCGCCAGGATCGCAAGGTCACCCCCATCGACGCCCTCAGTGCCGCGCTGACAGGCACCGCCGAGGTCGACGGCCGGCGCTTCGACATTCAGCCGACGGGATGGCTTGCCACCCTGCGTGAACGGCTTGCCGACCCCGAAGGGATGGAGCCGGTCGGTCAACCCGCCACCCTTGCCGCAGAGCTGCGCGACTATCAGCTGCGCGGTCTGAACTGGCTCGCCCGGATGACGTCCCTCGGGCTGGGTGGCTGTCTCGCCGACGACATGGGTCTCGGGAAGACCATCACACTGATCTCGCTGCATCTGCACCGGCAGACACAGGAGGAGTCCGCGGGACCCACCCTGGTGGTCTGCCCTACCTCGCTGATGGGCAACTGGCAGCGCGAGATCGAGAAGTTCGCGCCAGGCACGCGCGTGCGTCGCTTCCATGGTGCTCAGCGCGGCTTGGAGGACCTGTCGGACGGCGAATTCGTCCTCACCACCTACGGAACGATGCGGCTCGACGCGGAGAAGCTCGGACAGATCTCCTGGGGCATGGTCGTCGCGGACGAGGCGCAGCACGTCAAGAATCCTTACTCGGCCACGGCCAAGCAACTGCGCACCATCGGGGCCCGCGCGCGCGTGGCGCTCACCGGCACTCCGGTGGAGAACAACCTGTCCGAGCTGTGGGCCATCCTCGACTGGACGACCCCCGGCCTGCTCGGCAAGCTCGGGACCTTTCGCACGCGTTACGCACAGGCCGTCGAGGGCGGCACGGACCCGGCCGCCGCCGAGCGCCTCGGGCAGCTCGTGCGTCCGTTCCTGTTGCGCCGTCGCAAGTCGGATCCGGGGATCGCGCCCGAGCTGCCGCCGAAGACGGAGACCGATCGGGCCGTCTCGCTCACCACGGAACAAGCCGGCCTCTACGAAGCCGTCGTGCGGGAGACGCTCGCCGAGATCTCCGGAGCCGACGGTTTCGAACGACGGGGTCTGATCGTCAAGCTCCTCACCGGGCTCAAGCAGATCTGCAACCACCCGGCGCAGTACCTCAAGGAGGACAAGCCCCGGATTCCTGGCCGCTCCGGAAAGCTGGAGCTGTTGGACGAGTTGCTCGACACGATCCTCGCCGAGGACGCGAGCGTGCTCGTGTTCACGCAGTACGTCCAAATGGCACGACTGATCGAACGGCATCTGTCGGCCCGCGGTATCCCGTCGCAGTTCCTGCACGGCGGTACCTCCGTAGCGGAGCGAGAGGCGATGGTGCAGCGATTCCAGGACGGCGACGTCCCGGTCTTCCTGTTGTCCCTCAAGGCAGCCGGTACGGGCTTGAACCTGACGCGCGCCGAGCACGTCGTGCACTACGACCGCTGGTGGAACCCCGCGGTCGAGGCTCAGGCCACCGACCGCGCGTACCGCATCGGGCAGACACAGCCGGTGCAGGTGCACCGGCTCATCGCGGAGGGAACCATCGAGGACCGCATCGCCGACATGCTGCTGCGCAAGCGGGAGTTGGCCGATTCCGTACTCGGTTCCGGCGAGGCAGCACTCACCGAGCTGACCGACGCCGAACTGTCAGACCTGGTGGAGCTGCGAGGGGGCACGCGATGAGCGACATCCATGACGAGACCTATGGCGTCGGGGACGACGCCCCGCGCGCGGGGATGCCCTCGGGCGAGCGCACCTTCGCGGCCATGCCGCCGGCGCATGGCCGGGGCTTCGCACAGACCTGGTGGGGACAGGCCTGGCTCAAGGCCCTGGAGGACACGGCACTGGACACGCAGCAGCTCAAGGCGGGGCGCAGGCTCGCGCGCGCGGGTGCGGTGGGGGCGGTCTCGGTGCGTCCCGGCAGGATCACCGCCGTCGTGCAGGACCGCGACGGCTCGTCGCACCGTTCCGACGTCCTGCTGCAGGAGATGAGCCCTGAGGAATGGGACCAATTCCTGGGAATGGCCATCGAGCGGGCCGGGCACATCGCGGCTCTCCTGGATCGTGAGATGCCGCCGCACCTGGTGGAGGACGCGGTGGCTACCGGCATCGAGCTGCTACCGGGCATCGGTGACCTGGAGCCCGAGTGCGACTGCGACGCGTGGGACCACTGCGGTCACACGGCAGCACTCTGCTACCAGGTGGCGCGGCTGCTCGACCAGGACCCTTTCGTGCTTCTCCTGATGCGAGGGCGAGGGGAACGCGAGCTCCTGGACGAGCTGCAGGTGCGCAGCGTCGCGCGGACCGACGCGGCGGCGACCGTCGAGGACGGCCAGGATGCCGCCGCAGAGGGCGTGGACGCCGCCGAGGCGTACGCGGACGGCGCCATCCTGCCTCCGCTGCCCGCGCTGCCTCCGCTGCCCGAGGAACCGGGACTGCCGCCGACGCTCGACACGGAGGTGGAGCCTGTGCCGGGCCTCGACGTGGCAGCGGTCGAGTTCCTGGCCGCGCAGGCGGCGGTCGAGGGGTACCGGCTGCTGGCCGAGGCGCTCGCTCCCGGGCACGACCGTCTGCCGGTGGAGGGCGAGCTGACCGTGAGCGAGGACGCCGTACGCCTTGCCGCAGCACATCCCGTCCGGGCCGTCGAAGCGCGCCTCTCCGAAGTGTCCGACCGGGGCAGGGACGGTCTCGCGCTCGCCGTGCGGGCCTGGGAGTACGGGGGCCGGGCGGCGCTCCAGGTCCTTGAGGAGGAATGGACGCCGAAGGGCGAGGCGATGGCACGCGCGCGTGCCGCGCTGGACGCGGCATGGGACGAGGACGAGCGGCCTCAGCTGCGCGCGGCACGCAACCGTTGGACCGTCGTCGGCGCGGACGCTCAGCTGCGCCATGGCAGGGACGGCCGTTGGTGGCCCTACCGCAAGGAGCGCGGGCGTTGGGCCCCTGCCGGGGCTCCGGCCCACGACCCGGCGACGGCACTCGCCGTGGCCGGTGGAAGCGAGTGAGGCGGGAGCGGGCGGCGACCGGTTGACGGGCACGGCCGTCCCGGGCGCCCCGTCGACCGGCACGCCGCCCCGGTTACGGGCGCGTCGGCGCGGAGAGTGTGTGGCCGAAACCTGCACGGCGCCCACCGGCGCGTTCGCGTGAGGCGTCCGTGCGCCGGGAACACCGGCGCACGCACTCACCCCGGCCAGCGATTGAGCGCGGCCATGTCATAAGCGAGCGTGGACCACGTCGGTTCAGGGAGGTCTGACCGCACGAGCCGCCCCAGGCTCGACAGCGGGGGCATCGGGTTCATCAGGCTCCGCCAGCACGCTCTATCTGAAGGGGGATGACCAGGGCACTCAGTCCCACGGCTACTGATCGGACCGGTGGTCCTCGACGGCGCCTCCTGCCCCTCGCGGGAGGCGCCGTTTGCGCGTCTCCCTGCGTTCACCTGGCAGCCCCCTCGCGTTCGTGGCGGCGGCGAAGTCTGACCGCTGTCACCGAACTCGTGCCCCAGGAGGCCCCGATGTCCCCGCACGCCGCCCGCAAGGGCCGTGTCCGCCGTTCCGCAGCCGTCGGCGTACCGCTCGCCGTGATCGCCGCACTCGTGGCGACCGGTACCGCCACCGGTCAGCAGGCGAGCGGGGGCCACAAGAAGGCACACGTCACCGGTGTGGCGACTCTCGGGGACATCCCTCTCGGCACGTTCAGCAACGGTCTGCTCCCGGGGACAGTGAGCGACGACCGTGGTGTCGACCTCGGCGGTATCGGAAGCGACCTCTACCCGGCAGGCCGCAAGGGCGAATTCTGGACGGTGACCGACCGGGGGCCCAATGGTCAGATCAAGGTGGACGGCAAGAAGCGCCGCACCTTCCCGGTGCCCGGATTCGACCCGGCTATCGTGAAGATCCGTGTCTCGGGGGACAAGGTCAAGGTCGTCTCCGCGCTCCCGATCACCACGTCCTCCGGGAAGCCCGTCACCGGCCTGCCCAATCAGAAGGGACGCGACGAGGCACCGTACTCGTACGACGCGAAGACTCCTGTTTCGTACGACCCGAACGGGCTGGACACCGAAGGCATCGTGCGGGCGGCCGACGGAAGTTTCTGGCTGGTCGACGAGTACGGCCCTTCCCTGATCCACGTCTCCGCGCGCGGGAAGGTACTCAAGCGTTACGTGCCCCAGGGACTCGGGCTCCAGGGCGCCGACTACCCGGTGGTCGAGGCACTGCCCGGGATCCTGCTGCACCGCAAGACCAACCGTGGCTTCGAAGGCCTCGCCCAGCTCCCTGGCGGGGACCTGGTGATGGCGGTGCAGAGCCCGTTGTCCCTCCCTGACGCGGACGCGGGTGACGCCTCGCGCACCACACGACTGCTGCGCTTCTCGCCGAAGAAGCAGGCTGTGACCGCCGAGTACGCCTACCGGTTCGACCCCGTGGACGTCGTCGACCCCGGCGAGGACGACACCTCCGAGCTGAAGATCTCCTCCGTGGTCGCCGTCGGCCGCGAGCGGCTGCTCGTCCAGGAGCGCACCGACAAGGCCGCACGGCTCCAGAGCGTCACGCTCGATCGGCGGGCGAACATCCTCGGCGGCAAGTGGGACAAGGACACGACGCAGCCCTCCTTGGAGCAGCTCGACGACCCCAGCGCCTCCGGAGTGCCGGTCCTCGACAAGCGGCTCGTCGTCGACCTGGGGACCGTCGACGGTGTGCCCGGCAAGATCGAGGGAGTCGCCCGGGTCGACAGCCGCACCCTTGCCCTCATCAACGACAACGATTTCGGCATGACGGACGGTCCGGAGGCCTTCGACAAGGACGGCCGGCTGGTGGACAGCGGAGTGGAAACTTCCGTGACGTACGTGCGCCTGCCGCGGAAGTACTGAGGCGCCGCCTTGGAGGCCTCTCTTGGGGGCGCTTTCGATGAGGGCGCGAATGCGCCTTCTTCGGAGACACCGCTCAGTCAGGACAGCGGCTTGGTGAGCTTGTGCTTGCCCGAGCCGCTGTCCCCCGCCAGGCTGCACGCGACATCGTCGATGCCAGCCTTGTAGCCATAGGCGTCGGGGTACTGCACCAGAGTCCCGCGTACGGTACCCGAGGGCTGACTGCGCGCCTTGCGTTGCAGCGGCCTCTCGCACAGCGCGGCGGCTTTCTTCTTGAGAGCCGCGTCTGTCGCGAACGAGCCGTCCAGTTCGGCGAGTTCGACCAGCTCGGCGTCGTGTGGTTCATGGCACGACTTCTTCGCTGCGCGTCCCGGCCTGCTGTCGCTGATGTCGAAGCACTCGCCGACCGTCAGCAGGTAGTACGGGGCGTCGTCGCCCGCCCGCGAGGGCAACAGTGAATCGAGGTCGCTGGGGAAGCCCGTGGGCAGGGAGGGGAACCCACTGGGCAACCCCGTAGGCACATCGCTCGGCAGCCCGGTGGGAAGCCGGCTCGGAATCTGCGGGACGCTCAGTGTCGCCGTGGGAGTTCGATCGCTCTTCTTGGTGCTCTCAATGGGGCTCTTCTTGCCCTCTCCGTCGTCACCCCTGGTGGCCACCAGCACCACAGCGACGATGGCTCCCAGGGCAACGATGACCGTGAGGAGGGCGAAGAGCCCACCGCGCCTGCCTGGGGGCCGGCCGGGAGGCGGGGTGGGCGGCCACCCACCGCCGTCCGGAGGCAGCCCGAACCCACCCCCTGCGGGCGGGCCGAAACCGCCTCCGCCCCCGGGCGGTGGACCACTGGGCGGCGGTGGAGGCGGCTGGGGCGGCACGGGTCGCATGGCCATACCATCAAGCGTCGCCTCGAACCGGTCACCAGACGACCCCTGTGCGGCAGTTGATACGAACCACGGGATCCGCTCAGCAGCGGACCTCTGGGGGCGCACTCAGCCCCGGGCCCCCAAGAGGTGATCCATGGCGAGTTGGTCGAGGCGCTCGAAGGCCATCCCGCGCGCGGCGGCCGCCTCCACGTCGAACGCCTCGAAGGCGGCCCGGTCGGCGAGCAGGCCGGACAACCCGTCTTCAGCGGTGGGAAGCGCCAGTTCGTCCAGCCGCGCAGTCCGCAGCGCCTCCTGGACCTCCGGGTCCGAGCGGAACGCAGCCGAGCGCTCCCGGAGGATCAGGTAGTTGCGCATGCAGCCCGACGCCGACGCCCACACACCTTCGTAGTCCTCCGTACGGGGAGGCTTGAAGTCGAAGTGCCGGGGCCCGTCGTAGCCGCCCCTCTCCAGCAGGTCCACCAACCAGAAGGCGCTGCGCAGGTCACCCGCGCCGAACCGCAGGTCCTGGTCGTACTTGATGCCGGTCTGGCCGTTGAGGTCGATGTGGAAGAGCTTGCCGGACCACAGTGCTTGAGCGATCGAGTGCGGGAAGTTCAGGCCCGCCATCTGTTCGTGGCCCACTTCCGGGTTGACGCCGAACAGTTCGGGCCGCTCCAGACGGTCGATGAACGCCAGGGCATGCCCGACAGTGGGCAGCAGGATGTCACCGCGCGGCTCGTTCGGCTTCGGCTCGATCGCGAAGCGCAGGTCGTACCCCTGTGTCGTGACGTACTCGCTGAGCAGATCGAAGGCCTCCTTCATGCGGTCGAGCGCGTCGCGCACGTCCTTCGCGGCACCGGACTCCGCGCCCTCCCTGCCACCCCACGCGACGTAGGTGCGCGCGCCCAGCTCGACCGCCAGGTCGATGTTGCGGATCGTCTTGCGCAGCGCGTAGCGGCGTACGTCGCGGTCGTTGGCGGTGAACGCGCCGTCCTTGAAGACGGGGTGGGTGAACAGGTTCGTGGTGGCCATCGGCACGACGAGACCGGTGGCGTCCAGTGCCTGCCGGAAACGCTTGATGTGCCCCTCCCGTTCGGCGCCCGATGATCCGAACGGGATCAGGTCGTCGTCGTGGAACGTCACTCCGTAGGCACCCAGTTCCGCGAGGCGCCGCACTGACTCGGCGGGGTCGAGCGCGGCCCTGGTGGCATCTCCGAACGGATCCCGGCCCTGCCAGCCGACGGTCCACAGGCCGAACGTGAACTTGTCCTCAGGAGTGGGTTGGTAGTTCATGTGTGACTCCCTCGCCTATTTCGTCATGGCCGTTTACAAATTAGTATCCGAGGGCTCCTCTGGGAAGGTCAGGGAGGGAACTCCGGGGCTAGCCCGGGGAGAGCCGCAGGAACGGAGACCGCCATGTCATCAGCTCCCGCCGCACAAGGGCCTCTGGTCGTCGGCGTGGACAGCTCCACGCAGTCCACCAAGGCCCTGGTCGTCGACGCGGCCACCGGTCGGATCGTGGCGAGCGGCCAGGCTTCGCACCGTGTCAGCACGGGTGAGTACCGCGAGAGCGACCCCCAGGATTGGTGGGACGCCCTGTGTGCGGCTCTGGCCCAGTGCGGGCGGGCCGCCCGCGAGGCCGCGGCGGTGTCCATCGGCGGCCAGCAGCACGGGCTGGTCACGCTCGACAAGGACGGCGCCCCGGTGCGGCCGGCCCTGCTCTGGAACGACGTGCGATCGGCCCCGCAGGCACGGCGCCTCGTCGAACGGCTCGGCGGCCCCAAGGTGTGGGCCGACCGCGTCGGCAGTGTGCCGGGGCCGTCCTTCACCGTGACGAAGTGGGCCTGGCTCGCCGAACACGAGCCGGCCGTCGCCCGTGCCACCGCTGCCGTGCGTCTCCCCCACGACTACCTCACGGAACGCCTCACCGGGGTCGGCACGACCGATCGCGGCGACGTCTCCGGAACGGGGTGGTGGGCATCGGCTTCGGAGACGTACGACGAAGCGATCCTCGACATGGTGGGCCTCGACCCGGCGCTCCTCCCCCGCGTCGCAGATCCCGGTGAAGTCGTCGGCACCGTCCACAGCGGCGGTGAACTGCTTTTCTCCAGGGGCACACTCGTCGCGCCCGGCACCGGTGACAATGCGGCAGCCGCCCTGGGACTCGGCCTGCACCCCGGCACACCCGTACTGAGCCTCGGTACCTCGGGCACGGTGTACGCGGTATCAGAACACCGCCCCGCCGACCCGACCGGAACCGTCGCAGGATTCGCCGACGCACGCGGCGCTTGGCTACCCCTGGCCTGCACGCTCAACTGCACACTCGCCGTGGACCGGGTGGCCTCGTTGCTGGGCCTGGAGCGCGAGGCGGTCGAACCGGACGGTTCAGTCACCGTCCTGCCGTATCTGGACGGCGAGCGCACACCGAATCTTCCCCACGCCTCGGGGGTGTTGCACGGGTTGCGGCACGACACGACGCCGGGACAGGTGTTGCAGGCGGCCTACGACGGGGCCGTGCACGCGCTGCTCGGGGCGCTCGACCTGGTCCTCGACAGCGACGCCGACCGCTCGTCCCCCTTGCTGCTCATCGGCGGCGGAGCCCGGGGTACCGCTTGGCAGCACACCGTACGGCGCCTCTCCGGGCGTCCCGTGCAGATCCCGCAGGCTCAGGAGCTGGTCGCGCTCGGCGCCGCCGCGCAAGCCGCGGGGGTACTGACCGGGGAGGATCCCCGCGCCATCGCGCGGCGCTGGAACACCGCGCAAGGCCCTGTGCTCGACGCTGTGGAACGCGACGAAGCGACGCTGTCGCGGATCTCCGGGGTACTCTCCGACGCGGCGCCGCTCCTGGAGAGGGCGCCCCATGGGGAGTGAGGGCTGACCGAAGCATGACCGCACCGCTGCACGATGCGCGCCGGGGGACATCTGGTGCACGGCTGCCCGACACCCAGCAGTCGATGCGCCGCCGCAATCTCTCCCGGGTGATGCACACCGTGGCCGCGCACGGACCGCTGTCCCGTGCCGCCGTGGCCTCCCGCATCGGTCTGACGCGCGCAGCCGTATCCACGTTGGTGGACGAACTGATCCGGTCCGGACTTCTCGATGAACTGGGTCCGGAGCGCCCCGGCAAGGTGGGCCGCCCCGGGTCCGCCCTCGCTGTCAGCGCACGCGGGCCCGTCGGCATCGGCGCCGAAGTGGGCGTCGACCACCTCGCGGTCTGCGCGGTCGACCTGCGCGGTGAGACACGAGCACGCGCCGTGCGACCGGCCCGAAACCGTGGCCGTGCGGCCGTGCCAGTCCTGGAAGAACTCTCCCTCCTGGTGGACCGGGTGTGCGCCGAGGCCTGTCAGGCAGGACTGTCCCCGGCAGGCCTCGCGGTGGCTGTGCCCGGCCTCGTCGCCCGCGACACGCGCACGGTCGTCCGCGCCCCCAACCTCGGCTGGCACGACATCGACCTGACTCCCCTGCTGTCGACCGACTTGCCGTTGACCGTGGATAACGAGGCCAACTTCGGCGCGCTCGCCGAGCTGTGGCTCGGCGAGGAGTCGCCCGAGGACTTCCTCCATGTCTCGGCGGAGATCGGCATCGGCGCCGCGCTCGTGGTCGACGGGCAGGTGCTGCGCGGAACACACGGATTCGCCGGCGAACTGGGGCACATGCCCGTGCGGCCCCAAGGCGCCCCCTGTCCCTGCGGCGGTCGGGGCTGCCTGGAACAGTACGCAGGTGAGGAGGCAGTGCTGCGCGCGGCGGGTCTGGACCCCGGCGAGGACCGGGTGGGGCTGCTCGCCGAGCGCGCCGACGCAGGGGACAAGGCGGTGCGGAAGGCGCTGCGGGGCGCGGGGACGGCGCTGGGCATCGCTCTCACCGGCGCCGTCAATCTGCTGGATCCGCAGGCCGTGGTACTGGGCGGCGCGCTGTCGCGCCTCGCGCCATGGCTGCTGCCCGCAGTGGAAGAGGAGTTGAAGGAGCGCACCGCGGGGCGGGCCTGCGGTGTGACGGTCTCCCGCCTCGGTCCGGACGGACCACTGCTGGGCGCGGCACACTCGGTGGCGCGGGCGGTACTGGACGATCCGGCAGCGATATCTCGGGCCGAATGACCGGTGGGCCCGGCAGGATCAGACGGTCCAGCCTCGCCCGATGGGCCGATACGGCCACTCCGATCCCTCGATCGAGTGGCTGAGTTATCCACAGTCACGAGGCTGTACACAGATTCGAGCCACGCTCTTTCGCCTGGACCAGCGGGCGCCGTACCGTAATTCGCGTGAGGCGCCGCCGTCCAGCGACGGCAGAGGCCGCATGGATCGGGGGATTCGGATGTCGGGGGGAAACCACTCCAGGGCTGTGCCGGGCAGCCATCGGGCTTCGCGCGGTCCTGTTCCAGAGCATCACGACACGGAACAGTTCGAGTTGCTCGGCGCACGCGGTCGGCGCAACGCCCCTCCGGGTGGAGCAGCCGGGAGCGACACCCCCTCCGGACAGAGTGGAGCAGCACAGCGATGAGTGACGCCAAGATCCTGACCGTGCGTCCCCAAGCGGGCGATTACGCCTGGACGTTCGGCGGCGCGCCGCCGGTGGCACGTGTCGCGCCGGGCACGGTTCTCGACCTGTTCACGGAGGACTGCTTCGCTGGGAAGGTGCGCTCCGAGAAGGACCTCGTCTCCGAGGTCTGTGAGTTTCCGTTCCTCAATCCGCAGACCGGCCCGTTCTACGTGGAAGGTGCCGAACCAGGTGACACCGTGGCGGTACACTTCGTGTCGATCGAACCAGCCCGCGACTGGGCGGCCTCCACCACGGTTCCTCTGTTCGGTGCTCTCACCTCCACGCACGCCACGGCTTCGCTCCAGCCGCCGCTGCCCGAGACCGTGTGGATCTGGCAGCTCGACCGGACGCGCCGCACCGCTCAGTTCAGCGCGCGGGACAGTGATTTCACGCTCGAGCTGCCCATGGACCCGATGCACGGAACCGTCGGTGTGGCGCCGGCGAATCTGGAGGTGCGCTCGGCACTCGTGCCCGACGCTCACGGAGGCAACATGGACACCCCTGAGATGCGGGCCGGTGTCACCTGTTACCTCGGGGTGAATGTCGAAGGTGCCATGGTGAGCCTGGGCGACGGGCATGCCCGTCNNGGCCCCGGCTGGAGTCCGACACGCACATCATCTCCACCGGGTCGGCGCGACCACTCGAAGACGCGTTCCGAATATCCCAGCTCGACCTGGTGCAGTGGTTGGTCCGTGACTACGGCTTCAGCGAACTGGACGCCTACCAGTTCGCGACGCAGACGGTCGAGTCCCCCCTCGCCAACGTCTGCGACACCAACTACACGTGCGTGGCCAAGATCCGCAAGGAATGGCTGCCACGGCGAGAGACGCACCGCGGACTGCACGCACACCTGCGCGAAACGGCCGCTTCACTCCCCCACCCCACGTCCCACAGCCCCCCCTAGCCCCCGTCTTGGCCTTCGCCTCGGCCAGGGCCGTGGACCACTCCAGTAC
>NZ_LIRJ01000366.1 GCF_001419745.1 Streptomyces silaceus | reverse complement strand
CGACCCCCCTGCCCCGCCTTCCTACCCCGCGCCGGCCTACCGCCCGCCGAAGGACGCGGAGCGCGTGGGCGGGCGGTCCGTGGTGACGACCACGATGGTCGTCACCACGCCCGCGGTCCTCGCCGCCGCCCTGCTGCGGCCGCGCTCGCGCTCCGCCGCGGGCGGCGCGTCGGGCGCCCGATCCCGCCCCAACTCCCCCTCCGGAGGCTCTTCGTGACGGAATGGATCGTCCTCGGCGGCGCCATGGCGCTGGCCTGTGCGGTCGTGCTGACGATGACCGTGGTCAGGCACCGCCGTGTGCCCGCGGACGACGACGACACCAGCGAGACGCCCGACGTCATCGAGTACATGGTGATGATGGTCGGCGTCGTGTACGCCATCGTCCTCGGACTCGCCATCGCCGGCGTCTGGGAGGCGCGCGGCGCCGCCGAGGACAGCGCCCGCCAGGAGGCCCAGGCGCTGCACGAGATCACCCGGCGCGCGCAGGTCTACCCGGCGAACGCCGAGGAGCGCATCCAGCACGACGTGCGGCGCTACACCGAGCACGTGACGACCGTCGAGTGGCCGCTCATGATCGAGGAGCACGAGCTCACCGACCGGGGCACCGAACTCCTCGACACCCTGCGCCACGACATCGCCGCCCGCCCGCCCGCGAGCGAACTGGAGGCGCAGACGTACCAGCCGCTGCTCGACCAGGTGGCCGCCGCCGACGAGGCGCGCAGGGCACGGGCCGACAACGCGGAGGAGACCCTCCCCGGGGTCGTCTGGTTCGGCCTGGTCGCCGGGGCACTCGTCACCGTCGGGCTGATCTTCACGCTGCAGATCAGACGCTCGGGCCGGGAGCTGCTGCTCGCCGGTACCTTCAGCGCGCTGATCGCCTTCCTGCTCTTCCTCGTCTGGAACTTCGACGCGCCCTACGGCAGGTCCGCGACGGAGTCGGCGAGCGCGTTCCAGGATCTTCTCAGCGTCTGAACACCCCGTCCCGGGGCGCTCGTCCGGTCATCCGAAGCATGCGTGCCCGGATCCGGCCCCGCCGGGATCCGGGCACGCCGGCCACTCCGGCGCCACGGGCGGCATGAAGGTCGTCCGCGGGCCGGGCGTGGCCGCGGCGGCGCAGGGGTACACGGCGGGGCGGCGAGTCAGGCGCGCGGGTCCCGCGCCAGCCGTCGCCAGTGACGGTCCGCGGGAACCCGCAGCCCGCGCCAGGTGTCGATGAACAGCTTTGTCGACGCGAACCCCGGCCAGTCGGGCGGCAGCAGTTGCCGGGGCAGGCGCGGATCCCGCTCGAACGTGCCGCGCCACGCGTGCACCAGCCGCGTCCGCAGGACGAACGCCGCCTCGTCCGAGTCCGCGCGCACCGCGCCGAAGCGCCCGACGAACTCCTCGTGCGCGGCCCGTACCGCCGTCAGGTCCCAGGCGCGGGCGACGATCTCCCCGTCGTCCTCGCCGCGCGCGACCAGCCAGGTCGCGTGCGGCGCGAGCCCCTGCTCCCGCAGCAGGTCCTTGAGGGCGGCCACCCCTCCCGCGTCCGCCGCGATCCACACGCCGGGCCGCCCTCCGCGCGCCGCAGAGGGCTGGCAGAGCGTTTCGGAGCGCACGTGGTGGTGGATCCGGCCACGCGGGACCCCTTCGACGCGTGGCGCGAGGCGAGCGTTTCCGGCCAGTCACTGTCCGTGTACGAGTGCTCGGGCCGGCCGGGCATGCTGAACACGGTCCTGCACCGGGCCCCGCGCGCCACCCGTGTGCTCCTGATCGGCGCCTGCATGACCGAGGGCACCTTCCGTCCCGTGGTCGGGATCTACAAGGACATCACGGTGACGATGTGCAGGGCGTACCCGCCGGAGGAGTTCGCCCGGACGCCGGACAGGATCGCGGACGGCAGGGTGGACGCGGCGGCGCTGATCACCGGGGAGGTGGGTTTCGCGGGGGTGGACGAGGCGATGGCGGCGCCGGCGCGACCGGACGACCACGTGAAGGTCCTGGTGCGGCCCCAGGGCACGCGAAGGGGGCCCGAACCAGAAGGTTCAGGCCCCCGGGGCACCGTACAGGCGCTGCTACGGCAGCTGCGCCGCCCGCGCCTCGCGACGGTTGTCGCGGAAGTTGTTGACCCGTCGAGCCGTGGCGAAGAGGGGGATCACCGCGCCGAGGACGAGCTGGAGCGCGCAGCCGGTCTGCAGGAGCAGCTGGCCGCCCGGGGCGTCGAACGCCCAGGCCGCGAGCAGGCCCATGGCCGCGACGATCCACGCGAGCATGGCCACCGCGAGCGGACCCCGCGGCTTGGGGTACTCGACGCGGCTGACCATGAGCCAGGCCGTGCCGATGATCGCGAGGAGCGTCGCCACGAAGGGCAGCTCCAGGAGCACGATCGAGACGACCGTCAGCGCTCCGAACGGGGACGGCATGCCCTGGAAGGTGCCGTCCTTCACGGTCACGCAACTGAACCGCGCAAGCCGCAGCACCACCGCCAGCAGCACCACGATCGCGCCCACCGCCGCCACGCGCTGGTGCGCGTCGTCCGCGACCATGCCGTAGACGAGGACGAAGTAGGCGGGGGCGAGCCCGAAGCTGATCAGGTCGGACAGGTTGTCCAGCTCCGCGCCCATCGGCGAGGACCGCAGCTTGCGGGCCACGAGCCCGTCGAACAGGTCGAAGACGGCCGCGCAGAGCATCAGGATCACGGTGGTGGCGGCGGAGTGCCGCGCCATGCCGCTCTCGTTGCTGCCCTGCAGGTGCGGGATGAGGATGCCGGTGGTGGTGAAGTACACCGCCATGAACCCGCACGTGGCGTTACCGAGCGTGAGGGTGTCCGCTATTGAGAGGCGCAGTGAGAGAGGCATCTCCTCCTCGGCCTCGTCCTCGACTGCCTCCGGCACCCAGCCGGCCTGTGTTTCAGGATCAACCACGGTCAATTCGAGTCACCCCAGCCACGGTCTTCTGACCGACCTCGACGTCCACCTCGACACCCTCGGGGAGGTAGATGTCGACGCGAGAGCCGAAGCGGATCAGGCCAATCCGTTCGCCCTGCTCCACCTTCGTGCCCTGCGGCACGTACGGCACGATGCGCCGCGCGACCGCGCCCGCGATCTGGATCATCTCGATGTCGCCGAGCTCGGTGTCGAAGTGCCAGACAACGCGCTCGTTGTTCTCGCTCTCCTTGTTGAACGCCGGCACGAACCCGCCGGGCACGTGCTCCACGGACGTCACCGTGCCCGCGAGGGGCGCGCGGTTGACGTGGACGTTCAACGGGCTCATGAAGATGGCGACGCGGGTGCGCCCGTCCTTCCACGGCATGATGCTCTGCACCACGCCGTCGGCGGGGGAGATGACCCGCCCCTGAGCGATCTCGCGCTCGGGGTCGCGGAAGAACCACAGCATGCCCGCCGCCAGAGCGGTGGCGGGTACGGCAACGGCCGCGGCGCCCTTGGAGCGGCGCGCGCGGGCGAGGCTGAGTGCCGCGGTGGCGACGGTCGGCAGGAGCCACGGCGATGCTCCGCGAGCAAGGCGTCCCTTAAGAATGCCGTCGCGTGGTGCAGAGGTTTGGCTGTGGGGCATGGATGACCTTCGTAGCGGATGATGCCGCGCATGAACGGGGGACGGCGGCTTTCTCCGGATGCTATCGGTTGCGAGCCACAACTGGGCAAGCCAGGAAGCCGAGTCGGCGGCCGAAGAGTGTTGACAGGGTGTGATCTTCTTCGCGGAGAAAACGCCCCAAACCGGGCATTTAGCCCTGGAATCGATACTCTTCGAGCAGTCGACGACCAATGATCATTTTCTGGATCTCGGCGGTACCTTCACCGATCAGCAGCATCGGGGCCTCCCGGTAGAGGCGCTCGATCTCGTACTCCTTCGAGAAGCCGTAACCGCCGTGAATCCGGAACGCGTCCTCCACGACTTCTTTGCAGTATTCGGAGGCGAGGTACTTCGCCATCCCTGCTTCGAGGTCGTTTCGTTCCCCGGAGTCCTTTTTGCGTGCTGCATTCACCATCATCGCATGGGCGGCCTCGACCTTGGTAGCCATCTCGGCCAGCTTGAACTGGATGGCCTGGTGCTGGGCGATCGGCTTCCCGAAAGTGTGACGTTGCTGGGCATATGAGACACCGAGCTCAAATGCACGCTGAGCGACACCGCAACCACGTGCCGCGACATTGACGCGGCCGACCTCGACTCCGTCCATCATTTGGTAAAACCCTCGGCCGGTGGCGCCGCCGAGCACGCGATTGGCCGGAATTCGCAGCCCATCCATGATGAGTTCGGTCGTGTCGACGCCCTTGTAACCCATCTTGTCGATCTTGCCGGGGATGGTGAGGCCCGGACGGACCTCGCCGAATCCGGGCTCCTTCTCGACGAGGAAGGTCGTCATCGACTTGTGCGGGGCCGTGCCCTCGGGGTGTCCTTCGTCACTCCGGCACAGGACCGCGACCAGCGTGGAAGTGCCGCCGTTGGTCAGCCACATCTTCTGACCGTTGAGGACGTACTCGTCGCCGTCCTTGACGCCCTTCGACGTGATCGCCGACACATCGGAGCCGAGTCCGGGCTCCGACATGGAGAACGCGCCGCGCACCTCGCCGGCCGCCATGCGCGGCAGGAAGGTGTCCTTCTGCTCCTGCGTGCCGTGCTGCTTGAGCATGTAGGCGACGATGAAGTGGGTGTTGATGATGCCGGAGACCGACATCCAGCCACGCGCTATCTCCTCGACGCACAGCGCGTACGTGAGCAGCGACTCACCGAGACCGCCGTACTCCTCCGGGATCATCAGGCCGAACAGGCCCAGTTCCTTGAGGCCGTCGACGATCTGCTGCGGGTACTCGTCACGGTGCTCCAGCTCCGTGGCGACCGGGATGATCTCCTTGTCGACGAAGTCCCGGACGGTGGAAAGGATCTCCTGCTGGACGTCGGTGAGTCCGGCGGTCTGGGCGAGTCGCGTCATGGCTACTTCTCCTGCTGCTTCGGCTCCGGGCGGCCGGGCTGCTCGCCGCCGCGCTCCTTGATGTACGTCTCGGTGGGCACCATCACCTTGCGGCGGAACACACAGACCAGCGTGCCGTCCTGCTTGTAGCCCCTGGTCTCCACGTGGACGATCCCGCGGTCGCTCTTCGACCTCGACGGCGTCTTGTCCAGGACGGTCGTCTCGCCGTAGATCGTGTCGCCGTGGAAGGTCGGTGCCACGTGCTTGAGCGACTCGATCTCCAGGTTGGCGATCGCCTTGCCGGAGACGTCCGGCACGCTCATGCCGAGCAGCAGGGAGTAGATGTAGTTGCCCACGACGACGTTCTTGCCGAAGTCCGTCGTCTTCTCCGCATAGTTCGTGTCCATGTGGAGGGGGTGGTGGTTCATGGTGAGCAGACAGAAGAGGTGGTCGTCGTACTCGGTGACCGTCTTCCCGGGCCAGTGCTTGTACACGGCGCCGACTTCGAACTCTTCGTAGGTGCGGCCGAACTGCATGGTGTCTTACGCCTCCGGGGCCTCGAACTTGGACGTGCGCTGCATGCCCGCCGCACGGCCCTTTCCGGAGATGACCAGCGCCATCTTCCGGCTCGCCTCGTCGATCATCTCGTCGCCGAGCATCGCCGAGCCCTTCTTGCCGCCCGCCTCGGACGTGTAGTACTCGTACGCGTCCAGGATCAGCTCGGCGTGGTCGAAGTCCTCCTGCGAGGGCGAGAAGATCTCGTTCGACGCCTCCACCTGGCCCGGGTGCAGCACCCACTTGCCGTCGAAGCCGAGCGCCGCGGCGCGCTGCGCGACCTCGCGGTAGCCCTCCACGTTGCGGATCTGGAGGTAGGGGCCGTCGATCGCCTGGAGGTCGTTGGCGCGCGCGGCCATCAGGATCTTCATCAGGATGTAGTGGTAGGCGTCCGCGCCGTAGCCGGGCGGCTGCTCGCCGACGACCAGGGACTTCATGTTGATGGACGCCATGAAGTCGGCCGGGCCGAAGATGATCGTCTCGACGCGCTGGGAGGCCTCGGCGATCGCGTTGACGTTGTTGAGGCCGCGGGCGTTCTCGATCTGCGCCTCGATGCCGATCTTGCCGACCTCGAAGCCCATCGTCTTCTCGATCTGGGTCAGCAGCAGGTCCAGCGCGACGACCTGGTCGGCCGTCTGCACCTTCGGCAGCATGATGCAGTCGAGGTTCTGGCCGGCGCCCTCGACGACGGTGACGACGTCGCGGTACGTCCACTCGGTCGTCCAGTCGTTGACGCGCACGACCCGCGTCTTGCCCGTCCAGTCGCCCTCGTTGAGGAACGTGACGATGGTGTGCCGTGCCTCCGGCTTGGCGAGCGGCGCGCAGGCGTCCTCCAGGTCGAGGAAGACCTGGTCGGCGGGGAGGCCCTGGGCCTTCTCCAGGAAGCGCGGGTTCGAGCCCGGTACCGCCAGACACGAGCGGCGGGGGCGCAGACGGTTGATGGGCGCGGTCATGCGGGGACCTCCAGCGGGTCGAGGTTGTTCGCTTTCCGGATCTCGTCGACGATACGGCCGATGATCTCCGTGATGCCGAAGTCCTTGGGCGTGAAGACGGCGGCGACACCCGCACGCTTCAGGTCCTCGGCGTCGGCGTTGGGGATGATGCCACCGACGATCACGGGGATGTCGGCGGCGCCCGCCTCGCGCAGCCGCTCCAGGACGTCGGGCACCAGCTCGGCGTGCGACCCGGAGAGGATCGACAGGCCGACGCAGTGCACGTCCTCGGCGAGCGTGGCGGACACGATCTGCTCCGGGGTGAGCCGGATGCCCTGGTAGACCACCTCGAACCCGGCGTCGCGGGCCCGCACGGCGATCTGCTCGGCGCCGTTGGAGTGGCCGTCCAGACCCGGCTTGCCGACGAGGAGGCGCAGCCGGCCGCCGAGCTCGTCGGCCGTGCGCTCGACCTTGCGGCGGACCTCGGCGAGCGGTGAGCCCGCCTCGGCGGCCACCGCGACCGGCGCCGACGAGACGCCGGTGGGTGCGCGGAACTCGCCGAACACCTCGCGCAGGGCCCCCGCCCACTCGCCGGTCGTGACCCCGGCGCGGGCGCATTCGAGGGTGGCCTCCATGAGGTTCTCCGTGCCCGCGGCGGCCTCCTTGAGGCGGTCCAGGGCCTGCCGGGTGGTCGGGTAGTGGAACGGGTCGCCCATGCCCTGGCGCTCCGAGGACTCCTGGCGCGTGGTGCGCCAGTCGCCGATCGCCCGCACGACCTTCGCCTCGACGGCGTGGTCGACCGTCATGATCGCGGCGTCCAGGTCGGCGGTGAGCGGGTTCGGCTCGGTGGACTCGTACACGTTCACGCCGACGATCTTCTCCTCGCCGCCCTCGATCCGGGCGCGGCGCTCGGCGTGCGAGGAGACGAGCTGGGACTTGAGGTAGCCCGACTCGACGGCGGCCATGGCGCCGCCCATCTCCTGGATCCGGTCGATCTCGGCGAGCGACTCGGCGACCAGCTCGTCGACCTTCTTCTCGATGACGTGCGAGCCCGCGAAGATGTCCTCGTACTCCAGCAGGTCGCTCTCGTGCGCGAGGACCTGCTGGATGCGCAGGGACCACTGCTGGTCCCAGGGGCGGGGCAGTCCCAGTGCCTCGTTCCAGGCGGGCAGTTGGACGGCCCGCGCGCGGGCGTCCTTGGAGAGGGTGACGGCCAGCATCTCCAGGACGATCCGCTGGACGTTGTTCTCCGGCTGGGCCTCGGTCAGGCCCAGGGAGTTGACCTGCACGCCGTAGCGGAAGCGGCGCTGTTTCGGGTTCTCGATGCCGTACCGCTCGCGCGTGATCTGATCCCAGATCCGCCCGAACGCCCGCATCTTGCACATCTCCTCGATGAAGCGGACACCCGCGTTCACGAAGAAGGAGATGCGGGCCACGACGTCCCCGAACTTCTCCTCGGGGACCTGCCCTGAGTCGCGTACGGCATCGAGAACCGCGACGGCGGTGGACATCGCGTACGCGATCTCCTGGACCGGTGTGGCCCCCGCCTCCTGGAGGTGATAGCTGCAGATGTTGATGGGGTTCCACTTGGGGATGTGGGCCACCGTATACGTGATCATGTCGGTGGTCAGACGCAGCGAGGGCCCCGGCGGGAAGACGTGCGTCCCGCGCGAGAGGTACTCCTTGACGATGTCGTTCTGCGTCGTCCCCTGGAGCTTGCCGATGTCCGCGCCCTGCTCCTCCGCGACCACCTGGTAGAGCGCCAGAAGCCACATGGCGGTGGCGTTGATCGTCATCGAGGTGTTCATCTGGTCCAGGGGGATGTCCTGGAACAGGCGCCGCATGTCACCGAGGTGCGAGACCGGCACGCCGACCCGGCCGACCTCGCCGCGGGCGAGGACGTGGTCGGGGTCGTACCCGGTCTGGGTGGGCAGGTCGAACGCGACCGAGAGGCCCGTCTGCCCCTTGGCGAGGTTGCGACGGTACAGCTCGTTGGACGCCTCCGCCGTGGAGTGACCGGCGTACGTCCGCATGAGCCACGGCCGGTCCTTCTGACGCTCTGTCATGCTCCGCTGCTCCTCGCTCGGTTCAGACGTTGCGGAAACGGTTGATGGCGTCGATGTGCTTGGCCCGCATGTCCGGGTCGCGCACGCCCAGGCCCTCCTTGGGCGCGAGCGCGAGGACGCCGACCTTGCCCTGGTGGGCGTTGCGGTGGACGTCGTGGGCCGCCTGGCCGGTCTCCTCCAGGGAGTAGACCTTGGAGAGCGTGGGGTGGATCTTGCCCTTGGCGATCAGGCGGTTGGCCTCCCACGCCTCGCGGTAGTTGGCGAAGTGCGAGCCGATGATGCGCTTGAGGGACATCCACAGGTAGCGGTTGTCGTACTCGTGCATATAGCCCGAGGTGGAGGCGCAGGTGGTGATGGTGCCGCCCTTGCGCGTGACGTAGACGCTGGCGCCGAAGGTCTCGCGGCCGGGGTGCTCGAAGACGATGTCGATGTCCTCGCCGCCGGTGAACTCGCGGATGCGCTTGCCGAAGCGCTTCCACTCCTTGGGGTCCTGGGTGCGCTCGTCCTTCCAGAACTTGTAGCCCTCGGCGCTGCGGTCGATGATCGCCTCGGCGCCCATGGACCGGCAGATGTCCGCCTTCTGCTCGCTGGAGACGACACAGATCGGGTTGGCGCCACCGGCCAGCGCGAACTGCGTGGCGTAGCTGCCGAGTCCACCGCTCGCGCCCCAGATCAGGACGTTGTCGCCCTGCTTCATGCCGGCGCCGTTGCGCGAGACGAGCTGGCGGTACGCGGTCGAGTTCACGAGCCCGGGAGCGGCGGCCTCCTCCCAGCTCAGGTGGTCCGGCTTCGGCATGAGCTGGTTGGACTTGACGAGCGCGATCTCGGCGAGGCCGCCGAAGTTGGTCTCGAAGCCCCAGATGCGCTGCTCGGGGTCGAGCATCGTGTCGTTGTGGCCGTCGGAGGACTCCAGCTCGACGGAGAGGCAGTGCGCGACGACCTCGTCGCCCGGCTTCCAGGAGTTCACGCCGGGGCCGGTGCGCAGGACGACGCCCGCCAGGTCGGAGCCGATGACGTGGTACGGCAGGTCGTGGCGCTTGGTGAGCTCGCTGAGCCGGCCGTAGCGCTCCAGGAAGCCGAAGGTCGACAGCGGCTCGAAGATCGAGGTCCACACGGAGTTGTAGTTCACCGACGAGGCCATGACGGCCACCAGGGCCTCACCGGGGCCGAGTTCGGGGACCGGCACCTCGTCCAGGTGGAGCGACTTGCGCGGGTCCTTGTCGCGGGTCTCCAGGCCCGCGAACATCTCCGTCTCGTCCTTGTGCACGGTGATCGCGCGGTACGAGTCGGGCAGGGGGAGAGCGGCGAAGTCGGCGGACTTGGCGTCCTGCGACTGAATCGCGTCCAGGATTTCCTTCACGGTTTTGCCTCCGGCGAAGAAGCGCCCTGCGGGAGCGCTCTTGAGGGTTGCGTCGGGGTGCTGGTGGTGCTGTGGAGGTGTGCCGTCGGTTCGGCGAAGGGTGGTGCTCGGCGACGCCCTGGTGGGGCGTGGGAGGTGCCTGTGACGCAGGCGTCCGGGCGCTCAAGCCGTGGCTTGTGGGGACAGCCGGCGTACGGAGGATCTCCGCACGCCGGCCGCCCGGACAACATCAACGTATGACACCGCGTGCCAACGGGCAAGACACTGAGTGCCATGAGTTTTTGACCGATGATCGATCAGTGCAGGTCAGAGGGGGTGACGGCATGACTGAGGGGCCGCTACCAGCCGGTAGAGGCCCCTCAAAAGCCAAGGACGAATCGGGTGAAAACCTACCTAGAAGCGCTCCCCGAGCACCGTCAGGAACGCTCCCTCAGCGCCTTCTCGATGGTCCGCATGACCTCGTCCAGCGGGGCGTCCGTACGGGCCACCGTGACGAGGACCTCGCCCTGCGCGGAGGCCGTCGCGGGGACCGAGGCGGGGGAGGCGTCGCGCCCCGCGCCGATGCCGGTGCCGAAGGTACGGCGGACGATGGCGAAGGCGTGGTCCAGATGGGTCTCCACGTCGCCCTGGCCGCCGGCCCGCAGCCAGCGCCGCAGGACGTGGTTGTGGGCCGTGACGACCGCGGAGGCGGCGACCTCGGCGAGCAGCGGGTCGTCGTTGCCGTCGTGGTGCGCCTGCTCGTCGAAGTGACCCAGGAGATAGCGGGTGAACAGCCGCTCGTAGCGGGCCACCGAGGCGATCTCGCGCTCGCGGAGCGTGGGGACCTCGCGGGTCAGGCGGTAGCGCTCCACGGAGACGGAGGGCTGCGCCGCGTACATCTTCATGACTTCCTTGATGCCGCGGCACACGGTGTCGAGCGGGTGCTCGTGCGGCGGTGCCGCGTTCAGCACCGCCTCCGCGCGGATCAGGGTGTCGTCGTGGTCCGGGAAGATCGCCTCTTCCTTGGAGCGGAAGTGGCGGAAGAAGGTCCGGCGGGCGACGCCCGCGGCGGCGGCGATCTCGTCGACCGTCGTCGCCTCGTACCCCTTGGACGCGAAGAGCTCCATGGCCGCCGCCGCCAGCTCCCGGCGCATCTTGAGCCGTTGGGCGGCGGCACGGCTGCCCGCGGCGCTCTCCGGAGCGTCGGCGGTGGCGTTACGTGAGGACTTGGCGGCCTTGGACATGCCATGAACGTACTGCATATGCGCGCCGCGCTGCTCCCGCGGGACGGGGCCGCCCGAGGGTTCGAGCAGCCCGCCCCAGTCCGTACGTTGGCCCAGGAGCCCTTCGGTCGGCTCAGCGCCGGGCATATTCGCGGAAGCCACGGCCCGTCTTGCGGCCGAGGCAGCCCGCGGCCACCAGGTGCTCCAGGAGCGGCGCCGGGGCCAGGCCCGGGTCGCGGAACTCGCGGTGCAGGACCGTCTCGATGGCGAGCGAGACGTCCAGGCCGACGACGTCCAGGAGCTCGAAGGGGCCCATGGGGTAGCCGCCGCCGAGCTTCATCGCGGCGTCGATGTCGTCGAGCGAGGCGTAGTGCTCCTCGACCATCTTGATCGCGTTGTTCAGGTACGGGAAGAGCAGCGCGTTCACGATGAAGCCGGCGCGGTCGCCGCAGTCCACCGGGTGCTTGCGGATCCGCGTGCAGACCTCGCGGACGGTGGCGTGCACGTCGTCCGAGGTCAGCACGGTGCGGACCACCTCGACGAGCTTCATCGCCGGCGCCGGGTTGAAGAAGTGCATGCCGATCACGTCGCGGGGGCGCGAGGTGGCGCGTGCGCAGGCGACGACCGGCAGCGAGGAGGTCGTGGTGGCCAGGATCGCGCCCGGCTTGCAGACCTTGTCGAGCGTCGCGAACAGCTGCTGCTTGACCGCCAGGTCCTCGGCGATGGCCTCCAGTGCCAGGTCGACGTCCGCGAACGCCTCGTACGACCCGGTCGGCGTGATCCGCTCCAGCGTCTGCGCCGCGGCCTCGGCGGTCATCCGGCCCTTGTCGACGGAGCGCGCGAGCGACGTGCCGATGCGGGACTTGGCCGTCCGGGCCTTCTCGTCGGTGCGCGCGGCGAGCACCACGTCGTAGCCGGCCTTGGCGAAGACCTCCGCGATGCCCGAGGCCATCGTCCCGGAGCCGGCGACGCCGACCGAGCGGATCGTGCGGCCCCCGGCCCGGTCCGCGTCCTCGCGCGGCGTCAGCGAGTCGGCCACCACGTCCGCGCTGCCCGGCTCGGCGTACGTGTAGAAGCCGCGGCCCGCCTTGCGCCCGGTCAGGCCGGCCTCGCTGAGCTGCTTGAGGATGGGCGCGGGCGCGTGCAGCCGGTCGCGGGACTCGGCGTACATGGCGTCGAGGACGGTGCGGGCGGTGTCCACGCCGATGAGGTCGAGCAGCGCGAGCGGGCCCATCGGCAGGCCGCAGCCCAGCCGCATCGCGGCGTCGATGTCCTCGCGGGAGGCGTACTTCGCCTCGTACATCGCGGCGGCCTGGTTGAGGTAGCCGAAGAGCAGCCCGTCGGCGACGAAGCCGGGGCGGTCGCCGACCGCCACGGGCTCCTTGCCCAGCGCGTACGCCAGCTCGGTGACCGCGGCGACGGCGGCGGGCGCGGTCAGCACGGAGGAGACGACCTCGACGAGCTTCATCGCGGGCGCCGGGTTGAAGAAGTGCAGGCCGAGGACGCGCTCGGGGCGGGCCGACTCGGCGGCCAGCCGGGTCACGGACAGCGCGTTGGTGCCGGTCGCGATGATCGTGTCCGGGCGCACGACGGTGTCGAGCTCGCGGACGATCTGCTGCTTGATCTCGTACGACTCCGGGGCGACCTCGATCACCAGGTCGGCGTCGGCGGCGGCCTGGAGGTCGGTGAAGGTGCGGAAGCGGGCGAGGGCGTCGCGCCGCTCCTGCTCGGTGAGGCGTTCACGGCGCACCGCGCGGGCCGTGGAGGCCTCCAGGGACGCGACCGCCCGGGTGGCCGCCGCTTGGCTGATGTCGATGCCGATGACCTCGCGGCCCGCACGGGACAGGACCTCGGCGATGCCGGTGCCCATCGTGCCCAGACCGATGACGGCGACGGTGTTCAAAGGAGCGTCCATGCGAGGACTCCAGGAAAGAGAGTGACGACTGAGGGGCACACGCGAAGACGGCACATGCCGTACGGCGTGCGGAAGGTGAGGGTGTGTCGTGCCCCGGGCGGCGCGCTCGCCGCACCCGGTGGAGAGGAACCGACCGGCCCTGTCCCGGGGCCATGTCGTACTGAGGTGCCTGGTGCACCGAACCGACCTGCACCCATGACGGCTGCGTCACCAGGCCGTCATGAGGAAGTGCTAGAGGGGAGTGTGCCCCGCTCACCTGAGATTAACCCGCGAGTAATGAGCGCGCCAGCCCCCGATGTTGCCCGATACCTGTGATCTACGTCGCGACCGCTGGGTAAGGCTTAGGCTCGCGGCCATGGATCAGGAGTTGCGGACCGTGACGGAACGTTTACGCGGAGAGTCCGGAGGGAGCAAGGAGTACGAGAAGCTCATCGCCACGGAGGACCTCGACGAGCTCGCCGAGGTGCTGGTCTCGCCGGGACAGCCCTTGTGGGCCCGGGAGTTGGTGGCGGTCCGGCTCGGGGTGGCCGGCGACCGCAGGGCCTTCGAGTCCCTCGTCCTCCTCCTCAACCACCGGGATCCGCCGCGCTGCGCCGCCGCGGCCTACGCCCTGGCGCGCCTCGGTGACCCGCGCACGGCGCGCGCGGCGGCCGCGCTCGCCACGAACGAACTCCGCATCGCCTACGCCCTGCACCCGGTGCGGCTGCTGACGGAACTGCGCGCCCCGGAGTCGGTGCCCGCGCTGATCACCACCCTGGAGCGCAGGCTGGCGCCGCACGATCCGTTCGGCAGGATCGCGCTCGCGTGCGTGGAGGGGCTGGGGGCGCTGGGGGAC
>NZ_LIRJ01000365.1 GCF_001419745.1 Streptomyces silaceus | reverse complement strand
CGTCCGCGGGCCCCGACCGCGTCCTGGTCGTGAACACCCGCTTCGGCCTCGGCTACATGCTGCACGGCGCGGCCTCCCCGCTCCTGGGCCCCGGCTCCTTCGGCCACCCCGGCCGCGGCGGCGCCCTCGGCTTCGCCGACCCCGACTCGGGCACGGCCTTCGGCTACGTCACGAACGGCATGAACAAGGGAGTCACGGCGGACCCCCGCGCACAGGCGCTGGTGGGGGCGCTGCGGGGGGTCTTGCAGGGGCGTTGACCCCAGAGGGCCGGGGCCCCGGCCCTCTGGGGCCCGGGGGCCGGGCCTGTCGGGCGGGTGGCGCGGCCCCTAGGCTGAGCCCCCGTCCTTACTGCCTGGGGGAGCACATGACCAGTAGGTTCACCGAGTTGACCGTCGACTGCCACGACCCGGAGGCGCTCGCGGCCTTCTGGTGCGCGGTCCTCGACTTCAAGGTGATCGACCGGGGCGAGGGCCAGGTCGAGATCGGCTCCTGGGTGCCGACCGCCGAGGAGGTCCGGGCCCGCCAGATGCCGCCCACGCTGGTGTTCGTCCGGGTACCCGAGGGCAAGACCGTGAAGAACCGGCTCCACCTCGACGTCAGCCCGGTCGACGGCAGCACCGACGAGGAGGTGGCCCGGCTGCTCGCCCTCGGCGCCACCACGGTGGACGTGGGCCAGGGGCCCGGCCGGAGCTGGGTGGTCATGGCCGACCCCGAGGGCAACGAGTTCGACGTCCTGCGCACCCTGGCGCCGCCCGGCCGGTAGCCGGACGCGCCGGACGGCCCCGCGGCCCCGCCGTCCGCCTCACCCCGCACGCTCACCCCGCGTGCAGCATCAGCCCGATGCCCGCGACCATCAGGCCCGCCGCGATCAGGCGCGGCGCCCCGAACCGTTCCTTGAAGAAGACCGCGCCGATCGCCGCCCCGACGATGATCGACGACTCCCGCAGCGCGGAGATCGGCGCCAGGTCCGCCTTCGTCTGGGCCCACAGGACCAGGCCGTACGCGGCGACCGAGAGCGCCGCGCCGAGCAGGCCCACCGCCGCGAACGGCCGCAGGCGCGGCACCAGTTCGCTCCGCCAGCGGTACGCGGCGTACACCGGGACGGCGATGCCCTCCAGGACCATCAGCCACGCGATGTAGCCCATCGAGGAGCCGGAGGCCCGCACGCCGAGGCCGTCCACCACCGTGTACGCCGCGATGGAGACGCCCGTCGCGAGCGCCGCGCCGATCGCCGCCCAGTCGGGGCGGCGGCCCGAGCCCCGGATGCCCCACAGGGCGAGCCCGGTCAGGCCCGCGCAGGACACGGCGACGCCCGCCGCCTGCCAGCCGTCGGGGACCTCGCCCGCGAAGACCGCGGCGAGGACGGTGACCACGAGCGGCGCGGTGCCGCGCGCGATGGGGTACGCCTGGCCGAAGTCGCCGAGCTTGAACGACGTCATCAGGAGGGCGTAGTAGCCGACGTGGAGGGCCGCGGAGACGATCAGGTACGGCCAGGCCGCCGCGTCCGGGACCGCGACGAAGGGGGCGAGCAGCAGGCCGATGAGGGTGCCGCCGCCGGATATGAGCGTGAAGCCGACGAGCTTGTCGGTGATGTGGTGGGCGATCGCGTTCCAGCTGGCGTGGGTGACGGCGGCCAGCAGGACGGCGGCCGCGACCAGCGGGGTCACGCGGCGGTCTCGCGCACGTCCACCAGCGCGCCGCCCGCGTGGGCGATCAGCGTCTTGGGGGCCATCGGGAAGACCGCGTACGGGGTGCCCGCCGCGGCCCACACCACGTCGTGGCCGAGGAGGGAACGGTCCGCGAGGACGCGGGTGCGCGTGGCGTGCCCGAAGGGCGGTACGCCGCCGATGGCGTACCCGGTGGTCGCGCGGACGACGTCCGCCTTGGCGCGGGTCACCTTCTCCGCGCCCAGCTCCCGCCGCACGAGCTCCACGTCGACCCGTGAGGCGCCGTCCATCAGGACGAGCACCGGGACCCCGTCGGCCGCGAAGATCAGCGACTTGCAGATCTGGCTCAGCTCGCAGCCGATGGCGGCGGCGGCCTCCTGGGCGGTACGGGTCTGGTCCGGGAACCGGCGGACCCGGGAAACGAGTTCGCCGAGGCCCAGTTCGTGCAGGGCCTCGGCGAAGCGGGGGTGGGCGGCGGAGCGTTCAGGGGATTCGGCAGCACTCATGCCCGGCACGCTAGCGTTCCGTGTACGAGCCACGCGACCGGGTATCCGCAGAGCGGACGCCCGGCTTCCGGTGTCCGGACCGAGGGCGTGCGCGTCCCCGGTCCGGACCTGTGGCCGACGGGCCGTCGGTCCGGCCCGACGGCCTGACGGCCCGCGGCCCCTCAGCCCCCGGCCAGCAGCATCGCCCGCACGACCGGGCCCGCCGAGTCGCCGCCGTGGCCGCCCGCCTGGACGACCGCCGCGGACGCCAGGTCGCCTCGGTACGCGGTGAACCAGCCGTTCGGCTTCTTCTGGCCGTCGACCTCCGCCGAGCCGGTCTTCGCGCCCATGTCCGAGCCGAGCCCCGACATCGGCTCGACCGCGGTGCCCGCGACCGCCGTGTAGTGCATCAGGTCGCGCAGCGCGCTCGCCGTCGCGCCCGACATCCTGCGCGGCGCCGTCGCCAGCGTGCGGTCGTCGACGTCCGGCGAGACCAGGTAGGGCTGCTTGAACGTGCCCGACTTCACCGTCGCCGAGACCGACGCCATGTTCAGCGGGTTCATCCGCACCCCGCCCTGTCCGATCAGCGAGGCGGCCATCTGCGCGTCCGCCTGCACGGGGACCGCGCCGTCGAAGGACGACACCCCGATCGACCAGTTGTCGCGGCCGAGTCCGAAGACCTCCTGGGCCTGCTTGGTCAGGGAGTCGTTCTCCAGCTTCTTGGCCTGGCTGATGAAGGCCGTGTTGCAGGACCGCGCGAAGCTCGCCCGGAACGTACCGCCCTTGATCTGGAACTTGTCGTCGTTCTGGAACTTCCAGCCGCCGTACGTCTCGTACTTGGGGCACGGGTGCTTCTTGTCGACGCCCGCGAGCTTCTTCTCCAGGAGCATCGACGAGGAGACGACCTTCATCGTGGAGCCGGGCGCCAGCGAGCCCTGGAAGGCCGTGTTGAAGCCGCCGGGGGTGGAGTTGGCGGCGGCCAGGATCTCACCGGTGCTCGGCTTGATCACCACGACGGACGCCCGGTCCCGCTTCGCCGTCTCGCGCTCGGCGGCCGCCTGCAGCTTCGGGCTGAACGTCGTCTTCAGCGTGCCCGGCGTGCCGGGGGCCAGCGTCAGGAGCGTCTTGTCGGGCGTCGACTTCGCGTCGTCCTTCTTCGTGGCCGCGGACTTCCCGGACTTCCCGGTCCCGTCGCCCGCCCGCACCACGCGCAGCTCCACGCCCGCGGTGCCGCCGGCCTTCTTGCCGTACTTCTCGCGCAGCCCGTCGAGCACCGTGCCCAGCGACGGGTACTTCGCCGCCGTGATCTCGCCGCCGTCCCGGTCCACCGCCTTGATCGGCGGGTCGCCCGCCTCGCCGGTGACCAGCCGGTCGCCCCGCTTCAGTTCGGGGTGGAGCACGGAGGGCCGCCACCCGACCAGCGTCCGGCCGTCGCTCTTCCTGCGGACGACGGTGAGTTCGGAACCGTAGGAGAACGGCTTCTTCTTTCCCTCGTACGAGACCGTGGCCAGCGCCTTGAAGGGCACCGTGGCGCCCTTCCGCTTGCCCGGCATCAGCTCGACCTTCGTGAACCGGCCGTCCTTGCGGTACGACGTCAGGGCCTCGCGGGCCGCCGCGCGGTCGTCCGTGAGGGCCGCCGCCTTCGCCGTGTCGCCCTCGGCCCACGCGTCGAGGAACGCCCGGGACGTGGTGCGTACCTCGGCGGCCGTCGGCGGGCCCGAGGCCACCGGCTTCTCGTCGACCGTCGCACCGTCCGCGCCGGACCCGGGGCCCACGAGCGCGAACGCGGCGGCCCCCACCCCGCACAGGACGACGGCCGCCGCCCCGCCGAGCGCGTACGGATGCACCCGCCCGTTCCTCCTGCCGACCTTGCCGCGCTCGGTGACGCGCCTTCGCTTGCCCACAAACCCTCCGCAGTTCCCCAGAGCCCCCAAGCTCCTCACCGGAAGGCCACCTTAGAGGCGCGCGGAGAAGCCCTTGACCACTTCGTCGCCCGGCCGGACGACTCTTCTGACGACCCGTTACCCTGCGCGCAGCACCGCCGCCACGATCGGCCCCGCCGCGTCGCCGCCGTGCCCGCCCCGCTGGGCCATCGCGGCCGCCGCGACGTCACCCCGGTACCCGGTGAACCAACTGTCCGACTTCTCCTGGCCGTCGACCTCGGCCGATCCGGTCTTCGCGCCGATGTCGCCGCCGAGTCCGGCCATCGCGCGCGCTCCGGTGCCGCTGAGCGCCGTGCGGTTCATCATCTGGCGCAGCTGCTGCACGGTCGACGCGGACAGGCCCCGCGCGGTGGCCAGTTGCCGGTCGTCGAGCGCCTTCGGCACGATCACCGGCTGCCGGAAGGCGCCCGTCATCGCGGTCGCCGTGACCGACGCCATGTTGAGGGGGTTCATCTGGACCTGGCCCTGGCCCAGCGCGTTCGCCGCGCGGTCGGGGCCCGCGGACGCCGGGACGGAGCCGTCGAAGGAGGGGATGCCCACCTTCCAGTCGCCCTGCCCGAGACCGAAGTTGTCCCGCGCCTCCTCGGTGAGGGAGGCGTCGGTCAGGCCGTCCTCGTCGATGAGCTTCACGAACGCGGTGTTGCAGGAGCGCGCGAAGCTCTCCGAGAACGTCGCGGACTCGTTCGGCGTCATGCCCTTGAGGTTGTGGAACGTCTGGCTCTGCCAGGTCGCGGTGGCCGGGCAGGGCGCGGCGCCGGTCGCCTTGGTGGCCCCCTTGTCGATGAGCATCGCCGCCGACACGATCTTCATCGTGGAACCGGGCGCCACCTTGCCGAGGAACGCGGCGTTGAAGGCGTCCTTGCGGTTGTTGGCGACCGCGAGGATCTCGCCGGTGCTCGGCTTCACCGCCACCACGGACGACTCGTCGCTGCGCAGGACCGCCTGCTCGGCGGCCTTCTGCACGCCGGCGCTGAGCGTGGTGCGCAGCTTGCCCGGCTTGCCCTTGGCGAGCGTGAGCAGCGTGCGGCTGCCCGCGTCCTCGTTCTCCGGCCGGACGTACAGCTCCACGCCCGGCGTGCCGCCCGCCGTGTCCCCGTACTTCGCGCGCAGCTGGTCGAGGACCGGGCCGAGCGAGGGGTGGCTCTTCTTGTCCAGGACCACGTCGTCGCGGTCCACCGCCTCGATGGGCGGGGCGGCGGCCTCGCCCGTGACCAGGGTGTCGCCCTTCCGCAGGGACGGGTGCACGACGGAGGGCTGCCAGTCGACGAGCGCCCGGCCGGTGCTCCTGCCGCGCACGACGGTCAGCTGCGAGTCGTAGGCGAACTTCTCGCTCTTACCCTTGTACGACACCGTCGCCGACACGGAGAACGGCACGCGCGCGCCGGACGCCTCCTTCGCCGTGAGCCGCACCTTCGTCAGGTGCGCGTCCTCGCGGTAGCCGGTCAGGGCGGCGGACGCCGCCTGCGCGTTGTTCGTGTACGCGGCCGCCTGCCGGGCGTCGCCGTCGGCCCAGGCCTTCAGGAACTCGCGGGTGGTCTCCGAGATCTCGCCGCGCGTCGGCGGCCCCGTCCGCACCTCGGCCGGGCCCCCACCCGCCGAACCGCCACCGGTGACGCCGTTCACCAGGTTGTAGGCGCCGTACCCGGCACCCCCCACCATGGCGGCGAAGACCCCGCCGACCACCGCGGCCTTTACCCCTCTGCGCACGAAGCGCTCCCCTCCCCAGGAGTCCTTCCGAAGATATTCGGAAAGTGTTGGTCCTGCTGAACCCTAAGGGGGCGGGGTGACGCGTGGGCCGGTCGTTATCCGACAGTGTCCGTGGTGCTTCTTACACCCATGTATCCAGCCACATGCGCGACCGCCAGGAATCGATCGGGATCGCGGTGCCCGTATGGATGGGCCAGAAGTAGATGAAATTCCACAGGATGAGCAGAACGAGGACTCCCGAGGCCGCCGCACCGGCCACACGGCGCCGCTCGCTCGATCCCGGCGGTCCCAGAATCGCGCCGATCATCATCGCCAGCGCCAGGCACAGGAACGGCACGAAGACGACCGCGTAGAAGTAGAAGATCGTGCGCTCCTGGTAGAAGAACCAGGGCAGGTACCCGGCCACGACGCCGCACACGATCGCGCCCGCCCGCCAGTCGCGGCGGAACACCCAGCGCCACAGGACGTACAGCAGCGCGAAGGCCGCCGCCCACCACAGCATCGGGGTGCCGAGCGCGAGGACCTCGCGGGCGCACTTCTCCGTGGTGTCCGCCGGGCAGCCGTCCTTGCCGGGCAGCGGCGACTCGTAGAAGTACGAGACGGGCCGGCCGTCGACGATCCAGCTCCACGGGTTGGACTGGTAGGTGTGCGGCGAGGACAGGCCCACGTGGAACTTGTAGACCGCGTGCTCGTAGTGCCACAGGCTGCGCAGCCAGTCCGGCAGCCAGGTCCAGCTGCCGCCCTGGCCGTCCGTCGCCGCCCAGTCGCGGTAGTAGCCGCCGCTGCCGTCCGTCGGCGAGAGGATCCAGCCGAGCCAGGACACCACGTACACGGTGAGGGCCACCGGCACCGTCGACACGAACGCCGGGAGCACGTCCCGCCGCAGGACCGCGCGGTAGGGCCGAACCGCCCCGGCCACCCGGCGCGCGCCCACGTCCCAGAACACGGTCATCAGGCAGAAGAAGACCATGATGTACAGGCCGTTCCACTTGGTCCCGAAGGCGAGACCCAGGCAGAGACCGGCCGCCCAGCGCCACGGCCGCCACCCCAGGCGCGCCGTCTCGGCGACGTACGCGTCGGGGCGCACGCGCCCGTCCTCGTCCGTCGGCAGCACCGCCGCGAGCCGCGCCCGCGCCCTGTCCCGGTCGATCAGGAAGCAGCCGAAGGCGGCGAGCACGAAGAACATCAGGACCTGGTCGAGCAGCGCGGTCCGGCTCATCACGAAGTGCAGGCCGTCCACCGCGAGCAGCGCGCCCGCGAGGCACCCCAGGAACGTGGAGCGGAAGAGCCTCCGGCCGATCCGGCACAGCATCAGCACCGACAGGGTGCCGAGCACCGCCGTCATGAAGCGCCAGCCGAACGGGTCGAAGCCGAACATCCATTCGCCGATGCCGATGACGTACTTGCCGACCGGCGGATGCACGACATAGGCCGCGTCGTGCGGGATCGCGATGTCACTGCCCTGCCGCAGGACGTCGTCGTTGATCTTGTCCGGCCAGTTGACCTCGAAGCCGCGGTGGATGAGGGCCCAGGAGTCCTTCGCGTAGTACGTCTCGTCGAATATCACGGCCTTCGGGCTGCCGAGATTCCAGAACCGCAGCACACCGGCGACCAGCGTGATCAGCAGCGGGCCGATCCAGGCGGCCCGGCGGACCACCTCGTCGGCGGCCCGCTTGGTCAGGCCGAGCGTCATCCACAGGCGGGGGCTCGGCTCCGTGTACGGAGGCACGAGACGCGCCGTGACGTCCTCTCTGGGCCGCGCCGCATAGCCGAAACGGCGCAGCCGCCGCTGCCACGACGGCGGCTGCTCCTCGGCCGGCTGGCCCTGGCGGGTGTCCGGGGAAGACGCGGTACTGGTCACCGCGCCATCGTAGGGAACCAGACTGTGCGAGTCCCGCCCCGTGGGCCCTGCGAGGATGGATCCGTGACAGGAAGCGCTGATTCCCCCGGAACCCTGGTCCTCGCGGGCACCCCCATCGGTGACGTCGCCGACGCCCCGCCGCGGCTCGCCGCCGAGCTGGCGGCGGCCGACGTCGTCGCCGCGGAGGACACGCGGCGGCTGCGCAGGCTCGCCCAGGCGCTCGGCGCCGAGGTCGGCGGCCGGGTCGTCTCCTACTTCGAGGGCAACGAGTCGGCGCGCACGCCCGAGCTCGTGGAGGCGCTGGTCGGCGGCGCGCGCGTGCTGCTCGTGACCGACGCCGGGATGCCGTCGGTGTCCGACCCCGGCTACCGCCTCGTCGCGGCCGCCGTCGAGCGGGACGTGCGGGTCACGGCGGTGCCGGGCCCCTCCGCGGTGCTCACGGCGCTCGCCCTGTCCGGGCTCCCGGTCGACCGCTTCTGCTTCGAGGGCTTCCTGCCGCGCAAGGCGGGCGAACGCCTCTCGCGCCTGAAGGAGGTCGCCGAGGACCGCCGCACCCTCGTCTACTTCGAGGCCCCGCACCGCATCGACGACACGCTCGCCGCGATGGCCGAGGCGTTCGGCGCGGAGCGCAGGGCCGCGGTCTGCCGCGAGCTCACCAAGACGTACGAGGAGGTCAAGCGCGGTCCCCTGAAGGAGCTCGCCGAGTGGGCCGCCGACGGCGTGCGCGGTGAGATCACCGTCGTGGTCGAGGGCGCCCCGGAGAAGAGCGCCGCCGACCTCGGCCCGGACGAGCTGGTGCGCAGGGTGCGGGTGCGCGAGGAGGCGGGCGAGCGGCGCAAGGAGGCCATCGCGGCGGTGGCCGCCGACGCGGGCGTTCCCAAGCGGGCCGTCTTCGATGCCGTGGTGGCGGCAAAGAATGCGGATCGGGGCAGCCCATCGGAGGGCAAAGGACTATCGTGAAAAGCAAAGCGCGGGCCGCGCACCAGGCCTCTTTCCTATGGAAAGGCCAAATCGGCTCCAATGCTCGACAGGTCTGATGCGCTCGCTCCGGGAAAGGCGTCCACTGGTTGAAGGGACGCACCCGTCCCCACGCTTCCGGTCCGGGACAAACCCCGAGCCCCGGTAGTGCTTGTCCCTCGGGCAAGAGGAGCAGCTGGCATGAGTGAGATCGCAGACACCGGCCACACCACCACGGCAATCAACGTCGTTCATGAGTCGTACGCCTTCGCCTGCATGAAGTGCGGGCACGGCTGGGAGCAGTCGTACGAGATCGAGCATCACGTGGACGCCTCGGGCCAGGAATTCGTGATGTACCACGCGGACGGGCAGCACGTGCCCTCACCGCTCACCCGGCCCACGTGCCTGAACTGCGGTGGCCATGTCGTGCGGATCATGCGGGCCGGACAGGTGTCGTCGGTGCTCGACATGATGCGCCGGCAGCACGAGCGGGTGCCGGCCTCGCGGGGCGCGGGGAAGCCGGCGCCGGACGCCGACGGCGGGACGGACGGCACGGACGGCACGGAGGAGCACCCGCACCACTGGCATCTGTCGGACCTGCTGCACGTGTTCCACCGCAAGGCGGGCTGAGTTCCCCCGCACGGCGGGCCGAGCGGGCCGTGGGGCCGGGCGCCCTGGCCGTGGGGGCGGGGCGCCCTTGCTTCGGGGGCCTTCGTCGGGTCGGGCGAAGGCCTTCGTAGGATCGCGGCATGGCTGACAAAGACGCTGCGCCGCCGCTCCCCGAACCCCTGCGGGTACCGGTCGCCGACTCGCACACCCACCTGGACATGCAGGCGGGCACCGTCGACGAGGGCCTGGCCAAGGCCGCCTCCGTCGGCGTCACCACCGTGGTCCAGGTGGGCTGTGACGTGCGCGGCTCGCAGTGGGCCGCGCAGACCGCCGCGGAGCACGACAGCGTGCACGCGGCGGTCGCCCTGCACCCGAACGAGGCGCCCCGCATCGTCCACGGCGATCCGGACGGCTGGTCCCGGCAGGGGGCGCGGGTGGCCGGCGGAGACGCCGCGCTCGACGAGGCGCTCGCCGAGATCGACCGCCTCGCCGCGCTGCCCCAGGTCAAGGGCGTCGGCGAGACCGGCCTCGACTACTTCCGCACCGGTCCCGAGGGCATGGCCGCCCAGGAGCGGTCCTTCCGCGCCCACATCGAGATCGCCAAGCGGCACGGCAAGGCGCTCGTCATCCACGACCGCGAGGCGCACGAGGACGTGCTGCGGGTCCTGAAGGAGGAGGGCGCCCCCGAGCGCACCGTCTTCCACTGCTACTCCGGCGACGCCGCGATGGCCGAGATCTGCGCCGAGCGCGGATACTTCATGTCCTTCGCCGGCAACGTCACCTTCAAGAACGCGCAGGGGCTGCGGGACGCGCTGGCGATCGCCCCCCTCGAACTCGTGCTCGTCGAGACGGACGCGCCGTTCCTGACGCCCGCGCCGTACCGCGGACGGCCCAACGCGCCGTATCTCATTCCGGTCACGCTGCGCGCCATGGCCGAGGTGCGGGGCATCGGCGAGGACGCCCTGGCGGAGGCGGTCTCCGCGAACACGGCGCGCGCTTTCGGTTACTGACCGATAACGCCGCGACGCAGCGTAGCTGCGCCGCTTTGGAGAGTGACGGGAGCTCCGCTAGGTTCTGTCCGCCCGGACCGGACCCCTGGAGCGTCATCGTGAGCAACTCGCCGTACGAGACGTACGAGCCGCCGCAGTTCGAGGCGTGGAACGGCGCGCCGCCGTACGACCAAGGGGGCGGCGGGGGAGCGGTCGGTACGGGGTACGCGGATGCGTACGGCGATGCGTACGGTGGTTCGTACGGTGGTTCGTACGGGGCCTCTTTCGATACCTCGGTCGACGGTTCCTACGGCGGGTACGCGGGCGAGGGCGGTGACACCTACCGGCCCTCCTACGAGATCGCCGGGCACGACGAGGTCGAGCTTCCCCGCCAGGCGTCCGACTCCGCCTCCGGGGGTCGCTTCGACGAGCCGGCCGACGAGCCGTTTGACGAGCCGGCCGACGAGCCGTTTGACGAGNNACGACGTCGGCGAACTCCTCGCCGACGAGGGCGTGGACGTCGGCGCC
This sequence comes from Streptomyces silaceus, assembly GCF_001419745.1. Taxonomy (GTDB): domain Bacteria; phylum Actinomycetota; class Actinomycetes; order Streptomycetales; family Streptomycetaceae; genus Streptomyces; species Streptomyces silaceus. The sequence continues at coordinate 704 of NZ_LIRJ01000365.1, read as the reverse complement.
CACGACATCGTGGCGCCCGCCGCCGGCACCACCCTCGCCAGCGGCGACGAGGTCGCCGTCCGCTACGGCCGGCCCGTCCACCTCACGCTCGACGGCGAACGGCGCAAGGTGTGGACCACGGCCAAGACCGTGGACGGGGCGCTCCGGCAGCTCGGGGTGCGGGCGGAGGGCGCCCATCTGTCGGCCTCCCGGAGCCGCCGCATCGACCGGGACGGGCTCGATCTGGACGTCCGCACCGAGCGCACGGTGACGATCATGGCGGACGGGCGGGAGCGGACCATCCGTACGAACGCGGCGACCGTGCGGGAGGCCGTCGAGGAGTCCGGGGTGACGCTGCGGGGGCAGGACACCACGTCGGTGTCGCCCGACAGCTTTCCGCGCGACGGGCAGACCGTGACCGTCATGCGGGTCACCGGGTCGAAGGAGGTGCGCGAGGAGTCGATCCCCTTCGACGTGGAGAAGACCGAGGACGCGTCGCTGTTCCGGGGCACCGAGGTCGTGGCGCAGGCGGGGCATGCGGGCGTGCGGCGCGTGACGTACGCGGTGCGGACCGTCAACGGCGTGAAGCAGAAGCCGCGGCGGATCAGGTCCGAGGTGGTGCGGGAGCCGCAGAAGCGGGTCGTGAAGGTGGGCACGAAGCAGATGCCCACGTCGGTGGCCGGGGCGGACGGGCTGGACTGGGGGTCGCTGGCGCGCTGCGAGTC
>NZ_LIRJ01000364.1:14911-15200 GCF_001419745.1 Streptomyces silaceus | reverse complement strand
GTCATGGACCGTGTCGTGGCCCCCCTCCGCGGCAGCCCCTCGTTCACGTACCGCAGGTGCCGCCGCCCCTCCCGGCAGGACGCGCACTGGTGGAGGTGGGCGGAGACGGCGGCGGTGTGGCGGCGTACGGGGCGGCCGCGGAGTGAGGCCACGACACGGTCCATGACCGCGGCGCACTCCGCGCTCGCGGGACGCACGTGCCGCCGCAGATATCCGGCCCGCAACGCCTCCTTGGATCGGTAGACGAGGGAGGACGCGGCGGTGGGCGCGATGCCGAAGCGTTCGCCGA
>NZ_LIRJ01000364.1:0-14895 GCF_001419745.1 Streptomyces silaceus | reverse complement strand
GCGTCGAAGTACGCCCCGGCCCGGCAGTCGTCCCCGCCCGGCCGGTCGGGCACGTCGGCGACGAGCAGTTCGCGCCGGCACCGCGAGGCGATGCGCGCGGCGGCGCGGCGTACGGAGACCCGCAGGTATCCGGCGACGTTCCCGACGGGCCCGCGCCCGCCGCGCAGGGCCTGTAACAGGCCGAGCATCGCCTCGGAGACGGCGTCCTCGGCGTCGGCGGGGCCGCCCTGCCCGTGCGTCCAGCGCAGGGCGAACTGCCGCGCCATCGGCACATGGCGCTCCCACAGCACGCGGAACGCCCGCGCGTCCCCGGCACGGACCCGCGCGCACAACTCCGCGTCGCCGAGCCCGTCGATGCCCTCGACACCTTCGATGTCCGCGACACCCTCGGCGCCCTCGGTGCTCTCGACGCCCTCGACACCCTCGACGCTCTCGATGCCCTTGACGCCTTCGATGTCCTCGACCTGCACGGCGTCACCCTTCGGTTGTGCGGAACGCGCTGCGATTCAGCGTTCCGTGCACCGAAGGGCGTCATGTCTCACCAAAGTGGACAGGTGACATCAAAAGTAGACAAGTGCTCTCAACTTTCGTCGGGACCCACGGAACCGCCGGGCCCCACGAGAGCCGGACGCGCCCCTCCGCAGCCGCCCCGCTCCCCCGCCCTCTCCCCATCCTCCGGGGAGAGCCCCAACTCATACGCCAGGATCGCCGCCTGCGTCCGGTTGTCGAGGCCGAGGCGGCGCAGGATCCGCGACACGTACGTCTTGACGCTGGTGAGCGACAGATGGAGCGCCTCGGATATCTCTTTGTTGCTCATTCCCGCGCCCACCAGCGCGAGCACCTTCACTTCGCTCTCGCCGAACGACGCGACTTTCTGGGCCAGTTCCGCCACGCGCGGAATCCGCGCACGCGACACCGGACGGGATATCAGACGCTGCATCACGGCATACGAGAGAACACTCGCGCCGGCCGCGACGGAACGTACGGACGACACGATTTCCCGTGGCGTCGACGTCTTCAGGAGAAGTCCCGCCGCACCGGCGCGGAATGCGCCGAGCACCGCTTCTTCGGAGTCGTGGTTGGTCAGCACGAGAACCCGCGCGGAAGGCGTGGACCTGGTCAGCTGGAGCGTCGCGTCGATGCCGCCGACACCCGCCATGCGCAGGTCGAGAAGCACCACGTCGGGCGCGAGTTCCCGGGCCATGCTCACCGCCTCGGCGCCGTCGGCCGCCTCGCCCACGACCACCAGGTCGTCGGCCGCGCCCAGCAGGGCGCGCAGTCCCGCGCGCATCACCGGCTGGTCGTCGACGACGAGTACGCGAACCACGTTCATTCCGGCCGTTCCGGCCTTGTCCGAAGCGCATGCGAGTCTGCCGACGAGCCTGTCATGCGCTTGATGATAACGGTGCGCCCCTTCAACTCCGGTGCGCGTTTCGGGACTTTCGACCATGACGAAAGCCCCGAGTCCGAGTCCGGGCGCAAAGCATATGGGGGCCGCCGGACGCAAAGCACCCTGAGCCGGGCGAGATTCCCTTTACCGGGGTCGATGCAGGGGGAAAATACAGACAGGGCCCGGACTCACGGGCTGAGTGACCGCCAGATCCGTTCCGGCAGCACGCGCGCCACCTCGTCGAGGTCGACGTCGTCGATGCCGGCCAGCCAGCGGCGCGCGGTCGCGATGATCGGCCCCATGACCAGCGCCTCGACCACGGGTACGGGCAGCGGCGCGATGGTCCCCTCCTCGACGTGCCGCCGCACCCACTCGGCCATCGGCGACAGCCTGGCCTCCTGGGCGTCGCGCAGCTGCCGGGCCCGCGCCATCCCGAACCGGTCGGCGTACGAGGAGTGCACGAGCCGCGCGGCGTCCGGATGCTCCTGGATGAAGGCCAGGTAGACGCGGACCAGGGCGCGGACGGCGCTTCGGGGACTGCGGGCGCGCGCCACGCCCGCCGCGAGCTCGCCGAGCAGCCGGTCGAGCCAGCGCAGCACGAGGGCGTTCATGAGTCCGTCGACGCTGCCGTAGTGGTGGTAGAGGCTGCCGAGGCTGATGCCGCTGACCCGGGTGAGGGCGCTGACGGTGACGCCCTGCTCGCCGGATTCGGCGTAGACCCGCAGCGCCGCGTCCAGCAGGCGCTCGGCGGTTTCCGCACCACGTTGTTGCTTGGGGCTCATCGTGCCGAACAGCGTAAAGCAACACGGTCCTCCCCAAACTGAAACGCTTTTCTAGAAAGATCTTCCAATCCGCCCAACGGATGGGCCAGACTGGCCCGTTGCCGGACCTGTATCCGTCCGTGCGGGCGGAGGGGGATCGCACGTACCGGCACAGGTCCGGCCTCGGGAAGGCCGACGGGGCCGGTCCCGGGGAGATCGGGAGGTCCGGCCTCGGGGGAGGCCGGTGGACGGGGAGAGCGTGAACGGGGCAGGCGCGGCGGACGGGTTCGACCTCACGGGCAGCGGCGCCGAGCCGCTGCGCGAGCAGGACCCGCGGCGGATCGGGACGATCCCGCTGGTGGGCCGGCTCGGCGCCGGCGGCATGGGCCGGGTGTACCTCGGCGTCGTCGACGGCCGGTACGCCGCCGTCAAGCAGATGCTGGCGTCCGTCGTCGCCGAGGACCGCGGGTTCCTGCGCCGCTTCGGCCAGGAGATGGACAACCTCGCGCGGCTGCCCGCCGGGGCCACCGCGCCGCTCCTCGCGAGCGACCGCGACGCGGAACCCCCGTGGTTCGCCACGGCGTACGTCCCCGGCATCACCCTGTCCGAGGCCGTCGAGGAGCACGGCGGCCCCCTGCCGCCCGACGCCCTGTGGCGGCTCCTGCGGGAGGTGGCCGCGGGTCTGCGCGCGGTCCACGACCTGGACATGGTGCACCGCGACCTCAAGCCGTCGAACGTCATGCTGACCCTCGGCGGCGCCACCCTCATCGACTTCGGGATCGCCCGCGCGGCCGAGCAGAGCCAGCTGACGCGGACGGGCCTGGTCGTGGGCACGCCCGCGTACATGTCCCCCGAACAGGCCTCGGGCAAGCGGGGGTTGACCAGCGCGTCCGACATCTTCGCGGTCGGCCTCCTCGTCGCGTACGCGGCGAGCGGCCGCTGGCCGTTCGGGGACGGGGCCGAGGGCAGCCCGCTCTACCGCATCGTGCACGACGAGCCGGATCTGACGCCGATACGGGAGCGGGACCCCGGGCTCGCCGAGGTCATCGCCTCCTGCCTGGACAAGGACCCGGAGGGCCGTCCGACGGCCGCCGAACTGGGCGAGCTGACCGCCGGACACGTACCGGCACCGCCGCCCGCCTGGCCGGCCGCCACCCAGGCACTCCTGACGGAGCGCACCGCCTTCGCGGCGGGCCCGCCACCGTCGACCGACCTCCCAGAAGCCCTCACGCCTCCGGAGGCCCTCACGCCCCCGGAGCCCGCCGAGCGTCCGGAACGTCCGGAGTCGCCGCCCACGACACCCGACCCCCGCCCGAAGCCCCCACGTCACGAGCGCCGCCGCACCCGCGTCCTGATGGCCGCCGTGCCCGTCGTCGTGGTCGCCGCCGGCACGACGCTCGCCCTCCAGAACCTCCCGTACGTCACCGGCCCCGACCATGCGGCGGGCTCGACGCCCTCCGTCTCGGCCACGGCACCGGCCGACCCGGGACGCCCGCCCGGCACGGGCGCCTCGGCCACCCCGGCATCGGAGAAGCCCGACAAGAAGAAGCCCAAGGGCAAGGACGAGCCGGCGGAGCAGGACGGGGAGCGCGGGGACGCGGGGGCCCGTGACTCCTCAGGAGGAAAGGCCAAGGGAGACGCGGACAAGACGGACAACGACGGCTCGCGCGACACGGGCGCGGGCGGCGGCTCCGACGCGGATTCAGGATCGTCGGGCTCGGGTTCGGGCTCCGGCTCGGGTTCGGGCTCGTCGGACGACGACACCCCCGCGCCCCCGTCCTCCGGCGCCTTCCATCTGCGCAACGCCGACAACGAGGCGTGCCTGACCCAGGTGTACGGATCGGCGGACGACGGCAGCTGCGGCGATCCGAGCGCCTCCTGGAAGACGGTGAGCGCGGAGAACAACAGCTTCAAGGTCGTCAACAAGCAGTCCGGCTCCTGCCTGGTGGCCAACATGCTCGGCCAGGCCGTCTTCGTCGGCGACTGCACACAGGGCTCGGCCCGCCTGTGGCGCTGGGGCTCGGGCGGCACCCTGAAGAGCACGAGCAACGGCGGCTGCCTGGACCTGGCATACGGAGGCGGCGTATCAACCACCACCTGCGCCACCGGCAAGGCCTCACAGCACTGGGGCAGGTCGTAGCGGCAGAACCCCGCACCTCGCTGCCGCAGCACCACAGCACCGCAGCACCAATGCCGAGGGGCGGCCTCGCACCGTGGCAAGACCGCCCACCGGCATTCCCCTGCGGCTCCTCCCCGGACGTCACAAACGGACGCCCCACGCCTGAACCGGCTTCTTGAGGGACGAGTAGTAGGACTTGCAGTAGGCGTACGAGGTGGTCCCCGCGGCGGCGGCCGTACCCTGTGCCAGCTTGCCGTTCTTGCACCTGGCGACGGCCATGAAGGTGCCGCCGCCGGTGCACTTCACGCCGGCGGTGTAGTTGTCGTTCCACACCAGGTTGCACTTGAAGGCCTGCGCCTCGACGGGTGCGGCGGACGCGGCCCCCGCGGTCCCGGCCACCCCCGATGCGGCAAGAGCCGCAACGGCGAAGATCCCGGCCAGTGTTCGCTTCATCGTCTTCCCCCTTGGTTCCTCGATACCGGAGGTCAACCCGGCACCCAGAACCTACGCGGAGGCCCGCCCACCCGCGTCAACCCCACGTTTGAGGTCTGGTAAACCCTGGCGGTAAGTCGTTGCCGACGCTGCCACGAACCGGGCGTCCACTGAACAAGAAAACCCCAGGTCAGAATCAATCTGACCTGGGGTTCCAAGTGGAGCCGCCTTCGGGATTCGAACCCGAGACCTACGCATTACGAGTGCGTTGCTCTGGCCATCTGAGCTAAGGCGGCGCGCCGTCCGCACCATGGTGCGGTCAGCAACGCGGCCAAGTCTACACAGTTTTCCGGGGTGCTCCGCACACCCCCCTCCGGGCGGTCCCGGAGAGGGGTCCGGGCCGCCCCGTACCGGCTATGAGCAGCGCTTTCCGTCCTCCGGGGCGGTGCCCTCCAGGAGGTAGGCGTTGATCGTGGAGTCGATGCACTCGCTGCCGCGGCCGTACGCCGTGTGGCCGTCGCCGTCGTAGGTGAGGAGGCGGCCCGAGGAGAGCTGGGAGGCCAGCGACTTCGCCCAGCGGTACGGCGTGGCGGGGTCGCGGGTCGTGCCGACCACCACGATCGGCGCCGCGCCCTCCGCCTCGATGCGGTGCGGCTCACCCGTGGCCTTGACCGGCCAGTACGCGCAGTTCAGCGAGGACCAGGCCAGGCCCTCGCCGAAGACCGGCGAGGCCTTCTCGAAGTCGGGCAGGGCCTTGCGGACGCCCTCCGGGGAGGTGAAGGCGGGCGGCAGGTCCAGGCAGTTCACGGCGGCGTTGGCGAACATGAGGTTCCCGTACGTGCCGTCGCCGTCCCGCTCGTAGTAGCTGTCGGAGAGGGCGAGCAGGCCCGCGCCCTCCTTCTGCTTGATCGCCGAGGTGAGTGCGGCGCGCAGCTGCGCCCAGGCCCCCTCGTCGTACATCGCCGCGATCACGCCCGTCGTGGCCAGCGCCTCGCCGAGCTTGCGGTGGGAGGTGTCGCCCGTCGCCAGCGGCTTGGCGTCCAGGCCGCGGAAGAAGGCCTTCAGGCGCTTGCCCGCGTCCTCGGGGCTGCCGGAGCCGAGCGGGCACTCCGCGCCGCGCGCCACGCAGTCCTTCGCGAAGGACTGGAACGCCGTCTCGAAGCCGGCCGTCTGGTCGCGGTTCATGCGCCGCGCGGGCAGCGCCGGGTCCATGGCACCGTCCAGGACGAGGCGGCCGACCCGCTCCGGGTAGAGCCCCGCGTACGTCGCGCCGAGGAAGGTGCCGTACGACGCCCCCACGTACGACAGCTTGTCGTCGCCGAGCGCCGCCCGCAGGACGTCCATGTCGCGCGCCGCCTCGACGGTGGAGACGTGCGGCAGCACCGTCGCCGAGTTCTTCTGGCAGCCGGCCGCGAACTTCTTGTACGACGCGCCGAGCTCCGCGGTCTCGCGCCGGTCGTCGGGGGTGACGTCCGTCTGCGTGTACGCGTCCATCTTCGCGCCGTCGAGGCAGGTCACCGGCTCGCTGCGGGCCACGCCGCGCGGGTCGACGGCGACCATGTCGTAGCGGGCGCGGACCTCCGCGGGATAGCCGAGGGCCGCGTACGACTGGAGGTAGCCGATCGCCGAGCCGCCGGGGCCGCCGGGGTTGACCAGGAGGGAGCCGAGGCGTCCGCCGCCCTTCGCGGCACCGGCATCGGCCTGCCTGCCCGCGCCCTTGCCGTCCGCCGTCCCCTCCTCCCCCGTCGCCCGCTTCCGGGCCACCGCCAGCTTGATGTCGCCCCCGCCGGGCTTCTTGTAGTCGAGCGGGACCTTCATGGACGCGCACTGGAAGCCGGGGACACCGCAGTCGTGCCAGCTCAGCTTCTGCGCGTAGTACGGGGCGAGCTCGGGCGGTGTCGAGCGGGGCAGCGCCACCAGCTGGGCGCCCGCCGCCGAACTCCCCGACGAACAGCCCGAGATGAGCAGACCGGCGGCCACGAGCAGCGTGCCGCCGGTCCGGAAGGTGAGGAGACGGCTGTGCCGGCTGCGACGGCTCTGACGGCTGCTGCGGCTGCGACGGCTGATGTCCATCAGGCGAGCCTAACTCTCCGGGGTGGATCGTTCACTCGCTGTACTCATACGGGTGATGGTGTCAACCGGTCGTGGAGCGTCGGCCGTCGGCTGGCGGTCGCTGGTCGTCACTGGTCGTCGACCTCCGGTCGCCGGTCGCCGGTCCCCGGTCGGCCACCCGGCCCTCGCCTCACCCCGCCCGCAGCGCCACCGTCATCGCCTCTACCGCGAGCAGCGGTGCGACATTGCGGTCCAGGGCCGTGCGGCAGGCGCCGATCGCCTCGATGCGGCGCAGCGTCGACTCGGGCGAGGTGCCGTGGGCCAGGCGCTGCAGCATGTCCTGCACCTCGGTGTTGGCGATGGCCACCTGCGAGCCCAGCTGGAGGGCCAGGACGTCGCGGTAGAGCCCGGTCAGGTCGGTGAGCGCGAGGTCGAGGCTGTCGCGCTGCGTGCGCGTCCTGCGCCGCTTCTGCTTGTCCTCCAGCTCCTTCATCACGCCCGCCGTGCCGCGCGGCATCCGGCCGCCCTGCCCGCCGCCGAGTGCCGCCTTCAGCTCCTCGGTCTCCTTGGCGTCGACCTCCTCGGCGACCTGCTTGGCGTCCTCGCCCGCCGTGTCGATCAGCTCCTGCGCGGCCTTCAGGCAGCCGCCGATCTCCTCCACGCGCAGCGGCAGCTTCAGGACGGCGGCCCTGCGCTCCCGCGCGCGCGGGTCGGTGGCCAGGCGCCGGGCACGGTCGATGTGCCCCTGCGTGGCGCGCGCCGCGGCCGCCGCGACGTCCGGCTCGATGCCGTCCCTGCGGACGAGCACGTCGGCGACCGCGTCCACCGGAGGCGTACGCAGCGTCAGGTGGCGGCAGCGCGAACGGATCGTCGGCAGCACGTCCTCCAGGGAGGGCGCGCAGAGCAGCCACACGGTGCGCGGCGCGGGCTCCTCCACGGCCTTCAGCAGCACGTTCCCCGCGCCTTCGGTGAGGCGGTCGGCGTCTTCGAGGACGATGACCTGCCAGCGGCCGCCCGCGGGCGAGAGCTGGGCCCGCCGCACGAGGTCGCGGGTCTCCTTCACGCCGATGGACAGCAGGTCCGTACGCACCACTTCCACGTCCGCGTGCGTACCGACCAGGCTGGTGTGGCAGCCGTCGCAGAAGCCGCAGCCGGGGGCGCCGCCGAGCGCGCGGTCGGGGCTGACGCACTGGAGGGCGGCGGCGAAGGCCCGCGCAGCGGTCGCCCGGCCGGAACCGGGCGGTCCGGTGAACAGCCACGCGTGCGTCATCTTGGACGCCTCGGGCGGCGGGGCGTCCGCGGCGGCCGCCGTCACGAGCGCGTCGGCGTCCCGGGCGGCAGCGCCCAGCTGCTCGCTCACCCGCTCCTGCCCCACCAGGTCGTCCCACACGCTCATGGGGTCACCGCCTTACGCTGCGCTCTGCTCCGGCCGGACCGGCCGCCGTGCTGACCATTGTGGAGGACGCCTCTGACAATCCCGGCCGGACGAGACAGGAAGCCCCGCCGGACGGGACAGGAAGCCCCGCCGGACGAGACAGGACGCCCCACCGGACGGGACCGGACGCCCCACCGACCAGGCTCGACGGCCCCACCGGACGGGACAGAACGCCCCATCGACCGGGCTCGACAGCCCACCGACCGGGCCTCGACAGCCCGACCGACCGGGCCCGACGCCCCCTCCGCGAAGGGCTCAGCGACCCTTCCTGCCCCGGCGTCCCCGCCCGGCATCGTCATCGTCGTCCTCGTGCGAGCCGAGCAGTTCGTCGGCCAGCGACGGCAGGTCGTCCAGCGGCGTCTCCTCGGCCCAGTCGGACCGGGGCCTGCGCGGCACGCCCTGCTCGTCGACCTGGGGCAGCTCCCTGGTCCGGTCGTCCGATCCGTCGGGCGAGGACGCGGCGGCGGGCCGCTCGTCCCTGAAGTACCCCGGCGGAACCTTGTCCTCGGTGACGGCCGGCAGCACGGCCGTCTCGTCCGCGGCCCCCTCCGGAGCGGGCGGCTGCGGCAGCACCGCCGTGTCCTCGGCGTTGGGCCCCTCGGGCCGGACCGACGGCAGCACGGCGGTCTCGTCCGCCGCGCCGGCCGGGCCGTCCTGCGGCTTCACGACCGGTGTGGGCACGGTCGTCTCGTTGTCCGGCACGGACGCCCGGTCGTCCCGCGCGGACGACTTGGACGTGGACTGCGCAGCCTGCTTGGACGGCGCGGACGGCTTGGAAGCCGGAGCCGACGCGGACGCAGACGAGGATGCGGACGAAGACGTCGGAGCCGACTTCGGAGTCGGATGCGCCACCGCAGCCGCCGCCGCGGCGGACGCCGCGGCCAGCCGCCGTGCCTCCTCGGCCCGCAGCAGGGCCTCCTCCGCCTTGCGCTGCTTCTCCAGCCGGCGCTCCTCCGCCTCGGCCCGCAGCCGCGCCTCTTCCTCCGCCTCACGGCGGCGGCGCGCCTCCTCCTCGGCGCGCACCTTCTCCTCGGCGAGCAGCCTGGCCTTCTCCTCCTCGGCCCGGCGCCGCGCCTCCTCGGCACGCTTCCTGGCCTCCTCGGCCTGCCGCTCGGCCTCGCGTCGCTGCGCCTCCTCCAGCTCGCGGCGCTTGCGCTCCTCCTCCTCGGCACGGAGCTTGGCGAGCTGCTCCTGGCGCTCGCGCTCCAGACGCTCCTCCTCGGCCTTGCGCGCGGCCTCTTCCTCGGCCTTGCGCCGGGCCTCCTCCTCGGCGGCCTTCCGGGCCTCCTCCTGCGCCTTCACCTCGGCCTCGGAGAGCGGCAGGACCAGGTCGAGCCGGTGCCGGATCACCGTCGTGACGGCCTCCGGCTCCTGGGAGGCGTCGACGATCAGGTAGCGCCCCGGGTCGGCGGCGGCGAGCGTGAGGAAACCGGAGCGCACGCGCGCGTGGAACTCGGCGGGCTCCGACTCGAGACGGTCGGGCGCCTCGGTGAACCGCTCGCGCGCGGCCTCGGGCGACACGTCGAGCAGGCACGTCAGGTTCGGCACGAGACCGCCGGTCGCCCAGCGGTTGATGCGGGCGACCTCGGTCGGCGAGAGGTCCCGCCCGGCGCCCTGGTAGGCGACGGACGAGTCGATGTAGCGGTCGGAGATGACGATGGCGCCGCGCTCCAGGGCGGGACGTACGACCGTGTCGACGTGTTCGGCGCGGTCGGCGGCGTACAGCAGGGCCTCCGCCCGGTGCGACAGACCGGCGGACGAGACGTCCAGGAGGATCGACCGCAGCCGCTTGCCGACGGGCGTGGCCCCCGGCTCGCGCGTGACGACGACCTCGTGGCCCTTGGCGCGGATCCACTCGGCGAGCGCCTCGGCCTGCGTCGACTTGCCGGCGCCGTCGCCGCCCTCCAGGGCGATGAAGAAGCCGGTGGCGCAGGGTGCCTGCACCGGGTCGTCGCCGCCGCGCAGCGCGTCGCGCAGGTCGTGCCGCAGCGGTACGCCCTGGCGGTCGTCGGCCTTGGCCAGGACCAGTGCGGCCACCGGCAGCAGCAGCGCGCCGACCAGCATCAGCGTGAAGGCGGCGCCTCCGTGGTCGAAGACGAACTTGCCGTTGACCATGCGGTGCGGCCCGATCGCGGCGGCGACCACCGGGGCGATCAGCGCGCCGAGCGCGACGCACAGGCGTACGACGGCCTGGAGGTGCTCGGTCGTACGGGCCCTGCGGTAGTCCTCGACCTCCTGGTCGAGCAGCGCGTGCCCGATGTTCGCGGCGACGCCCGCGCAGGCCCCGGCGAGGGCCAGGAGCAGCAGCACGGTCGTCAGGTCGGGCACGAGGCCCGCGGCGAGCAGCGAGATGCCGGTGAGGGCGATGGCCAGCGCGAGCAGCCTGCGGCGCGAGAGCGAGGGCAGCAGGGCGGGCGCGGTGCGGATCCCCGCGGCGGTGCCGCCGGTCAGGGCGAGGACCATCAGGCCGTACGTGACGGGACCGCCGCCCAGGTCCTTGCCGTGCAGGACGGCCACGGCGACGGCGGCGGCGATGGCCGCGGCGACCGCGGCGCAGGCCGTCACGAGGAGCGGGATCGCGCCGGTGCGGCCCTTGTCGGTGCCGGTGCCGGTACGCGGCCGGCGCAGACCCTCCAGCGGGCTGCGCGCGCGGGGCGTCTGCGTACCCGGAAGTTCGAGGAAGTAGACGATCGACAGCGACGCGGCGAAGAGCCCGGCCGCGACGAACGACGCGAGCCCCGCCTGGTGCAGCGCGAACCAGTCGAGTCCGGCGCCCAGGAGGTTGCCGATGAGCGTGATGCCGACGAGCGCGGCGGCCGCGATGGGCAGCGCCAGGAATCCCGTACGCAGGGACAGGCGCCGCAGCGCGTCCATGTGGTCCGGCAGCGGCCGCACCGTGGCGCCCTCCAGGGGCGGCGCGGGCAGCAGCGCGGGTGCCGCGCTCTCGCGGGCGACCGTCCAGAACCGCTCGGCGACACCGACGACGAAGGACGTCACCAGGACCACCGCGAGGGCGTTGTCCGGGGTCCAGTCGATCCACAGGGGCGCGACGACCAGCAGCGCGACGCGCACGCCGTCGGCGCCGACCATGGTCCAGCGGCGGTCGAGCGGCCCGTCCGGCGAGGTGAGCGAGGTGAGCGGGCCGAGCAGCACCGCTCCGAAGAGGAGCGTCGCGAGAACGCGCGCTCCGAAGACCGCGGTCACGGCGAACGCCGCACCCCGGTAGCCGCTCCCGAAGGCCCCTTCGGCGATGGCCGACTGGAGCGCGAGGATCACCAGGACGAGCAGGGCGAGGGCGTCGCCGACACTGCCGACGAGCTGGGCGCTCCACAGCCGCTTCAGCTGCGGTACGCGCAGCAAGGCGCGGACGGCACGCTCTCGGGAATCTGCGACCAGGGCGTCGTCGGGGGCCGGGATTCCGGCCGTTGGCTGCTCGGCACGCGTCATCCGTCCAGCCTATCTGGACGGACGACGTCCCCGTGGAGCCACCCGAACATACGACCGCGCACCACCACCGGTGCCGGGCACCTGCGAGAAGGCACCCGGCACGGGAAGGTCGTCGCTCGGGTCACTCCTCCGTAGAGGCAGCCTTGCTCGAAGCGGCCGTCTTCTTGGTGGCGGTCTTCTTCGCGGTCGTCTTCTTGGCGGTCGTCTTCTTCGCGGCCGTCGTCTTCTTGGCAGCCGTCTTCTTGGCGGCGGCCTTCTTCGCGGGCGCCTTCTTCGCCGCCTTCTTGGCCGTCTTCTTCGCCGGCCCCTTCGCCCGCTTCTCCGCGAGGAGCTCATAGCCCCGCTCCGGAGTGATGTCCTCGACGGAGTCGGCCGCCCGCAGCGTCGCGTTGGTCTCGCCGTCGGTGACGTACGCACCGAAGCGACCGTCCTTGACGACGACCGGCTTTCCGCTGACCGGGTCCTCGCCGAGCTCCTTCAGCGGCGGCTTCGCGGCCGCGCGCCCGCGCTGCTTCGGCTTGGAGTAGATCTCCAGGGCCTCTTCCAGCGTGATGGTGAAGAGCTGGTCCTCGGTCTCGATGGAGCGCGAGTCCGTGCCCTTCTTCAGGTACGGGCCGTAGCGGCCGTTCTGCGCGGTGATCTCGACGCCCTCGGCGTCGGTGCCCACCACACGCGGCAGCGACATCAGCTTCAGCGCGTCCGCGAGGGTCACCGTGTCCAGGGACATCGACTTGAAGAGCGAGGCCGTGCGCGGCTTCACCGCGTTCTTGCCGGTCTTCGGGGTGCCCTCGGGGAGCACCTCGGTGACGTACGGGCCGTAGCGGCCGTCCTTGGCGATGATCTCGCGGCCCGACTCCGGGTCGGTGCCGAGCGCGAAGTCGCCGCTGGGCTTGGCGAGCAGCTCCTCCGCGTACTCGACGGTGAGCTCGTCCGGCGCCAGGTCGTCGGGGACGTCCGCGCGCTGGTGGTTCTCGGAGTCGCGCTCGCCGCGCTCGATGTAGGGGCCGTAGCGGCCGACGCGCAGCACGATGTCGTTGCCGACGGGGAAGGACGACACCTCGCGGGCGTCGATGGCGCCCAGGTCGGTGACGAGTTCCTTGAGGCCGCCGAGGTGGTCGCCGTCGCCGTTGCCCGCGTCGGCGGCGCCGCCGGCGCCCTCGCCCTCACCGAAGTAGAAGCGCTTCAGCCACGGCACGGCCTGCGCCTCACCGCGCGCGATGCGGTCGAGGTCGTCCTCCATCTTGGCGGTGAAGTCGTAGTCGACGAGCCGCCCGAAGTGCTTCTCCAGGAGGTTGACGACGGCGAAGGACAGGAAGGAGGGCACGAGGGCCGTCCCCTTCTTGAAGACGTAGCCGCGGTCGAGGATCGTGCCGATGATCGACGCGTACGTCGACGGGCGGCCGATCTCGCGCTCTTCCAGCTCCTTGACCAGCGAGGCCTCGGTGTAGCGGGCCGGCGGCTTGGTGGCGTGGCCGTCGACGGACATCTCGTCGGCGGTGAGCGCGTCGCCCTCGCTGACCTGCGGGAGCCTGCGCTCGCGGTCGTCCAGCTCGGCGTTCGGGTCGTCGGCGCCCTCGACGTACGCCTTGAGGAAGCCGTGGAAGGTGATGGTCTTGCCGGACGCGCTGAACTCGGCGTCGCGGCCGTCGGAGGCGCGGCCACCGATCTTGACCGTGACGGAGTTGCCCGTCGCGTCCTTCATCTGGGAGGCGACGGTCCGCTTCCAGATCAGCTCGTAGAGCCGGAACTGGTCGCCGGTCAGGCCGGTCTCGGCGGGCGTGCGGAAACGATCACCCGAGGGGCGGATCGCCTCGTGCGCCTCCTGCGCGTTCTTGACCTTCCCGGCGTACGTGCGCGGCTTGTCCGGCAGGTAGTCGCTGCCGTAGAGCTGCGTGACCTGGGCACGGGCGGCCGCGACCGCCGTGTCGGACAGGGTCGTGGAGTCCGTACGCATATAGGTGATGAAGCCGTTCTCGTACAGCTTCTGGGCCACCTGCATGGTCGCCTTGGCGCCGAAGCCGAGCTTGCGGCTCGCCTCCTGCTGCATCGTCGTCGTACGGAAGGGCGCGTACGGCGAGCGGCGGTACGGCTTCGACTCGACGGACCGTACGGAGAACCGCGTGTCCTGGAGGGCGGCGGCCAGCGCGCGGGCGTTCGCCTCGTCCAGGTGGAGGGTGTCGGACTTGAGCTGTCCGAGCGAGCTGAAGTCGCGGCCCTGCGCGATGCGCTTGCCGTCGACCGTGGTGAGGCGGGCGACCAGCTGCGAGGGGTCGGAGGCGTCACCGGCGCGGCCGGTGCCGAAGGTGCCGGTCAGGTCCCAGTACTCGGCGGAGCGGAAGGCGATGCGCTCGCGCTCCCGCTCGACGACGAGGCGGGTGGCCACGGACTGGACACGGCCGGCCGACAGGCGCGGCATGACCTTCTTCCACAGGACCGGCGAGACCTCGTAGCCGTACAGACGGTCGAGGATGCGGCGGGTCTCCTGGGCGTCGACCATGCGCTTGTTGAGCTCGCGCGGGTTGGCGACGGCGCTGCGGATCGCGTCCTTGGTGATCTCGTGGAAGACCATCCGGTGGACGGGGACCTTGGGCTTCAGGACCTCCAGGAGGTGCCACGCGATGGCTTCGCCCTCGCGGTCCTCATCGGTGGCGAGGAAGAGTTCGTCGGACTCCTTCAGGAGGTCCTTGAGCTTCTTGACCTGCGCCTTCTTGTCGGAGTTGACGACGTAGATCGGCTGGAAGTCGTGCTCGACGTCGACGCCGAGGCGGCGCACCTCGCCGGTGTACTTCTCGGGCACCTCCGCGGCGCCGTTGGGGAGGTCACGGATGTGCCCGACGCTGGCCTCGACTACGTAGCCGGGGCCGAGGTAGCTCTTGATCGTCTTCGCCTTGGCAGGCGACTCGACGATGACGAGTCGGCGGCCGCCCTGTGCGGTCTCGCTGGTCGGGGACAACTTCGCTCTTCTCTCCGGTCGACGCTCGGTGGCAGTGCGCGGTGGCAATGCTCGTGGGCAGTGCGGTGACAGTGCTCGCATGGCTTGCGTTGCGCTGTCGCTGCGGAGTGTGACGGTACATCCCGCCCCCGTGTCAAACGGGAAAAGCCCGCAACGGCCACTCGAACGGTAACCCGACTACCGCCATTCCTGCCGCCCGGAGTGGCGACCTGCCGTTTCGGCGCCCGGCCGGGCCCGTGGCCCGGTGACACCTGCGTGATCACTGGAGCGGGAGGGTTCGCGGGGGCGGAGGGGGACGGTCCGCGG
>NZ_LIRJ01000363.1:377-2017 GCF_001419745.1 Streptomyces silaceus | reverse complement strand
GGCGCTGATGAAGAACGTCATCGAGTTGTGCTCGAAGGGGCTGCCGTGGCGGTCCCGCATCAGGTAGTTGATCAGGCCCTTGGAGCGCTCCGGGTCCTTCTGGAGCTCGTCGAGGGACTGCTCGCCCGCCGTGGAGACTCGGGCGGCCCACAGGACGTCGGAGTCGGTGGCGGCGTGCTTCACCAGCTCGACGGTGACCTCGCTGCGGAAGCTGGGCTTGAGGTCTTCGGTGGGGGTCTCGCTCACAGGCGGGGGTCCTTCCATGTGCATCACTCGGGCGGCGCCCACTCTAGGGCCAGCCACTGACAATCGGTCGTTCGGTGACCCGCTACGACATTCTTCGACTAATTTGCCGAAACAGGGCACCTTTTGGGCGATTCGAGCGTCTGTCTCATCACAGAGTTCCGTTCGAGACCCGTGAGGAGAAGCGCGCCCCATGTTCCGTCGGCGAGAGCCCGTCCCGTTCGCCTTCATCGCCGAAGCCGACAAGTTCCGCAGCAACGTCACTCCCCCTCCCCGAGAGCGCGCATCGGCAGGTCAGATCGTGGGTCGCACGCTCATCGGCCTGACCGTGGTCGCCGGTCTGGTGGGATCCCTGCTCTTCGGGATGCCCGCGATGTCCGCCGACCAGTCGCCCGCGAAGACGCAGCAGTCCGAGGCGTCCGAAGGGCGCTGACCGGCTCCGACCTGCGCACTGTCCGGCACTGACTCGTCCGGACCCCCAAGGGTGGTAGCAGGGGACACGGCTCGATAGCCTCACCGGGCACAGCCCAAATGCGTGGATCGAGTGAGGATCAGCCCGTGCCCCTGCCCTTCCTGACCGCGGACCGCGCTTTCGACGACGCGGCGGACGACGCCGCGCTGCCTTTCGACGACCGCGACCACTGGCGCAGGCCCTACCGTCCCGGCCCGTGGCGGGTGGGCGCCGCCGCACTTCTGCTGCTGCTCGCCTCGTACGTCCTGTTCGCCGCCGTGATCATCGCGTTCGCGGACTCGCTCGCGGGTGCCGCGATCTGCGCCGGCCTCGCCGTGCTCATCATCGCGAGCGCGATGCGGCTGCTGCGCATGGGCACCTGGGTGAGCGCCCAGGGGCTGCGCAGGGTCGGCTTCCTGACGACCCAGACGGTGTCGTGGGCGCAGATCAAGAGCGTGCGCACCGCGCAGCAGCCGGTGCGGTGGCTGGGCCTGCCCCGCACGGTGCAGGGGCAGGCCCTCGTCCTCGTACGGAGTGATCAGCGGGCCGATGGCCCGCAGGCGCTCCTGACCGACCGGAACGCCGACTTCCTGGCGCGGCGCGAGGCCTTCAACCGTGCCGCCGACGCCATCGAGGTGTGGGCCGACCAGTACCGGCCCACCGCCTAGTCATCCCCTCGCCGCCCGGTCGACGCGTCTCACGCGTCGACCGGCTTGCCCGCGTGCAGGGCGATCGCCCGCTGCATGGCCTTCCGCGCGCGCGGGGTGTCCCGGGCGTCGTGGTAGGCCACGGCCAGGCGGAACCAGCAGCGCCAGTCGTCCGGTGAGTCCTCCGTCTCGGCCTTGCGGCGGGCGAAGACCTCGTCGGCCGACTCGCGGTCGATGCGGCCGCCGGGCGTGCGCTTCAACTCGTCGACGGGGAGGCCGCCCTCGGCGTCCAGCTCGGC
>NZ_LIRJ01000363.1:0-340 GCF_001419745.1 Streptomyces silaceus | reverse complement strand
AGACGACCAGGACGGCAGCCGTGACGGCGTAGGTGATCTTTGCGCGCATGGGTGTCAGCTCGTGGTCAGCCGAGGTCCAGGAAGTGTTCCAGGCCGAAGGTCAGGCCCGGAGTGCTCACCACGCGGCGCGCGCCGAGCAGGATGCCCGGCATGAAGCTGCTGTGGTGCAGCGAGTCGTGGCGCACGGTCAGGGTCTCGCCCTCGCCGCCCAGCAGGACCTCCTGGTGGGCGGCGAGGGCGAGACCCTGACCGTGCGCCACGACTCGCTGCACCACAGCAGCTTCATGCCGGGCATCCTGCTCGGCGCGCGCCGCGTGGTGAGCACTCCGGGCCTGACCTT
>NZ_LIRJ01000362.1 GCF_001419745.1 Streptomyces silaceus | reverse complement strand
ATGACGTTCTTCATCAGCGCCCCCATCTTCGTCTTCCGCGAGTTCATGCGGCACCGCGTGGGCTGGTCGTACAACGAGGAATCGGGCCGCTACAGGGAGCTGGAGCCGGTCTTCTACGTCCCGGACGCCTCCCGCAAGCTCGTCCAGGAGGGCCGCCCGGGCAAGTACGTCTTCGTCGAGGGCACCGAGGCCCAGCAGGAGCTGACGGGCCGCGTGATGGAGGACTCGTACCGCCAGGCGTACGAGGCGTACCAGGAGATGCTCGCCGCCGGCGTGGCGCGCGAGGTCGCGCGCTCGGTGCTCCCGGTCGGCCTCTTCTCCTCGATGTACGCGACGTGCAACGCCCGTTCGCTGATGCACTTCCTCGGCCTGCGCACGCAGCACGAGCTCGCCAAGGTCCCGTCCTTCCCGCAGCGGGAGATCGAGATGGTCGGCGAGAAGATGGAGCAGCACTGGGCCGAGCTGATGCCGCTCACCCACGCGGCCTTCAACAAGAACGGACGCGTGGCGCCGTAAGGCACTGATGTGCGGATGCGCCGAGTGAAGTGTCCGGATTGCGACACTTCGTGAAGTTCATCTAGCCTGATCAAACGGACCCGGCACTGCTTGAACCCCCGAGCAGGCAGTGCCGGGCTCCCTTTGTCAGGTCCACTCACATCCCCCGAGGGGGGACCCCGCGCTGAGCAGCGAGTAGCGTGTTACCCATGGCTCCGACCTCCACTCCGCAGACCCCCTTCGGGAGGGTCCTCACCGCCATGGTCACGCCCTTCAAGGCGGACGGCGCACTTGACCTCGACGGCGCGCAGCAGCTCGCCGCCCACCTGGTGGACGCAGGCAATGACGGCCTGGTCATCAACGGCACCACCGGTGAGTCCCCGACCGTCAGTGACGCGGAGAAAAACGATCTCGTACGAGCCGTACTGGACGCCGTCGGCGACCGCGCCCACATCGTCGCGGGCGTCGGTACGAACGACACCCGCCACAGCATCGAGCTCGCCCGCGCCGCCGAGCAGGCCGGCGCCCACGGCCTCCTGACCGTCACGCCGTACTACAACAAGCCCCCGCAAGAGGGCCTGTTCCGGCACTTCACCGCCATCGCCGACAGCACTGAGCTGCCGGTCATGCTCTACGACATCCCGGGCCGCAGCGGCGTACCGATCAACACCGAGACGATCGTCCGCCTCGCCGAGCACCCCCGCATCGTCGCCAACAAGGACGCCAAGGGCGACCTCGGCCGCGCCAGCTGGGCCATCGCCCGCTCGGACCTCGCCTGGTACTCCGGCGACGACATGCTGAACCTCCCGCTCCTGTCCGTCGGCGCCTGCGGCTTCGTCTCCGTCGTCGGTCACGTCGTCACCCCCGAGCTGCGCGCCATGCTGGAGGCGCACCTCACGGGCGACGTGCAGAA
>NZ_LIRJ01000361.1 GCF_001419745.1 Streptomyces silaceus | reverse complement strand
GCGGCGATCGCCGCGTCCCTGCTGGACGCGGTGGGGCGGGACGTGGTGGCGCTGGACGACGGGTTCGACGCGGCGACGGAGGCGGGCCTTACGGTGGGTCGCGCCTGACCGTCGGTCTGCTCGCGCGGCGCCGTACGACTGAGCGGCGCCCGGTCACCCGGCCGTCTCTCGTCGCCCCCTGACCGTTCATCCGCGTCCGTCCGTCCAAGTGAGAGCACGTCATGTTCGTTTTCCGTCGCGGCCCAGGCCGCCTCACCCCCGAGCAGGCCCACGCCCGCACCGGCGAAGGCGGCCCCGCCGTGCTGCTGGACGTCCGTGAGGCATCGGAGTGGAAGGCCGGGCACGCACCCGGCGCCGTCCATCTGGCGCTGAGCCGGCTGCTGGCCGGAGCTGCCCTGCCGCCCGCGGCGCAGGACGGGCCGGTGGTGGCGATCTGTCGCTCCGGGCACCGGTCGCGGCAGGCCGCCAGGCTCCTGGCCTCGCGCGGTGTCGACGCGGTCGACGTCGCCGGCGGCATGAGCGCCTGGACGAGGGCCGGTCTGCCGGTCGTGGACGGGCGCGGTCAGGGGGGCCGCGCCATATGAGTGCCCTGATCCTGGCCCTGGGCGCGGGTGCCGTGGTCGGGCTGGCGCTCGGCGCGCTCGGCGGCGGGGGCAGCGTCCTGGCGGTGCCCGCGCTGATCTACCTGCTCGACTTCACCCCCGCCGCGGCCACCACGGCAAGCCTGATCATCGTCACCGCCACGTCCCTGACCGCGCTGTACGCCCATGCGCGCGCGGGGCACGTGCGCTGGAAGGCCGGAGCCGCGTTCGCCGCGGCCGGCCTGCTCCCGGCGGCTCTCGCGGGAGCCACGGCGGCCCGCCTGCCCCAGACCGCCCTCACCGTCGCGTTCGCGGCCATCGCCGTTGTCGCCGCGGTCAGAATGCTCCGCCCTGCGCGCCGGGCCGACACCGCGAGCAACCACACGGCCGACACCGCGACCAACCGCAAGGCCGACACCGCGAGCGACGGCGTACGACCGGTCAAGGCGGCCGGAGCCGGGGCGGGCCTGGGCGCGCTGACGGGACTGCTCGGGGTGGGCGGCGGCTTCCTCGCCGTCCCCGCCCTGGTCACCGTCCTGGCCTTCGAGATGCAGGCCGCGGTCGGCACCAGCCTCCTGGTCATCACGGCGAACTCGCTGGCCTCCCTGGCCACCCGCTCCGGCGCCGCGGTCTCGCTCGACTGGGCGGTCATCGGCCCCTTCATCGCCGCCGCGGTCCTGGCCGCCTGGGACGGCAAACGCCTGGCGGACAAGGTCTCGGGCCCGCGCCTGCAACGCGTCTTCGCGATCGTGCTGCTGGCCGTGGCGGCCTTCATGCTCGTGGACGCGGTGACATGAGAGCGGTGACATGCGGGCCGAGCCGCCGCGACGCCACGGGCGCCCGGGCGAGAGGCTCAGGCCAGTGACAGGAAGAGCTTCTCCAGGCGGGCCCGCATCTGATCCCGGTCGGCGGTCGCTTCCCCGCCCTCGGCCATGCAGTGCTGCAGCCCCGTGGCGATGATCGCGAAGCCCGCCCGGTCCAGCGCCCGCGACACCGCCGCGAGCTGAGTGATCACGTCCTCGCAGTCCCGCCCGTCCTCGATCATCTTGATGATTCCGGCGATCTGCCCCTGAGCCCGCCGCAGCCGGTTGAGCACGCTCTTCAGCTCGTCGGCCGCCATCTCCAGCTCCACACTTCCTCCTCCGTAGATACCCCCTAGGGTATTCTATTCCGTTCGGGACGACTCCGGCCGCAGATCCGGGACGCCCCGGTACAGAGCAACGAAAGGCCATCGCTCCGCATGAACACGCCTGCCACCACCACCGCCCCCCGCGCCATGATCGACCCGGCCCAGGCCGCCGAGCGCCTGAGCACGTACACCGTCATCGACGTGCGGACCCCCGGCGAGTACGCCGGCGGTCACGTCCCCGGCGCGTACAACATCCCACTCGACCACCTGCCCGCCGCCCTGCCCATCCTCAAGGCAGCGGCGGCCCGCGGCGATCTGCTGATCGTGTGCGCCTCG
This sequence comes from Streptomyces silaceus, assembly GCF_001419745.1. Lineage (GTDB taxonomy): Bacteria > Actinomycetota > Actinomycetes > Streptomycetales > Streptomycetaceae > Streptomyces > Streptomyces silaceus. Next base: position 1,545 of record NZ_LIRJ01000361.1, on the reverse strand, counting down.
GGCAACCGCTCCGCGGCCGCCTGCGCCCAACTCGCCGCCGACGGCATCTCCGCCGCCGACCTCGGCGGTGGCACCGCGGCCTGGATCGACGCGGGGCACCACGTCGACCGCGACGAGACCGTCAGGCCCGCCTGGCCGATGGAACGCCAGGTCCGTCTGGCCGCGGGATCCCTGGTCGTCACCGGCCTCGCGCTCGGCGCCCGCTACCGGTCCGCCCGCTGGCTGTCCGCCGCGATCGGCGGCGGCCTGGTCTTCTCCGCCGTCACCAACACCTGCGGCATGGCGGCGGTGCTCGCCAGGCTCCCGCACAACCAGCCGCGCGCCGCCGACCTCGACGCGACCCTGCGCGCCCTGTCCGACCAGCTGTAGCGGTCGTGTCCGAGGCGTGAGGCATGCTGGTCCGACGCACGGAGACGGAAACAGGGTGGGGAGATCGTCGTGATCGTCTGGGTGAACGGTTCGTTCGGCAGCGGGAAGACCACGCTGGTGGACACGTTGCGTCGGAGCCGGCCCGATGCGCTCGTCCTCGACCCGGAGATGGTCGGGATGCTGCTGAGGCAGATCGTGGAGGTCCCGACCGGCGACTTCCAGGATCTGCCGCTGTGGAGGCGCCAGGTCGCCGACCTGGCGGTCGGCCTGGTCGGGGAGTATCACCGTCCGGTGCTTGTCCCCATGACCCTGGTCGACTCCGGGTACGTCGAGGAGATCTTCGGCGCGCTGAAGGAGGCGGGCATCCCCGTCCACCACTTCTTCCTCAAGGTTCCCCGGGAGGTCCTGGAGCGGCGGATCGACAGCCGGAGCTTCTACCCCGATGCCCCCGACAAGGACGAGGACGTCCGGCGTTGGTGCAAGGGCAGGATCGACGCGTGCCTGGCCGCGGTCGACACCCTGCCCGGTGGCACGGTGTTCCTGGACGGCGAGTCGACCCCGGAGGAGCTGGCCGTGCACGTGCTGGCCCGGATCGGCGGAACACCGGCCTGACGGCACGGAGTTCGTCCGGTCCGGGCGGCAGCGCGAGCCGTCCGGAAGGGAGACGCCGTTACGTCATCGCCGTCGTCGTCAGCGTCCGGTCGAGCCGTCGATCAGCTCGCGCAGGATGTCGGCGTGACCGGCATGGCGGCCCGTCTCCTCGATCATGTGGGTGAGCGCCCAACGGACGGAGGGGGCGGTTCTCCCGGGCCGGGCGCGGGGGAGCGGTGCGCCCGGGTCGGCGCATCCGTCGAGTACGTCGTCGGCGAGCTCCACCACCTCCCGGTAGCGGGCGACCACCTCGGCCACCGTGTCCGCGGAGGCGGCCTCGAACGTGGCCTGCCAGTCGGTGACTTGCTCGCCGAGGAACAGTGCGCGCTCGACACAGGTGAGGTGGTGGAGCAGGCCGAGCAGATGCGTGCCCGAGGGCACGGCTGCCGTGCGGACCTGCGGTTCGGGCGCACCGTCGACCTTCGCGGCGATCGAGGCGCGGAGATAGGTGAGGAACCCGCGCAGCACCTCGGTCTCGTCGTTGGCCGTGCGGGGCGGCGGAGTGTCGCGGCGGCGGTTGGGGCG
>NZ_LIRJ01000360.1 GCF_001419745.1 Streptomyces silaceus | reverse complement strand
CCCCGGACCCGGCCCCCGCCGGGCCCGCCCGCGACGCCTGCCACGTCACCGCCGACGGAGCCGCCTGGCTCGCCTCCGCGGAAACGTATCCGCTCAGCGCCCTGACCCTCTGGCGCACCCGGCCCAGCGCCCCCGCCGTCCTGCCCTGCGGCTCCGCCTTCGACGTCGTGAGCGTGCCGGCCGTGTTCGGACGGCGGATGCTCGACCGGCTGTGGGAGGAGGGCCCCGGCTCCGGCCCCGTGGCCGCGCACCGCGGCCGGATGCTGCTCTTCGCCTCCCCCGGCACCGCCCAGCGCCTGCCGTCCCTCCTGGAGTGGGAGGAGTGGGGCCCCGCGGTCCCCTCGGTGCTCTGCCACGGCACGGGCGACGCGGTCACGGTGCCCCCGCCCACCGCGTGCGGTGCCCCGGACGGCGGTACGCCCGTCCACCGGCCCGCCTCGCGCTGGCTGGTCGCCCCGGACACCCGGCACCCCTGGCTGCCGGGCCCCGAGGTGATGCTCTGGGCCTGCGTACGGGCCGCGCGGGCGGCCGCGGGGTCCGCGGTGCGGATATCGATTTTTCCTGGCGGCGATCAGGATGCTAATGTCTACGACGTCAGCAGGCGCCGCTAGCTCAGTTGGTTAGAGCAGCTGACTCTTAATCAGCGGGTCCGGGGTTCGAGTCCCTGGCGGCGCACAGACAGTGAGAAGCCCCTCGCGTGAGCGAGGGGCTTCTTGCGTGCCCGGGAAGGCCGCCCGCGGGGCTCAGCCCGTGGTGACCTTCACCGTCCACGCCCCGGAGGCCGTCCGCCCCTCCACCTCGACGCGGACGTCCTCGCCGGGCACCGTGAAGCTCTCCCCCACCCGCACCGGGGCGTCCGCCAGCTGCGGATACACCGAGTCGCCCCAGCAGGACTCGGAGTCCGGATGGGCGTCGACGACCTCGACGGGCCCGCCGCCCGACGCCGTCTCGCCCCGCACCTGATAGACGAGGACGCCCTCCGTGCACGTCGCGTGGTCGTTGCCGGTGGCGCCGCGCGCCTCCAGGGCGATCGCCGTGTCCCGGCCCGTGCGGACCACGGCGAGCTTCGTGCCGCCGCGGGCCCCGGGCGCCGGGGCCGCCGCCAGCGGCTCCAGCGTCAGCCGCTCCGTGCCCGCGCCCACGCACCGCACCTGCCGCGGCTCCAGCCAGCCCAGCTTCCACTTGTGCCAGCCGAAGAGGTCGGGGGCCAGGCCGAACTGGCTGCCCATGACGTCCCAGTCGCCGACGTAGGTGTCCCAGTCGCCCTTGCCGTCGGTCGGGCGGTGGTAGAGGTCCGGCAGGTCGAAGACGTGGCCCGTCTCGTGGGCCAGGACGTTGCGGTCCGGCGGGTGCCGCTCGAAGACCGTGACGATGCGCCGGATGTCCGTGCCGTCGGCCCGCATCGGGTGGTCGAAGTTCACGACCTTCGTGGCGTCCGAGTCGACGCCCGGGGCGTCCGGGTCGGCGACGAAGTAGACGATGTCGTACCGCGAGAAGTCCACGTGCGGATCGGCGGCGGCCACCGCGTCCCGCAGATAGGCGCTGCGCCGCTTGGCGTTCCAGTCACGCTGTATCGCGTACGACCGGGAGTCCTCCGGCATCTCCACCCACTCGCGCCGGGGGTGCGGGTTCAGAGTGAACCTGCCGTACGAGGCGCGCTCGAAGAAGCGGCTCGTGGCGGGGAAGTAGTCGGCGGTCAGCTCCTCGGGGGTGGTCTGCGGCGGGGAGTCCGGGAAGGAGAGGAAGACCATCACCGCGTCCAGGCTCCTGGCCGGGCGCGGATAGGCGGTGTTCCAGGTGTCGAGGCCCTCCGAGTGGTGCGCGGCGGTGCGGCGCAGGGCGCACGGTCCGGCGGCGGACTCGGCGATCGCGGGGCCCGCGACCAGAGAGGTGGCGGCCAGAGCGGTCAGTGAGGTGAGCAGGGCCGCGGTGGTGCGCAGACGGGAATTCTCCCCTCCACGAGTGAGTCCCCAAGGGGGGAGCTGACGCGGCACGTCGACCTCCGGGTGCGGAATGCGGGACACCCCACCCACCCTGTGATGTTTTGTTGAAGCCTGCCCTGTTTGTCTGGCCCTTCCGAGTGAGGAGCGGGCCGCGGGGCGACACCCCGACCGCTCACGGATCGACACAAGCGGTCGGGTCGCAAAGGAACCCGTCCACTGCCGAGCAGAAACGATCTGCCGTCGGCGGTGGGCCCCACCCGGCCCGGTGGCGCGGCTGGAACGGCCCTCTGGCCAGCCTCTATGATCGGCACACTTTCCTGCGCGGGCCCGGCCTCCGTGCCGCCGCCAGCCACCTGCCCGCCGCCCGACGAGACCTGTTCGAGCACAAACTGCACTGCGGGAGCAAGCGGTGAACGGAACGTCCGAAGGGCCCACACCCACGACAGCCACGGCACCCGACCCGGCCCCGCCGACCGGCGCGCGGAACGGCATCCGGGAGCGGGCCGACCACCGCGGCGCCTTCATGGCGGCCCCGCTCCCCCTGGCCGTCGTCGACGCCGAAGGCCTGGTCGTCGACGCCAACGACGCCCTGGCCGCCCTCTTCGGCACGGACCCCGGGGCACTCACCGGACGCGCCGCCGCGGACCTGGTCGACCTGGCCTCCGACGCCCGCACCTGGCACGCGTACCGCGAGGTGCTCCGCGGCCGGCAGGCCAGGCTGCGGTGCAGCCGCCGCCTCAAGCACCCCGACGGACAGTCCCTGTGGGTGCAGATCACGGTCTCGCCGATGCCCGGGACATCCGGCGGGGACGGCGGAGGCGGCAGTGACGGCAGGGACGGCGGAGGCGGCAGGGACGGCGAACGGACCGTGCTGCTGTCCGCCGCCGACATCACCGCCCGCCGTGAGCTCCAGGCCCGGCTGCGCCATGTGCAGATGCACGACCCGGTGACCCGGCTGCCCAACCGCAATCTGTTCTTCGAGCGCCTGGCCGCCGCGCTGGAGGCGGGCGCCTACGACGACACCAGCACCGGCCGGATCGGGCTCTGCTATCTCGACCTCGACGGGTTCAAGGCGGTCAACGACACCCTCGGCCACCGGATCGGCGACCGGCTGCTCGCCGCCGTCGCCGAGCGGCTGATGCGCTGCGCCGACCAGGCCGGGTACGGCAGGGCGGCGGGGCCGCTGGTCGCGCGCCTGGGCGGCGACGAGTTCGCGCTGCTCGTCGAGGAGTCGACGGGCACGGACCAGCTGGCGGACCTCGCCGAGACGACGCTGAAGGCACTCCAGGAGCCGTTCGACCTCTCCGGTCAGCGGCTCTCCGTCTCGGCCTCCATCGGCGTGGTGGAACGGCGCGCCGCCGGCACCACCACGACCGGGCTCATGCAGGCCGCCGACACCACGCTGTATTGGGCGAAGACCGACGGCAAGGCGCGCTGGACGCTCTTCGACCCCGAGCGCAACGCCCACCGCATGACCCGCCAGGCGCTCTCCAGCTCGCTGCGCCCCGCCGTCGAGCGCGACGAATTCGTCCTGGACTACCAGCCGTTGGTGGGTCTCGACGACGAGGGCGTGCGGGGCGTCGAGGCGCTGGTGCGGTGGCGGCATCCGCAGTTCGGACTTCTGACGCCGAATCGGTTCATCGGACTGGCCGAGGAGGACGGCTCGATCGTGCAGCTGGGCCGGTGGGTGCTGCGGACCGCCTGCCGGCAGGCCCGGCGCTGGCAGCTGGCGCACCCCGAGCGCGAGCCGGTCTTCGTCAGCGTCAATGTGGCGGTGCGTCAGGTGTGGGACTCCGACCTGGTCGCGGACGTCGCGGACATCCTCGCCGAGACCGGACTCCCCGCGGGACTGCTCCAGTTGGAGCTGACCGAGTCCGCCGTCATGGGCTCGGCGGGGCGTCCCCTGCAGGCCCTGCAGGCGCTCAGCGACATGGGGGTGCGGATCGCCATCGACGACTTCGGCACGGGGTACTCGAACCTCGCGTACCTGAGCCGGCTCCCGGTGTCCGCGCTGAAGCTGGACGGGTCGTTCGTGCGGGGGTTCCAGTACGAGGAGGGCGAGGCGCACCTGAACCCCGCCGACGAGGTCATCGTCGAGGCGATGGTGCAGCTCGCGCACCGGCTGGGGCTCACCGTGACCGCGGAGTGCGTGGAGACCGCCTCGCAGGCCGAGCGGTTGCGCCGGATCGGGTGCGACACGGGGCAGGGCTGGCTGTACTCCCGGCCCGTACCGCCGGACCGCATCTCCGTCCTGTTGGGCGGAGCGGCCTCCTAGGCCGCCGCCTCCCCGTCCGGGAGGCGGCCCCTCCGTCGTGTGCTCAGGCCTTCGGCAGGCCGTAGGCGTCCGCGATCAATTCGTAGGAGCGCAGGCGCAGTTCGCCGCTGTGGGCGTTGCCCGTGATCATCAGTTCGTCGGCGCCGGTGCGCTTGGCGAGGTCATCGAGGCCGGTGCGGACCTGGTCGGCGGTGCCGTGGATGACGTTGGAGTTCCAGGTGGCGATGAACTCCCGCTCCATCTCGCTGAACCGGTGCGCCTCCGCCTCCTCGGGGGTGGGGACCAGGCCGGGGCGGCCGGTGCGCAGGCGGACCATGTTCAGGGCGGCGGCCATGACCTGGCGGCGGGCCTCGTTCTCGTCGTCCGTGGCGAGGGCCGAGACGCCGATGAGGGCGTAGGGGGCGGCCAGGACCGCGGAGGGCTTGAACGACTCGCGGTACAGATCGAGCGCCGGGACGGTGTTCTGCGCGGAGAAGTGGTGCGCGAAGGCGAACGGCAGGCCGAGGACACCGGCGAGGCGGGCACTGAAGCCGGAGGAGCCGAGCAGCCAGATCGGCGGGCGGTGGGTGGACTGCACACCGCCGGGCGAGGTCCCCTGGACCGGGCCGGGCACCGCGTGGATGCGCCCGTACGGGTGCCCGTCGGGGAAGTCGTCGTCCAGGAAGCGGGTCAGCTCGACGAGCTGCTGGGGGAAGTCGTCGGCGCCCTCGTTGAGGCGGTCGGTGCGGCGCAGGGCGGCGGCGGTGGCGCCGTCGGTGCCGGGGGCACGGCCGAGGCCGAGGTCGACGCGGCCGGGGGCCATCGCCTCCAGGGTGCCGAACTGCTCGGCGATGACGAGCGGGGCGTGGTTGGGCAGCATCACGCCGCCGGAGCCGAGCCGGATGCGGCCGGTGTGGGCGGCGAGGTGGGCGAGGATCACGGCCGGAGACGAGGAGGCGACGCCGGGCATGGAGTGGTGCTCGGCCACCCAGTAGCGGTGGTAGCCGCGGCTCTCGGCGAGCTTCGCGAGGGAGACGCTGGTGCGCAGGGCGTCGGTGGCGGTGCGTCCCGCCCCGACGGTGACCAGGTCGAGCACGGACAGGGGCACGGGCGCGGTGCCGTGCCGCTCGCCGTGGATGCCGTCGTCGTCGGGGCGTTCCCCGCGGTCGTCGCGGGTGCCGCCGCCGGTCGGGTCCACTGTCACTGGGGGTGCCTCCTGCACTGCGTACGTACGTCACGTGGGTACGCGAGGGCCAACAGGAGGCTCACTCCGTTTTATTCCCCGCCCGGCACCCGGACCGCCCGCGGCGCTACCGTGCCGACCATGGCTGATCCCCTGAAGACCCTCGTCGACGGAGTCGAGGTCGAGGTGCCCAACACCATCCCGGACATCCGCGCCGCCCTGCCGGAGGAACGGCGCGCGGAGTTCGACCGGGCCATCAACGCGGCCGGGGTCGACGAGATCCACGCGGTGATGCGGCACTGGATGCTGGAGGCCGTGCCCGATCCCGACGCGGAGGCCCGGCTCGCGCGCCTGGCCTCCGACGAGGCCGAGAGGCGGGGCACCTCGTGAGCCCTCGCCATCGCAGGGGCCACCGCGTCACCTACGCGCCGCCCGCCGACGACACCCTCGCCAAGATGGGCGACGCCGACGCCTTCCGCGCCGCCCTCGCCCGCACCGTGGGCCGCGACCCCTACGGCCACGGCTCCACCCCCGTACGGGAGGACCCCGACCGCAGGGAGGCCACGGTGAACGGCGCCATCGTCCTCTACTACGTCTCCGGGTCGGTCCAGACGTTAACGGTGGTCCGGCTGATCCTCAGCCCCTGACGGGAGCCCCGGCGCACCGCCTCACTCCTTCGCCTGGACGACCGGCTCCTTGGTGAACAGGGAGCCGAGCGCCGGGGCGTGCACGCGGCGCTCGGTCAGGCGCAGCGCCTCCCAGACCGTGACCTGGTTGGCGGTCAGGACCGGCTTGCCGACGGCGGCCTCCAGGTCGCGCAGGTACGCCGCCGTATGCAGGGCCGTGTCCGGCAGGAGCAGCGCCCGCGCGTCCGGGTGGTCGCCCGCGCGGGCCAGCGCGAGGACCTCCTCGCGGCCCCAGGTGCCGACCTCCGCGGCGGTGATGATGCCGCTGCCGCGGACCGAGACGACCTCGGTGCCCGCCGCCTTCAGGAAGGCCGAGAAGTGCCCGGCCACGTCCTCCGGGTACGTCGCCGCGATCGCGACGCGGTCCGCGCCGACCTCGCGCACGGCGTGGGCGAAGGCGAACGACGTCGAGGAGGCGGGCAGGCCCGCCGCGCGGGCGAGCGCGCGGACCTGGTCGTGGGCGCCCTCCCAGCCGAAGACGAAGCTGCCGCTGGTGCACGCCCACACCACCGCCTCCGCACCGGACAGACGCAGCTCCTCGACGCCCGCGGCGAGCCGTGCGGCCGAGCCCATCTCCAGGAGCGCGTCGACCCGGTGCGCGTCCTCCCCGATGTCCGTGTGGACGACCTGGAGCCGGATGTCGCTGTCGAGCATCTGCTCCATGCGGGGGTAGTCGTCCTCGGCCGAGTGCCCCGGGTACAGGAATCCGAGTGCCGTCACGTCCAGCCTCCTCCTTCTGCGGGTGGCCCCGCGGATGGTCCATCGGGCAGGCCCTGCGGCGGCGCCGGCGGCTTCAGCGGACTCGCGCCCGGCCGCGCCGCCGGATCGATCAGTGCCTGATAGGGCCCTACCGCACGCGTACCCAGTCGACGCAGGGCGGACCACATCGTCACCTGGTTCGCCGAGATCACCGGGATCCGCAGCTCCGCCTCCAGCTGCGGGATGACGTCGTACGTCGGGAGGTTCGTACAGCTGATGAACAGGGCGTCGGCGGAGCCGTGGACCGCGCGGCGCGCCATGTCCGCCACATCCCGGTAGGGGACCTTCCAGATGTGCCGGGTGAGTCCGAGGTAGGCGCGGGCGGTGACGGTGACGCCGGCCTCGGCGAGGTACTCCTCCAGGGACCGGGTCACCGACCAGGTGTAGGGCGTGACCAGGGCGATGCGCCGGGCGCCCAGTTCGTCGAGGGCCTCCAGGAGCGCGCCCGAGGTGGTCACGGAGGAGACGGCGCCCTCGCGCGTCATCGCCTCGCACATCGCGCGCTCGCCGGCGGTGCCGCCGACGAAGCTGCCCGACGTGCAGGCGTACGCGAGGACTTCGGGCTCGGCCGCGGCCAGCGCGCGCACCGCGTCGGCGAGCGTCTCGTGCTCGCTGACCAGACGCGCGAGATCCAGACTGACCTCGACGGGCACATACGGAGTACGGGTCAGATGCAGGGAGACCTCGTCCGGGATCCAGCGCCACAGTTCGCGGTCGAGGGCGAAGTCGAACGGAGCGACGACACCGACACCGCGTTGTGGGTGTGGTCCGCCGAGGAAGGAGACGTCCATGAGCAGGCCCCAAGTTCGTGCGTGCTGTTCAGGGACCGGCCGGTGGCCGGGGAGGTGCGATGCCGGCGACGTGCCGGGACGTCGGGACGGGGATGCCTGCGCGGGCGTGCCGCACAGAGGGTGCGAGCGGTTGCACGGAGAGTACGCGATTGTCGGGATGCCGGTACGGCAGTGCCTCTGTTGACGAAGGTAGGTTCGGGTGCCAGCGTGGTCAATCCGCACATCTCAGACGGCCGATCCACACCTCCTCAGGGAAGCGGAATCTCATTGCGAAACGGTTTCCCCGCGATGTCCGACACGACGTCCGGCACGATGTCCGAAACGACCGTCCTGGTCCTTGACGCCGCGCCTCCCGCGCCGGCGCCCCGCCTCGGCCGGCTGACCGGGCGGGCCCGCGTCCTGCACGCGGACGCGTCCACCCTGGCGGAGCAACTGCCGCTCGCGGACGCGCTGTTGGTGTGGGACTTCAGCTCGGACGCGGTGCGCCGCGCCTGGCCGGGCGAGGGACGCAGGCCCCGCTGGGTGCACACGGCGAGCGCGGGCGTGGACCACCTGATGTGCCCCGAGCTGGCGGCCTCCGACACGCTGGTCACCAATGCGCGGGGCGTCTTCGACGAGCCCATCGCGGAGTACGTGGCGGCGCTGGTGCTCGCCCAGGCCAAGGACCTGCCGCGCACCCTGGACCTGCAGCGCGAACGCACCTGGCGGCACCGCGATACACGGCGGATCGCCGGCACGCGCGCGTGCGTGGTGGGCTCGGGGCCGATCGGCCGTGCCATCGCCCGTACGCTGCGCAAACTCGGCATCACCACGGCCCTGGTGGGCCGCACCGCGCGGGCCGGGGTGCACGCCTCGGAGGACCTGGACCGGCTGCTGTCGCGCGCCGACTGGGTGGTGTGCGCGGCGCCGCTCACGGACGAGACGCGCGGCATGTTCGACGCCCGGCGCTTCGGCGTCATGCAGCCCTCGGCGTACTTCGTCAACATCGGGCGCGGGCCCCTGGTCGTCGAGGACGACCTGGCCACGGCGGTGTCCAACCGGTGGATCGCGGGCGCGGCCCTGGACGTCTTCGAGGACGAGCCGCTGCCCGCGGAGAGCCCGCTGTGGACGGTCCCGGGGCTGATCGTCTCGCCGCACATGAGCGGTGACACGGTCGGCTGGCGGGACGAACTGGGCGCGCAGTTCGTGGAGTTGTTCGAGGCGTGGGCGGCGGGCCGGCCGCTGACGAACGTGGTCGACAAGAAACGTGGGTATGTCCCTGGGCATTGATCACCCCCCGACTGCCTCCTGAGGAGCGTGCATGACCGAGCTCACGGATCTCACCGCCGTACAACTCGTCGACGGCTACCGCAAGGGCGAATTCAGTCCGGTCGACGTGGTCCGTGCCGCGCTGGCGCGGGCCGAGCGGACCCAGGGCGCGGTGAACGCTTTCGTACGGATGGAGACCGGGACCGCCCTCGATGAGGCCCAGGCCAGTGCGGAGCGGTGGCGGCGGGGCGAGCCGCGGGGTCTGGTGGACGGTGTGCCGGTGTCCGTGAAGGACCTGCTCCTGCTGCGCGGCGGGCCCACCCTACGGGGCTCGAAGACCGTGCGCGAGGAGGGCAGTTGGGAGGAGGACGCGCCGTCGGTGGCCCGGCTGCGGGAGCACGGCGCGGTGTTCATCGGCCGCACCACGACCCCGGAGTTCGGCTGGAAGGGCGTCACGGACGGCCCGCGGAGCGGCATCACCCGCAATCCGTACGACCCCTCGCGCACCTCGGGCGGCTCCAGCGGCGGCAGCGCGGTCGCCGTGGCCGTCGGCGCGGGCCCCCTCTCGCTCGGCACGGACGGCGGCGGTTCGGTGCGGATCCCCGCCGCGTTCTGCGGGATCTTCGCGCTGAAGCCGACGTACGGGCGGGTGCCGCTGTATCCCGCGAGCCCCTTCGGCACGCTCTCGCACGTCGGCCCGATGACGCGCGACGCGGCCGACGCGGCGCTGATGATGGAGGTGATCACGGGCCCCGACCCGCGCGACTGGTCGCAGCTGGGGGCCGTGGCGGGCAGCTTCCGGGCAAGCCTGGACGGCGGGGTGCGCGGGCTGCGGGTCGCCTACTCCCCTTCGCTGGGCGGGCAGGTCGCGGTGCGGCCCGCCGTCGCGGCGGCGGTGCGGCGCGCGGTGGAGTCGCTTGCGGCGCAGGGCGCGTACGTCGAGGAGGCGGACCCCGACTTCTCCGACCCGGTGGACGCCTTCCACACCCTGTGGTTCAGCGGGGCCGCGCGCGTGGTGCAGCACTTCTCGCCCGCGCAGCGGGAACTGCTCGACCCGGGGCTGCGGGAGGTCTGCGGGCAGGGCGCGCGGTACAGCGCGCTGGACTACCTCGCGGCCGTCGACGCCCGCATGGACCTCGGCCGCCGCATGGGCGCCTTCCACACGACGTACGACCTGCTGGTCACGCCCACGCTGCCGGTCACCGCGTTCGAGGCGGGCGTGGAGGTGCCCAAGGGCTCGGGGCACCGGCGGTGGACGGGCTGGACCCCCTTCACGTACCCCTTCAACCTGACCCAGCAGCCGGCCGCGACGGTCCCCTGCGGGCTCGACGACGACGGGCTGCCGATCGGGGTGCAGATCGTGGGGGCGCGGCATACCGACACGGTGGTGCTCCGGGCGGCGCACGCGTTGTACGAGGCCGGGGCCGCGGGCGTCGCGCCGCCTCCCGTGGCGTAGGCACCCGGGAGCGTCGCCCCGGGCCCCGGTCCTCGATCGCCGGACGGCCCTACTTCCGCCGGAAGTTCAGCGTCTCGCCCTGCGCGCCCGCGCGCCACAGGTCGTTGCAGGCCTCGGCCATCCGGTCGAGGCCGTCGACGATCTGGCCCCAGACGATGCCGGGGACCCAGCCCACGTCGCCGTTGAGGAGCAGGTTGTTGCGCTCGTAGAACAGGGCGAGGTCGACCACGGTGGTGCCCGCCTTCACGTCGGCCGCCGGCTCGTAGCCGTAGGCCTGAGTCCCCAATTCCGTTCCGGAGAACGAGAAATAACAGAGATCTCCGGGAATAGGGGTGACTGTCGGATTTTCCAGGGGCGGCTCGCGGTCCGCGAAAGCCGGGAAGAGGGCGTAGATCTCATTGCGCGCATACTTCGCGTGATAGACGTCCGAGCCGAGCGGCAGTGCCTCCCACACCGCCGCGCAGGTCACCGGAGCCCGGTCGTCGAGCAGCTTTGCCGTGCACTGAACTCCCCGCTTGGCGAGGGAGACTTCGATGAATCGCTCTGCCATGTTTCCCATGCTCCTCCCTGGGTCAAGAGCACAACGATTGCATCAGGGGCCAGAATTCACCGGCATATCTCGTGTCGAGTCGGGTAGCCGCGCGCCCATGGCTCCACCACTTGGGAACGACGAGGGATTCATAGGCAGAGCGGTCCGCCGCCGCGCCCTGCTCACCGGAGCGGGCGGGGCGGCGATGGCCGCGTTCGGGCTCTCGGCATGCAGCCGGGTGCCCGAGGAAGGGAAGGTCGAGGGGGGCGATCTACTGGACCGGCTGCGGGAGAACGGCACGGTCCGTATCGGTGTCGCGGGCGAGGTCCCGTTCGGATACATCGACGAGAACGGCGAGGTCACCGGCGAGGCGCCGGCCATCGCCAAGGTCGTCTTCCCTCGCCTCGGCGTGCCCAAGGTCAAGGCGGTGCCGACCAAGTTCGGCGCCCTGATCCCCGGGCTCACGCAGGCCCGGCAGTTCGACGTGGTGTCGGCGGGCATGTACATCAACCCGGTCCGCTGCGAGCAGGTGCTCTTCTCGGACCCCGACTATCTGATGCTCGACTCCTTCATCGTCAAGAAGGGGAACCCGCACGGCATCAGGACCTACGAGGACATCGCCAAGAAGGGTCTGAAGCTGGCGAGCGGCACCGCGTACGCGGAGATCGACTACGCCAAGGCCGCGGGCGTGAAGTCCGTCCTCGTGCTGCCCGACCAGGTGGCGGGCATGGACGCCGTGACCCAGGGCCGGGTGGACGCCTTCGCCGGCACCAACGTCACCGTACGCACGGTGATCAAGAACAACCCCCGGGTCGAGGCGACGAAGCCCTTCCAGCCCGTCGTCGACGGCAAGCCCGCCTACGGCGCGGGCGGCTTCGCCTTCCGCAACTCGGAGAAGACCCTGCGGGACGCCTTCAACAAGGAGCTGCACAAGCTCAAGGAGAGCGGCGAGCTGCTGCGGATCGTCAAGCCGTTCGGCTTCACCGAGGCCGAGATGACGGACCTGACCGTCGAGAAGCTGTGTCCCCCGGCGAAGGGCTCCTCCTCATGATGTCGTCGGAGTTCTTCCAGAACTGGTTCCTGCCCGGAATCTGGATCACTATCCAGGTCACCTTCCTCTCGGCGGCCCTCGCCTTCGTGATCGCCTTCCCGATCGGCGTGCTGCGCACGTCCCGCGTCTGGATCGTGCGTTTCCTCGCGGGCGCCTACTTCGAGATCTTCCGCAGCACGTCGTCGCTGGTCTTCATGTTCTGGATCGCGTTCACGGTGCCGCCGGTGTTCCACATCAGCTTCCAGCCGATGGCCGCGGGCATCCTCGCGCTCGGCATCACCTACGGCGCGTACGCCTCCGAGATCGTGCGCGGCGCGCTCGCCGCGGTGCCGCCCGCGCAGCGCGAGGCGGGCATCGCGCTCAACTTCACCCCGCTGCAGCGGCTGCGCCGCATCGAACTGCCGCAGGCCTGGCCGGAGATGATCCCGCCGTTCAACAACCTGCTGATCGAGCTGCTCAAGGGCACCTCGCTGGTCTCCCTCATCGCGGTGGCCGACATGACCTTCGCGGGTGACCTGCTCAGGCTCGTGAAGAACGAGAGCGCGCCGATCTACACGCTGCTGCTCGTGCTGTACTTCGTCCTCGCGTTCCTCCTCACCCGCGGCATGCGCCTCCTGGAGCGCCACGCCAAGAAGCGGGTCGGGCAGGCGCCCGCGAAGACCGGCCTGTTCGGCGGGGTGCGCTCGTCGTCGTCGATCGATGCCGTCACCGGCACGGGGGGTGCCAAGTGAACTGGGACTGGTCGAACGTCGACGACTTCATGCCGCTCTTCTGGGACGGCGTGTGGCTCACCCTCAAGGCGCTGTTCTTCGGCACCCTGATCGCCTTCTCCCTCGGCCTGGTCTGGGCCGTCGCGCAGCGGTCGGAGAAGAAGTGGATCCGCTGGCCGGTCACGGCGGTCACCGAGTTCATCCGCAACACCCCGCTCCTGGTGCAGCTGTTCTTCCTGTTCTACGTGGTGCCGGAGTGGGGTCCCTCGATGTCGCCCCTCACCACGGGCATCGTCGGGCTCGGGCTGCACTACTCGACGTACACCTCGGAGGTCTACCGGGCCGGGATCGAGGGCGTACCGGCCGGCCAGTGGGAGGCGGCGACCGCGCTCAGCCTCTCCAAGCGCCGCACCTGGACGGCCGTGATCCTGCCGCAGGCGGTGCGCAGGGTGATCCCCGCGCTCGGCAACTACGTGATCGTCATGCTGAAGGAGTCGCCGCAGATGGCGGCCATCGGCGCGCTGGACATGCTGGGCCAGGCCCAGGGATTCAGCCAGACGACCTTCACCTACGAGGCGATCAGCGTGGTCGGTGTCGCCTTCATCGTCATCGCCTACCCGGCCTCTCTTCTTCTGCGAGTTTTGGAGCGTCGCCTTGTCCGCTGACAGCAGCACTTCCCAGGAAATCCCCAACCCGGCCGTCGACGGCAGCGAGCTGATCCGCTTCGACAAGGTCGTCAAGCGCTACGGCTCGAACGTCGTCCTCGACGAGCTGGACTTCTCGGTCGCCTCCGGCAAGCACGTGACGCTGATCGGCCCCTCCGGCTCCGGCAAGACGACGATCCTGCGGCTCCTGATGACGCTGGTGAAGCCCGAGCAGGGCACCATCAAGGTGGGCGGCACCTACCTCACCCACGAGGAGAGGAACGGCAAGCTCGTCCCGGCGGGCGAGAAGCACGTGCGCGAGGTCCGCAAGAACATCGGGATGGTCTTCCAGCAGTTCAACCTCTTCCCGAACATGAAGGTCCTGCGCAACGTCATGGAGGCGCCGGTCAGCGTCCTCGGCCTGCCCAAGGACGAGGCCGAGCAGCGCGCCCGCGAGCTGCTCGACCTGGTCGGGCTCGGCGACCGCTGCGACGCGTACCCGACGCAGCTCTCCGGCGGCCAGCAGCAGCGGGTCGCCATCGCGCGGGCCCTGGCGATGCGCCCGCAGGTCCTGCTGCTCGACGAGGTGACCTCCGCGCTCGACCCGGAGCTGGTGGCCGGCGTCCTGGACGTGCTGCGCGACATCGCGCACACCACGGACATCACGATGCTCTGCGTGACCCACGAGATGAACTTCGCCCGGGACATCTCGGACCAGGTGCTGATGTTCGACTCGGGCCGGGTGATCGAGTCCGGTACGCCCGAGAAGATCTTCACGGAGCCGGAGCACGAGCGGACCCGCGAATTCCTCAGCGCGGTGCTCTGACCGGGGACCGCACCGCCCGGGGCCGCGGACCGGATCCGCGGCCCGGGGCGCGGCCGGGGCACGACGCGTGGACGACCGGGGCATATGCCACAGCGGCGCGTTCCTGTCGGCGGGGCCGGAACGCGCCGACAATCTCCTCAACAGCCGCTCCGAACGCGCTACTTGCCGGTTATCGTGGAACGAGCCCAACTGTCCGGAACGGTTCCACGCAGGGGGAAGTCGTGGTGTTGAAGCACGAGGCGACCGCGCCGCACCACTCCGTCCAGAGCGCCCTGCGGGTCCTCGAGATCGTCGCCCGGCACGGCACCGGAGTGACCGCCGCCGAGCTCGCCCGCGAGAGCGGCGTCCCTGTCGTCCGGCTCTCCCCGCTCCTGCGCATGCTGCGCCGCGAGGGCTACGTCGAGCAGCTCACCGACGGAGCGACCGGCGCCTACGTCACCGGGGAGTCGCTCAGCCGCCTCGGCTCGGCCCACCACCACGACGAGGCCCTGCGCGAGAAGCTCCAGCAGACCCTCGACGGCCTGCGCGACTCCATCGGCGCCGCCGTCTACATCAGCCGCTATCTGGACGGCGAGGTCCGCGTCACCGAGTTCGCCGCGGGCCCCCGCACCCCCGCGGTCAACGAGTGGGTGGACTTCCGCTCCTCCGCCCACGCCAGCGCGGTCGGCAAGAGCCTGCTCACCCAGCTCGACGTGAACGGCCGCAGGGACCATCTCTCGCGCCACAAGATGGCCCGTCTCACCTCGCGGACGATCACGAACGAGCGGGTGCTGCTCAACCGCCTCGCCGCCCAGCCGGCCACGGTCCCCGTGCTCGACCTCCAGGAGTACGCGGTCGGCACGGTCTGCGCGGCCGTCCCGATCACCGCGGGCGCCGCCGTGGGCTGTCTCGCCCTGTCCCTGCCGGTCGAGCACGCGCACCGGCTGCGCGAGGCCGCGGACACGCTGAACCGCGGGGCGGCGCCGGTGCTGCTCTCCCTGGCGATCTAGGCGCGGGGCGGCGCGGGCGGCCGGTGGTCACGGGCACCCTCTCGGACCAGGTACTATTTTCTCGTCAGCAAGCGCCGCTAGCTCAGTTGGTTAGAGCAGCTGACTCTTAATCAGCGGGTCCGGGGTTCGAGTCCCTGGCGGCGCACCGACAGCGAAGGCCCTCCGTTCACGCGGGGGGCCTTCGTCGTGCGGCCACCAGCTCGCGTCGCCCAGCAGGATCATGGCCGACGGAAGAATCATGGTCCGGATGACGAACGCGTCGAGGAGGACCGCCACCGCGAGGCTGAAGCCGATCTGCTTCATCTCGGCCAGGTGCAGGAACATGAAGCTCGCGAAGACCGTCACCATCACGACCGCCGCGCTGGTGACCACCTTGGCGGACCTGCTGATCCCCTCGATCACCGCCTGCCGGGTCGGCACCCCGCTCAGCGCGGCCTCCTTGATCCGGCTGACGACGAAGACCTGGTAGTCCATCGACAGGCCGAAGAGGATCACGAAGAGGAAGAGCGGGACGCGCGAGCCGATGCCGCTGGTGGCGCTCTCCTCGAAGCCGAACAGGGTCGAGCCGAGGCCCCACTGGAAGAAGACGACCACCAGACCGAACGAGGCGGCGACGGACAGCAGGTTGAGCAGCACGCCGAGCAGGGAGATGGCCACGGAGCGGAAGACCAGGGCCGTCATGACGAAGGTCAGCAGCAGCAGGGAGCCGATGACCACGGGCAGCTTGTCGTTCTGGTGGGCGAGGTAGTCGACGTCCTGGGCGACGGGGCCGCTGACGCCGTACGCCAGACCCCGTACCGTGCCGAGCGTCGCCGGGATCATGTCGTCCCGCAGGTGCCTGAGCGAGTCCTGCGCCTGTGACGAGTTCAGCTCGTGGGGCACGGACAGCGTCATCATGGCGATGGTGCCGTCCTCGGCGGTCTCCAGCTCGGGCCGCTTCCTGGAGAACAGCGCGTCGTCCGTGGCCCGCTCGGCCAGGGCGTCCAGCGCCGCGCGCATCCGCTGCTTGTTCCCTGCGTCGCCGCGTACGGCCACCCAGTGCTCGGCCAGCAGGTCGGGAAAGGCTTCGTTGAGCCGGTCGTAGGCCTTCATCTCCGGGATGGAACGGGAGTGGGTGGCCGTGCTCAGGACGCGCAGCTCCATGCCGAGGACGGGGGCCGCGAGACCGAGCATGAGGAGCACCGACACCACGAGGGTGCCGACGGGGTGGTTCCTGGCGGGCTTGAGGAGCGCGGTCCACACCCGGCCGGTCTCCTCCGGCCTGCGGCGCTTGACCCGCTTGCCGCGCTCGGCGGCACGGGCGGCCCTGCGGTCGGCGCGCCGGCCGATCTTCACCAGCAGGGCGGGCAGCACGGTGATCGAGCTGAGCACGGCGACCGCGACGACCACGATCGTGCCGATGGCGAGCGAGGAGAAGATGACGTCGGTGGCGAGGAAGAGCGTGGCGGTGGAGAGGATCACCGCGAGGCCGGAGACCACGATCGCGCGGCCCGAGGTCGCGGCGGCGATGCCCACGAGGGCCTCGGCGCCGAGGCGGCCGCCCGCGCGGGAGCGTTCCTCGCGCTCGCGCTTGAGATAGAAGAGCGTGTAGTCGACGCCGACCGCCATGCCGATCAGCAGGATGACGTTGTTGCCGACGCCCGCGTCGGGGATCAGGTGCGAGATCAGCTGGGACAGCCCGATGGAGGCGCCGATCGAGGAGACCGCGAGGAGCAGCGGTACGCCGACCATGACCACGGAGCCGAACACGAGCGCCAGGGTGATCAGCGTGATCGGGAAGGTGATGGTCTCGGTGGTCGCGAGGTCCTCGCCGCGCTGGTCGTCCAGGCCCACCTCGACGGAGGCGTCGCCGGTCTCCTCGACGCGCAGTCCGGGGTTCTTCTCCTGGACCTCCGCGGTCGTCTCCAGGAGCGGGCCGATGTGCTTCTGGGCCTCCAGTCGCGGACCCTTCAGCGTCACCTCGACCATCAGCATGCGGCCGTTCTCCGAGCGCACCGGTTCGGCGACGTGGCGGACGGGGTCGAGCTTCCTCATCCGGTCGACGACGTCCCGCGCGGCGCCCTCGGCCCCGGCGCCGAGCGGGGCGTCGGACCGGTTGGTGATCATGATGCGCTCGGCCGACTTGTGCTGGAGGCCGCCGTCGGTGGCGATGGCCTCGGCGCGTCCCGCCTCGCCGACCCAGTAGTCCCTGTCGCCCGCGTCGTTCGTGCCGGCCAGGCCCCCCAGGGCGAGACACAGGGCGACGAAGGCGAACCATCCGGCGATGGCCCGCCCTGGGTGCAGCGCACTCCAACTCGCCACCCTCACGGTAAGCGGCTCTCTCTTCACTGAACCCGGCCCCCTCATCGCAGTCATCTTCAACCTACGGGTGTAAGTGCAGAGTTACACGTGAAGGAATGGAGCGTCAACCAGGATCGGCGGCCGCCGACGCGCTTCGCCCCACCCCCGGAGACGGCCCAACTCCCTGACGACGGTTCAAGATTCACGTACGATCACGGCCTGCCGCCCCACTCACACCTCTCGCATCTCTCGTACCTCTGCTCCCTGCTCGGCACGGGCGGCACAGAGCTCCAGGCGTCCAAGGCCCTCTCGCCGCACGCCACTTCGGCGTCGAGCGGGGGTTCACAGCAACGCGCACGAGAACCCGGCGGCCGGCCGCAGCGCTGTCGGCCGCTCACCAGTACTTCTCCCAACACCACTGCCACGGGGCGGCGGTTCGAGAAATGGACATACTGGAAGAGCACGTTCTGGATCTCGGGCTCCTCGCCCACTCCGCGGTGGCGCTCGGCGTCATCCTGGTGCTCGCCCTGGCGGGCCGGATCGTCGCGAGGACGCTGCGCCAGCCCGAGGTCATCGGGGAGATCGTGTTCGGGCTGCTCTCCGGCCCGGTGGTCATCGCCCTGCTCGGGCGGGACACGTTCGAGACGGTCCTGCCGGACCCGGTGTTCGATCTGATCAAACTCGCCTCGCAGGCCGGCCTCGTGCTGTTCCTGGTCGGCCTGGCCCACAGACTGGGCACCGACCACGGCAGACCGCCGCGGCGCGGCATGGCCTGGGTGGCGGCCGGATCCCTGGTGCCGCCGCTGGTGACCGGACTGCTCCTGGCCGGTCTGGTGCTGCTCACCGACGACGACGCGGCGCGCGGCGGCGCCCCGCTGCCCGCCTTCCTCCTGATGGTCGCGGTGGCGATGTCCATCACGGCCGTCCCCGTGATGGCGCGCATCCTGGCCGACCGCGGGATGTCCCGGCCGACGGCGGGCCGGATGGCGCTGGGCTCGGCGATCTTCATCGACGCGGTGGGCCGGTTGCTGCTGACGCTCGCCATCAGCCTCGGCAAGGGCAGCCTCGCGGACTCCCTGCACTCCGTGCGGGCGCTCGCGTTCGGCGCGGTGTGCGCGCCGGCCGTCCGGTACGGGCTGCGCACCCGCGCCGCCCAGGACGCCTGCCGGAGGATGACCGCGATCCTCGGTGCCGCCCTGGTCGGACTCGCGATCCCGCAGGACGAGGGCGCGCCGTGGGAGCGGGCGGTGGCCTCCGTCACCCGGGCGGGCTCCGCCCTGGCCCCCGCGTTCTTCGTGGTCACCGGCGTCACCGTGCTCACGGGGTCGTTCGCCGACACCTCCTGGCCGCTGATCGCCTCGGCCGTCGTCCTCGGCTGCCTGGGCAAGGGTCTCGGCGCCTATCTGGGAGCACGCCGGGGCGGCCGGCCCCGGGAGACGGCGCGGACGATCGCCGTCCTCATGAACACCCGGGGACTGACCGAACTCATCGTGCTCCAGGCCGGGTTCAGCTCCGGCATCCTCACCGGGCCCATGGTCCTCGCGCTGATCGTGATGGCACTGGTCACCACGGCCATGACCGGACCGCTCCTGACGCTTCTCGACCGCGGGAGGAACCGCCGCGCCGCCGGAACGCCGACCGGTCCGGGATCACCGGGGGATCACCGGCCGCTCCCGGATCACCAGCCGGTCCCGGAACGCCCACCGCTTCCGGTCCCCCCGCCGCCTCCGGGCCGCCCGTCGAGGCGACGGAGAGCGGGGTCCGGTAGGCGAACGCGCCCCTGGGGGTGCGGAAAACCGCACCCCCAGGCGACGGCAACCCCCATACCGTCATTGACCTGCGCTTTCTAGCGTTGCTCGCATGGACCTCATGACTCTCGCCCTCCCGCAGGAGCCCGCCGGTGGCATCGCGGGGTGGGCGGCCGATCTGGTGGACACGCTCGGCGGGCCCGGCGCGGGGCTCGCCATCGCCCTGGAGAACCTCTTCCCGCCGCTGCCCAGCGAGGTGATCCTGCCGCTCACCGGCTTCGCGGCGGGGCAGGGCGTCATCAGCCTGGCCTCCGCGCTGTTCTGGACGACGCTCGGCTCGGTGGTCGGCGCGGCGGCCCTCTACTGGATCGGCGTGCTGTTCGGGCGCGAGCGCATGCACGCCCTGTGGGCGAAGCTGCCGCTGGTCAAGACGTCCGACCTGGAGCGCACCGAGGCCTGGTTCGCCAAGCACGGCACCAAGGCCGTCTTCCTGGGCCGGATGGTGCCCATCTTCCGCAGCCTGATCTCCGTGCCGGCCGGCGTGGAGCGCATGCGGCTGCCGGTCTTCCTCGCCCTGACCTCGCTGGGCAGCCTGATCTGGAACTCGGTCCTGGTCCTGGCCGGGTACTGGCTGGGCGACCAGTGGGACGCCGTCGAGACGTACGTGGGCCTGCTCTCCAAGGTCGTCCTCGTCAGCGTCCTCGCGGCCGCCGCCGTCTGGGTGGTGGTCCGCGTGCGCTCGCGCAACCGGCCCCGGGCCGGTGCCGGGGCCGGGCCCCGTCACCGTCGCGGCGACTAGGAGTCGACTAGTGTCGGACGACGTGAAGGAGCCCGTGGCCGCCCCGTTCGTACTGAGGGTCGCCGGTGTGCTCATCGGCTGCCTCACCGCCCTGCTCGGGCTCGTCTACTTCGTCGTCGCCGGCGCGGCACTCGGCGCCTTCCTGCTCTGGCCGCGCACCCGCGCCCGCGCCCACGCGCTGCTCGTCGCGGGCGCGCGGAAGGTCACCGTCCTGGAGCGGTGGCGCCGTTCCGTCTTCTTCCACGACACGTTCCCCGACCACCGCGCCACCGACCAGCAGATCCTGCGCTACCTCGCGGCCCGCACGTACTCCGGACTGCTGTGCGGCATCGTCGTCGCCCTGGTCGACTTCGGTGCCGTCCTCGCCGGGATCTTCGCCGTCTCGCTGATCGACACGTCCATGACCTGGGTCGACGTGCTCAGCCAGGTCGTACTCGGCGGCACCCTGCTCTTCCTCGCCGTGCAGGGTCTGCGCGCGCTGACCGACCAGGACGCCCGCCTCGCCCGCGAGTGCTTCGGCCCCTCCGAGCGGGAGCTGCTCCAGCGCCGCATCGACGAACTCGCCACCAGCCGCGCCGCGGTCGTCCAAGCCGTCGACGTGGAGCGGCGCCGCGTCGAGCGCGATCTGCACGACGGCGTCCAGCAGCGGCTCGTCGCCCTCGCCATGCTGCTCGGCCGGGCCCGCCGCGGCCGCACCCCCGAGCGCGCCGACGCCCTGCTCGAACAGGCCCACAAGGAAGCCCAGGAAGTCCTCACCGAACTGCGCGAGGTGGCCTGGCGGGTCTACCCCACCGCGCTCGACAGCCTCGGCCTGCGCGAGGCGCTCGGCGGGGTGTCGGAGCGGTGCGCGCTGCCGGTGCGCATGGAGTACGACGTCGCGGAACCGCTGCCCTCCCCCGTCGAGACGGCCGCCTACTTCGTCGTCTCGGAGGCCGTCACCAACGCCGCCAAGCACTCCGCCGCCGAGGAGGTCTTCGTGCGCGTGGCGCGGCGGGGCGCGACGCTGACCGTCCTCGTCCGCGACACCGGTGTCGGGGGCGCCGACCCGGCGGGCAGCGGGCTGACCGGCCTGCGCAGCCGGGTCGCCGCGCTCGACGGCACACTGCAGGTCGACAGCCCCCTCGGGGGACCCACCACCATCACCGCGGAGCTGCCGTGCGCGTAATCCTGGCCGAGGACTCGACCCTGCTGAGGGAGGGCCTGGTCCGGCTGCTCGCCGAGGAGGGCCACGAGGTGCTCGCCGCCGTCGGCGACGCCGACGCGCTG
>NZ_LIRJ01000036.1 GCF_001419745.1 Streptomyces silaceus | reverse complement strand
GCCGTTCATCTGCCCGCGCGCGGGGTGCTGTTCACGGGCGACGCGGTCGCCGCGTCGCCCGTGGACGGCCAGGTGGTACTCGGCGTGTTCAATCTCGACCGCGCGCGTGCGATCGACTCGTTGCGCCGGCTGGCCGCGCTGGAGCACGAGGTGGCGTGCTTCGGGCACGGGGACCCGGTGACGGAGCGGGCCTCGGAGGTGCTGCGGGCCGCGGCGGACGGCTATGCGTCGAGCCCGTCGCCGGGGGCGCCGGCCTCCAGGTAGAGCGTGGTGCCGCGCTCGCGTGCGCGCAGCGCCCAGCGGAGCCTCGCGTAGCGCACGGCGGGGAGCAGGCCGGCGGCCTCCTCCTCGGTGACGAAGCGCCAGGCGCGCAGTTCGGGCCCTGGCAGCAGCATGCGGACCTCGCCGCCGTCGAGTCTGCCGCCGTCGAAGAGCAGGCGCATCCCGCCGTATCCGGGTGGGATGGGCGGCTCCCAGTCGGCGACGAGCAGGCGCGGGGTCCCGGTGAGCTGGATGCCGGTCTCCTCCGCCACTTCACGCACACCCGCGCGCGCGGGTGCCTCGCCCGGTTCGACGACGCCGCCGGGGAACTCCCATCCGGGCTTGTACGTCGGGTCGACGAGCAGCACCCGGTCCTGCTCGTCGAAGAGGAGCACTCCGGCGGCGAGGGTCTCGGCGGTGGGCTCGGGTGTCTGCACGATGTCGCAGACGGGCGCGGTGCCGGTACGGACGGCGTCGGCGAGGCGTTCGGCGGTCTCGTACGGGGTGAGTGCGGTGGTGTCGATGCGGTGGGCGTCCGCGCCGAGCCAGCCGGTGAGGGCGGTGCGATACGGCTCGATGGGGTCGGACGACCACTGCCGGACGCGCATCGTTCCGTCCGTTCCGTCCGCTCTGTCCGCCCCGTCGGACGGGTCCGGGGCCGCGTCCCGGCCGGCCGCTCGTGCGCGCAGGATCGTTTCATCCGGGGCGAGCAGGACATGGTGCACGGCGATCCTGCGCGAGGCGAGACCGCCGAAGATCTCATCGCGGTACTCCTGGCGCAGCAGTGTCATCGGCACCACGAGCGCGCCGCCGACCTCCGCGTGCAGCGCGGCGGCCGTGTCGACGACGAGCCTGCGCCAGATCGGCAGGTCCTGATGGTCACTCACCTCGGCGAGGTGCTTGGGCGGCAGCAGCTGGGTCAGTGCGCCGCCGATGACCTCGGGGTCGAAGAGTGTGCTGTTCGGGATCAGCTCGATCAGTTCCCGTGCGGCGCTGGTCTTGCCCGCACCGGACGCGCCGTTGATCCAGACGATCATTCATTCTCCAGCACCGGAAGGCCGCTGAACAGCGGCGGAGGCTCGTTGAGTAGATCATCTGGGGACGAGATGGGAAACGGTGGTGTCCACAGTCCGGCCCCCAGTACTTCCTTCTCCCAAACGGACTGCAGGTACTCCACGATCCGCTCTTCCATCGCGAGCGTGACTTCACTGTACGTACCCTCGATGCCCGGCAGCTCGTGTCCCATGCACGCCGCGATCGCCACCTTGGGGATATCGCCCGGCTCGTCCGACTTGGCCTTCGCCTTCGCCCAGTGCCGCAAACGGTAGATGTCCTCGACGGCCTTCCCGGGAACAGCCGGGATCTTAGGGCGCTGCCACCGGTCGTATCGTGCCCGCACGATGCGCTATCCGCGCCGTCCCGCATCGAATAGCAGTAGTCCACCTTGAAGTTCGTCGACAGCATCGGCTTGCCCGTCGTCGCGCGCCGAGATCGAATACGGCGAGCCGGAGATCGCGCGCGCAGTCGCCGAGCGGGGCCGAGAAGTCCATGAGGCCATGACCGCTCGTCGAGGACGGCGGAAAGGCCGTGCGCCGCCCTGGCCGGCCTGCCTGGCAGTCGCCATACGGGCCCCTGAGGCGCCGCTCGCGATGGAGGCCAAGGTCGAAGCGACGCCGTCGCACGGGCGGACGCGCTGGACCCGCGACGCCGGCGCCACACCGGCCAACGGACGGCGCCGTACGCCGCGCTGTGGCTCCTCGCACGCATCGAGCAGAACGGCGGGGCCGTTCACCGTGCTCACCAACCCGCAGCGCACACGCATCGGCTTCGTCGCAGAGGGCGCGGCTGAGCGCGTCGAGCGGGCCCTCGACATCGCCGCGCCACACCGCACCCTCGCCCAACCCTGCACATGCGGCGGGAAGACGACTAGCGGATGGGCCAAAGCCATCATTATGCCAGATGGCCTTGGGAGCCAATGGGAGATTCGGGCGCAGGGGCGAGGGGCTTCAGCATCCAATGGCCTTTGGGCGCACCAGGTCCAAAACGGCCAGGTCCTCACCTTCCGCAAACCCAAGATGTTCGGAATCTGGGTCGACGTCATCCAAATCGGCTTCCTTGGCGCTTTAGATCCAGGCGATCGTGTCGTGTTCACGTGGCGGCACGATTAATGGGGAAGGCCGGCAGCCCCTCGCGCACTGCACGGGGTACGGGCAGGTCTGGAGCGAGGGCCGGATGATCGCGGCAGCGCGCGGGCTCGCCGCAGCGTAATTCGCGTGCCCGTCAAGAGCCCCACGGCTACGCCGAGTTCTGTTCAGGTGCGCAGGTTGCGGCTACTTCTTTGGGTGAAACTACGCCGCCACCACTTCGATCTCTGAGCATCCAGACACGGGCCGTCCGCCACGGGGGGGGCGTGCCCGCCTCCGCCGGTTGCCCGCTCGGGACCTCGGCCACGCCGTCGATGAGCGCGAGCTTCTTCTCGTGCTCTGAAGGCGTCGCCGCACTCGGCGCTATCGCAGCCGTCCTAGGTGGGATCGTTGGGGCGGCTGGCGCCATCGGCGGCGCCGTCGCAGCAGCACGCTTACAAGATCGTTCGCGCCGACGCGAGCAAGCTTCGCAGGCATTCGCAGCATTCGTCGAAGCCCTTTTCACATGGGACTCCCTGGTTCCCGAGAACTATGAAGCGCACCTTCCCCTCGAACAGCTGAGAGGCCAGTTGGAGGAGGCACTCGGCACCATCAACGCCACGAGCGCCAAGGTTCTGGTACTCGGTGACAGCAACTTCAAGGCACCCGTCATGCAAGTCACCATGACTGTCCGTAGAACGCACGCTCAGTTCGTGCTACCGGCCCCGGCTCGCGGTGAAAGGCGCTTCTCGGTCCCAGATCAAGAAATTACCGCAGACATGGAGATGCTGTACCGTCTGCTCACCTCACAGGCCGCACCATGAAATCACTCCGCCTCGTAGTGCTTCGCCCGACTGCCCCGCCACTTCACTCCTGATCCACGCATGCTGTGCCGTTGCCAAGCGCGTCGCCGAGTTCAAGGACTGTCCCGGCCGACGGGCGTTCACCGGTGACCGGGCCGCGGACGACGATGCGCGCAACTCAGTACGTCGTGGACCACAACAGGGGGCTTGGCCGCAGCGCCACCAATCTCTGAGCCCACGTCGTCGCGTCACGAAGTCCCCGCCGCACCCCTGCGTGGGCCTTCACTCATTCCTGGTCGCATCCGGGAGGAGTCGAGGCGTACCGTCTGGGACGCGCAACGCGTTGCGCCAAGGCGAGCTTCGGCTGCGACCGTCGCCCAAGCGAACGATTGCCCTCACTACCACCTTCCGCCCCGGGCGCGCCCTCCGATACTCCTCAATGCCGGGCCACATCGGCTCAACCCAATCCCGCGTCTCACCGGGGTTCATCAGGTAGAAGCCGTTCATCTCGAACTTGAACGGCCGCGTGTACGGAGGCGGATTGCTACGTGACGCCGTCCTAATGCTGTAATGCTCCCCGTCCTCCAGGGTCGCCTCGTCATGCACTCCGACTCGGAGGCGAACCCTCAGACGTGGACCGTGCAGAAAGTAGTTGGCGATCTGCCAGCACACCGACAGGACCGAGAAGATCAATCCGAGGAGTGCGATCACAAACGTAGTCGAGTCAGTCCCGCCCATAGACGGAACGTAGAGCCGCCTAGGGCGTAGGGACAGAGCGCAGGCACCCTCAGAAGGGTGCCTTTGGTGCAGCGACAAGGAGTGCTGTTCCCGTCCGCGCGGACACCGTGCGCCGCCGCGATCCGTCCTCGTGGAGCCGGGCGACTGCCCTCAACCACGCTTGGGGGACCACGCGCCGCACCAGCTCGGCGCGCTGGACATCGGCCGCGAGCTCGTCACCCGGCGGGGTGCTGCTCGGCGCGCAGACCCGCCCTCAGGCAGGCCTCTCAACGAGCCTTGGACGCCTCAGCTCAGCGAGCACCTCCTGCGGCCGGCACCTCGCCTCCGAGAGGCTGCAACGCGCTCTTGAAAACACTCTGGGCAAAGCTCAGGAGCTCGTGCCCCTCGACGAGGGCGCCCTCGAACGCTCCGGTCGTGTCGACGTGGACGGGCCGAACGGTGTGATCAGTTCCGACACCGTGTACGCAGTCCGTCAGCATGGAGAGCTCACCTGGAAGTACTTGCCGGGCAGACAGGCCAAGTACTTGGAGCGGCCCATGAAAAGTGATCGCGAGGTCATGCTCCGGTTGATGGCCGTCCCACTGCTTCACTGGTTTCGCGGTTAGCCAGCTTCTCCCGGTATCACCCCTTCCGCAGGACTATTGGGTGATGAGACCGGAAGTGATCGGAGCGATCATAGGAGCTGGCACGGCGCTCGTCGCTGCCGGGGCCGGCCTCCTCGGAGCACGGCTCGGAGCACGCTCCGTAGAACAAGGTGCTGTCATCGCAGCGGAAGCCGTGGCCCGGCAGGTCCATTCTCAAGCCGCCGTCGACCACGGCCATTGGCAACGTGAGCAGCGCGCCACAGCCTGTAACACAATCCTCCAAAGCTTCGACGATGCTGTACTTCAGTTTCGACTGACCATGGCTGCCGACGGAGACCTCGAGGGGATCGAGCAGGCGGCAACCAGACTGCAGGAAGCGGTGATTGGTGTATCACGGGCCCGCGTCTCAGTGTCCGTTGCCGGGCCGCCGGCCTTGGTCCAGCAGGCGGAGAACTTGCTCGACCTGGCGAATTCCTTGATCGTATTTTTGCAGGAGGACCTCACGGGCCGGGAGGAAGAGGCAGCCGGCCTCCCCGACCGAGTCCACGAAGCTCGGGAAAGGTTCATCGACACGTGCAGAGAAGAGCTGGGCCGAGCCCCAACGGTCGAGTGACCGGCTTCACCTAGCCCGGCGTTCGCCGTCGTCGGCGTGGGGCTGCCCGTGGTCGCTGCGGCGACCACAGCCCTGATGGGGCCGGCGGCGGGGCTGCTGCGGACCTGGCGGTGAAGGCGTTCCCGATGATCACGGTGTGCCCTCTTCCGTAGGCCCCCCCTGCTGGTGTTGGCCCCCTGTGGCTTGCCCGCAACACCCTGCCATGGAAACCAGACGCTGATACGAGAGGAGCGCTCACGACTTTTCTTGATGTCAAGCTTTTTGCAACGACTTCACTCCAACGAGTGGTGCGGCACTTCCGTGAATCGTTCCCGCACTCCAGAGTGCGCCGGTCCCCGCTAGCGTTACTGCACAGGCGCCCCAGCCCCCGGTGGCCTCCACACATGGCACTCCGTTGCAGCGCGCCCCGACGAAGGCGCGCGAGCGTCCGCGCTGGGGGGATGGATGCGGCAGGACCAACTGAGCGAATACGCACGCGAGGAGTCCGATCAACCTCCTCGGGTGTACGGGCTCGACCGCGCCATCGTGGTCGAGCTGCACGGCGAAATCGATCTCGTGGCCTATCAGCGGATGGTTCCCCTGCTGGACTCCGTGGCCGCGGGCCCTGAACCGATCGTGGTCATCGACCTGAGCAAGGTCGACTTCTTCGACTGCTCCGGGGTCGCCTTGCTGATGCGGGCCCGTCGGCGCGTCAGACACCGGGGCGGCGAGCTGCGCGTCGTCTGCTCGCACCCCTTGACCCTGCGCATCCTGCGCATCACGAACCTCTCGGCGACCCTGTCACCGGCACCGACGGTCAGCGCCGCGCTGCTCGAACCGTACGGCGAGGGCTGACGCGGCCGGGACGAGGACCGGGGGCCCGGGAACCGGTGCCCCCGATGAACCATGTCATCCGGTGCGCAGCGGCCGCCTGCGCGGCTTCGCGGGCGCGTGGCGGCGCTGATAGTGCTCGCGCCAGGCCGGTGTCGCGGCACCGCCCATGACCGTCATCACGACGTCGTGGGCGAGCGACTCCGTGACGGGCAGATGACCGAAGAGCACCCGGTGGTAGGTCGTGGCGCCGAGCATGTCCAGGAGCAGGTCGATGTCGGCGTCCGGCCGGATGTCACCGCGCTCGATGCCGCGCCGCAGCGCCGCCTCGGTGGTGGTCCGGCGCGGACGGAAGATCGTCTCGGTGAACACCCGGTCCAGCTCGGGGTCGTCGGCCAGTTCGGCCATCAGCGCCGGAAGCGTACGACGCCCCAGGCTGCCGCCGAACGCGCGGCTGAGCGTGTCGATCCCCTCGATCAGGTCGCAGTGCGTGCACCCCGTGTCGGGCGTCGGCGC
Organism: Streptomyces silaceus; assembly: GCF_001419745.1. Taxonomy (GTDB): domain Bacteria; phylum Actinomycetota; class Actinomycetes; order Streptomycetales; family Streptomycetaceae; genus Streptomyces; species Streptomyces silaceus. Next base: position 38,265 of record NZ_LIRJ01000036.1, on the reverse strand, counting down.
CGTGCCCATCATGTCGGCCAGGGCGGCGATGACGAGGTGCTGCCGGGACGGCCAGCGGCGCCGGATGGCCGGCTTCGTCGTGCCCGCGCGCCGCGCCACGGCCTCCATCGTCAGGCCGGGGTAACCGGCCTCCTCCAGCAGTTCCTGCGTCGCCGTCAGGATCGCCTCGTCGAGCCGGCTGTCGCGCGGACGACCCGCGGGGCGTGCGGCGCGGGCCGCGGGATCGGGGGTTGCCATGGGAGGGAGTATAGGTAGCATGTGATTTCGTTCCGTTCCGGATCGAAACATAAGGAGGGGTCGTCTTGCCCGAGCAGGATCCGACCGCCGAACGCGTGCTCGCCAAGTCCTCGGATTTACGTGCCGCGGAATCACGTGACGCACGATCACGTGACGTCGTACGCCAGGACACCGAGCCCGGAGGCGTCCCACGCGAAGGCACCGAACCCGACGGCCACGAAGGCGTGTTCAGCGCCCCCTACGCGGCGCTGACCTGGGGCATCGTCCTGTCGGTCGGCCTGGTCGCCTTCGAGTCCATGGGCGTGGCCACCGTCCTGCCCGAAATCGCCGGAAGACTCGGCGGGTTGGGCGCCTACGGCTGGGGCCTTTCGGCGCTGATGCTCGCCAACCTCATCGGGACCGTCACCGCGAGCCGGGACGCCGACCGGCGCGGCCCCGCACGGCCGTTGGCCCTCGGTCTCGCGGTCTTCGCCGTCGGCTGCGCGGTGGCGGGGTCGGCGGCGAACTGGCCGATGTTCCTGGCCGGGCGATTCCTGCAGGGGCTCGGGGTCGGCGCCGTGATGGCCCTCGCGTACACCGCGATCGCACTGGCCTATCCGCAACGGCTGCGCGCCCGGATGTTCGCGCTCGTGTCGGGCGGCTGGACCGTTCCGTCGCTGGTCGGGCCGACGATCGCCGCCCTGATCTCCGATCACGTCTCCTGGCGCGGCGTGTTCGTGCTGCTGCTTCCGCTGGTCGCCCTCGCGGCCGTGCTCGTACTCCCGCAACTGCGCAGGCTCGGCGGTGCCGACCGGGCGCCGGCCCTCGACGGCGGGCCGTGGTGGGCGACCCCGGTGGCGCGCAGCGTTCTGCTCGCCGCGGGCACCGGCGTCCTGCTCGCCGGCCTGATGATCTCCAACCTCATCGTCGCCGTCTTCAACCTGCTGCCCGGCCTGCCCCTCGACGGCGGCCGGATGCTCCGCGCCGTCGTCTGGAAGATCACCGGCAAGCCCATGAGCGGCACCATCGCCGCCGCCTGGGTCGGCCGCGCCCTGGCCGTCTCCGTCCTCATCGGCCTGCCCCTGCTCAACCAGTCCGGCGCCCTGGGCGGCGAGCCCCAGGACATCGGCGGCATGGACACCGTCACCGACGCCCTGCTCGCCGCGATCCTCGCCGCCATCATCTGGACCGGCGCCGGGAACAGCCTCCGCATGGCCCGCCTGCGCGAGCACCTGCCCGAGCTGCGCGCCCGCACCCTGACCCGCCGCGCCGTCCCCGTCGAGGGCGACACCCCGCTCTCCGAGGCCCTGCGCCGGGCCAACGAAGCCGGCGCCCGTGCCCTCGTGGTCGTCGACCCGGACGGCGACCCCCTGGCCGTCGTCCGCGAGGCCGCCATCGTCTCCGTGCCCCAGCACCGCCGCCCCTGGGTCACCGTCGATGGCCTCGCCCAGGACATCACCGAAGGCATGCGGGTCTCCGCCGAGCTCGCCGGGGAGGAACTGCTCGACACCCTGCGGGCCACCCCCGCCACCGAGTACCTCGTCGTCGAGGAATCCGGTGAGATCTACGGCGTCCTGTCCGCCGCCGACGTCGAGCGCGCCTTCGTCAAGGCCATGGCCCGCCCCGCCTAGCGGCCCCCCGGGCCCTGCCGTGGTCCGCGGCCCCCGTCACGGCCGGTAGGCTGGTCACATGTCCGAACCGACCGGTGCCGCCCGCCGTCGCGGGCCCTTCAAGGTCGGGGACCAGGTCCAGCTCACCGACCCCAAGGGACGCCACTACACGTTCACGCTCGAAGAGGGAAAGAACTTCCACACCCACAAGGGTTCCTTCCCGCACGACGAGCTGATCGGCGCTCCCGAGGGCAGTGTTGTCCGTACCACGGGAAACGTCGCCTACCTGGCGCTGCGACCCCTGCTCCCCGACTACGTCCTGTCCATGCCCCGCGGCGCCGCCGTGGTCTACCCCAAGGACGCGGGGCAGATCCTGGCCTTCGCCGACATCTTCCCCGGCGCGCGCGTCGTCGAGGCGGGCGTGGGCTCCGGCTCGCTCAGCAGCTTCCTGCTGCGCGCCATCGGTGACCAGGGAATGCTGCACTCGTACGAGCGCCGTGAGGACTTCGCCGAGATCGCCCAGCAGAACGTGGAGCGCTACTTCGGCGGCCCGCACCCCGCCTGGCAGCTCACCGTCGGCGACCTCCAGGACAACCTGAGCGACACCGACGTCGACCGCGTCATCCTCGACATGCTCGCCCCCTGGGAGTGCCTGGAGGCCGTCTCCAAGGCGCTCGTCCCCGGCGGCATCCTGTGCTGCTACGTGGCGACCACCACCCAGCTCGCCCGGACCGTCGAGTCCATCCGCGAGATCGGCGGCTTCAACGAGCCGACCGCCTGGGAGTCGATGATCCGCAACTGGCACATCGAGGGCCTCGCGGTCCGTCCCGACCACCGCATGATCGGGCACACGGGCTTCCTCCTGACCGCCCGCCGCCTCGCGGACGGCGTCGAGCCCCCCATGCGCCGTCGCCGCCCCGCCAAGGGCGCCTACGGCGAGGACTACTCCGGTCCGAACGCCGACGGAGGCACCCCGCGCTGACCCGCGCGGCGGGCCCCGGCCAAAAAGCTGGCGCCGCCGCCGAGTTCCCTGACCGACCGGGGAACTCGGCGGCGGCGCCGTTTCGTTGACAGGGCACCAGCGGCGTATCAGAAGAATCAAGAGACCCCACCGGACCCCGGTGTTCCTCCTCACTGTGACCTATGGCACGATGCTGGCCACCTCCCCCACCGGCACAGCCCTCACAGGAGACACTTCTCTCGTGCAGCACCCCGCCGTCCCGGAACTGGCACACACCACCACGCGCCCCGTCCACTGGCTGGCCACCGCCGCCGCCCTGGCCGCCGTCATCGCGGGCTCCGCCGTCCTGCAGCCCGACTCGGCGACCGCCGCGCAGACCGGGCCGCCGCACTCCAGAGCCGCAGCGGGCGCGCACGCCCCGGCCCCCGACCCCGCCGCCGTCGACTTCCCGATCAGCTGCGGCCCGGTCGACCCCGTCGTCAAGAAGAAGGCCTCCGGCGACCTCGACGGGGACGGCAGGCCGGAGACCGTCGCCGTCGTGCACTGCCGGGCCGGCTCGGGCACCCCGCCCGACGGCGTCTACGTCATCACCCGGTCGGGATCGGGCAGGCCCCGAGTCGTCGCCACACTGGTCGACCCCAAGGACCGACTGAACGTGAGCGATTTCGCCGTACGCGACGGCGCGGTCGCCGCCACCCTGCTCGGCTACTCCTCACCGGAGGTGCCCCGCTGCTGCCCGGACCGTCAGGACAAGGCCACGTGGCAGTGGAAGGACGGCACATTCGAGCGGACGGGACCGGCCGAGGCCCGGAGCGTCTGATACCCCGCCGGACGCGGAGTCACTCCGCGTCCGGTCCGTACACCTCGACCCTGTCCGAAACGCGACGCACATGAATGCAGTCGCCGGGGCATTCCTTGGCGGAGTCGACCACGTCGGTCAGCAGCGGCAGCGGCACCGGAGTCGTCGCCCCGGGCGCCTGCAGCAGCTCGTCGTCGGCGCTCTTCACATACGCCAGACCGTCGATGTCCAGCTCGAAGACCTCGGGCGCGTACTGCGCGCAGATGCCGTCCCCGGTGCAGAGGTCTTGGTCGATCCAGACCTCCAGCAGATCGCTCTCACTGCCGGTCTCGGCCTCGTGCCGCACGGTCATCTCTCCTGCCGGTCGCTGCGCCGGGCGGCCCCAATTTGCAGTAAGTCGGGCCAGCCCTGACGGGTGTTGAACACTTCGACGATACAACCGCCCGCTTTCCGATGTTGTTGGGTGGGTATTCCCCTGACGTGAGGGAGAGCGCAAGGGTGAAGATCGGACACACCCCCATCGTCTTTGTGATCTAGGGGTTTCAATCGACACCCACCCAGGTAGGGTCTGGAAGCGTCCAGCTCCCCTTGGAGGAGGTGAGGACCGTGGCAGCCCACGACGACGACATCAACCGCGGCATCCGGCCGGGGCGAGGGTCTGAAGACCCTGCCGGTCAGGTTGCCTATCTCGAGCAGGAAATCGCCGTCCTGCGACGTAAGCTCGCCGACTCTCCGCGTCATACGAGGATTCTCGAAGAGCGGATCGTCGAGCTGCAGACCAACCTGGCCGGCGTGTCCGCGCAGAACGAGCGGCTCGCCAACACACTCCGCGAGGCCCGCGACCAGATCGTGGCCCTCAAGGAGGAGGTCGACCGGCTCGCGCAGCCGCCGGCCGGCTTCGGAGTCTTCCTCGAGGCGAACGAGGACGGCACCGCCGACATCTTCACAGGCGGCCGCAAACTCCGGGTGAACGTGAGCCCAAGCGTCGAGCTCGAAGAGCTCAGGCGTGGCCAGGAAGTGATGCTCAACGAAGCGCTCAACGTGGTCGAGGCCATGGAGTACGAGAGCGTCGGCGACATCGTCACCCTCAAGGAGATCCTCGAGGACGGCGAGCGCGCCCTGGTGGTCGGGCACACCGACGAGGAGCGGGTGGTGCGGCTCGCCGAGCCGCTGCTGGACATCACCATCCGTCCCGGCGACGCCCTCCTGCTGGAACCCCGCTCCGGGTACGTCTACGAGGTCGTGCCGAAGAGCGAGGTCGAGGAGCTCGTCCTCGAAGAGGTCCCCGACATCGGCTACGAGCAGATCGGCGGCCTGGGCAACCAGATCGAGCTCATCCGCGACGCGGTCGAGCTGCCGTACCTGTACCCGGACCTCTTCAAGGAGCACGAACTGCGGCCGCCCAAGGGCGTCCTGCTGTACGGGCCCCCCGGCTGCGGCAAGACGCTGATCGCGAAGGCCGTCGCCAACTCGCTCGCCAAGAAGGTCGCCGAGGTGACCGGACAGGCCGCGGGGAAGAGCTACTTCCTGAACATCAAGGGACCCGAGCTCCTCAACAAGTACGTCGGTGAGACCGAGCGGCAGATCCGCCTCGTCTTCCAGCGTGCGCGGGAGAAGGCAAGCCAGGGCACCCCCGTCATCGTCTTCTTCGACGAGATGGAATCGCTCTTCCGCACCCGTGGATCCGGTGTCAGCTCGGACGTGGAGAACACCATCGTCCCGCAGCTGCTCGCCGAGATCGACGGTGTGGAGGGCCTGGAGAACGTGGTCGTGATCGGCGCCTCCAACCGTGAGGACATGATCGACCCCGCGATCCTGCGCCCCGGACGGCTCGACGTGAAGATCAAGATCGAGCGTCCGGACGCCGAGGCGGCGAAGGACATCTTCGCCAAGTACCTCACCGAGCGGCTGCCGCTGCACGCCGACGACCTCGCCGAGCACAGCGCCGACCGGCACGCCACGGTGCACGGCATGATCCAGTCGGTCGTCGAGCAGATGTACGCCGAGTCCGAGGAAAACCGCTTCCTCGAAGTCACGTACGCCAACGGCGACAAGGAAGTCCTCTACTTCAAGGACTTCAACTCCGGCGCCATGATCGAGAACATCGTGGGCCGCGCCAAGAAGATGGCCATCAAGGCCTTCCTCGAGGCGAACCAGAAGGGCCTCAGGGTCTCTCACCTCCTCCAGGCTTGCGTCGACGAGTTCAAGGAGAACGAGGACCTGCCCAACACCACCAACCCGGACGACTGGGCCAGGATCTCCGGCAAGAAGGGTGAACGGATCGTCTACATCCGCACCCTCGTCACCGGAAAGCAGGGCGCGGACACCGGACGCTCCATCGACACGGTGGCCAACACCGGTCAATACCTGTAGAACACAGGGCGGCTGCGGGTGTCCTTCACGGGTACCCGCAGCCGTCTGTTTTTCAATGAAGGCAATGATCTCCCCACCAGCGCAAAGGCGTTCTAGGCTCTTCGGTACCGCCGAGTCGCGCAGTGCGGGGACGGGCACCGCACACGCACCGGAGAACCAGCGGTACTTGAGCGCCGTTCCCGAACGGGAGCGCCGCCGGGCAAGGAGGGCCGCATGACCGTACGGCGAGTAATGGGCATCGAGACGGAGTACGGCATCTCCGTCCCCGGCCACCCCAACGCCAATGCCATGCTCACCTCGTCCCAGATCGTCAACGCCTACGCCGCGGCGATGCACCGGGCGCGACGCGCCCGCTGGGACTTCGAGGAGGAGAACCCGCTGCGGGACGCGCGGGGTTTCGACCTCGCCCGCGAGGCCGCCGACGCCAGCCAGCTCACCGACGAGGACATCGGCCTCGCCAACGTGATCCTCACCAATGGTGCGCGCCTGTACGTCGACCACGCACACCCCGAATACAGCTCCCCGGAGATCACCAATCCCCGGGACGCCGTCCTCTGGGACAAGGCCGGCGAACGCATCATGGCCGAGGCCGCCGAGCGCGCCGCGGCGCTCCCCGGGGCCCAGCCGATCCACCTCTACAAGAACAACACCGACAACAAGGGCGCCTCGTACGGCACGCACGAGAACTACCTGATGAAGCGGGAGACCCCCTTCTCGGACATCGTGCGCCACCTGACGCCGTTCTTCGTCTCCCGGCAGGTCGTCACCGGCGCGGGACGCGTGGGCATCGGCCAGGACGGCCACGAGCACGGCTTCCAGCTCAGCCAGCGCGCCGACTACTTCGAGGTCGAGGTCGGCCTGGAGACGACACTCAAGCGGCCCATCATCAACACCCGGGACGAGCCGCACTCCGACGCCGAGAAGTACCGCAGGCTGCACGTGATCATCGGGGACGCCAACCTCTCCGAGATCTCGACGTACCTCAAGCTGGGCACCACCTCGCTCGTCCTCGCGATGATCGAGGACGGCTTCATCGCGGTGGACCTGGCCGTGGACCAGCCCGTGCGCACGCTCCACCAGGTCTCCCACGACCCGACCCTCAACCACCTCGTCACGCTCCGCAGCGGCCGCTCACTCACCGCGGTCCAGCTCCAGATGGAGTACTTCGAGCTGGCCCGCAAGTACGTCGAGGAGCGCTACGGCGCGGACGCGGACGAACAGACCAAGGACGTGCTCACCCGCTGGGAGGACGTGCTCGGCCGGCTGGAGAGCGATCCGATGAGCCTCTCCGGAGAGCTCGACTGGGTCGCCAAGCGCGAGCTCATGGAGGGCTACCGCCGCCGTGACGGCCTCGACTGGGACGCCGCGCGGCTCCACCTGGTCGACCTCCAGTACGCCGACGTACGGGCCGAGAAGGGCCTGTACAACCGCTTGGTGGCACGCGGCAAGATGAAGCGCCTCCTGGACGAGGCGGACGTGGAGCGGGCCCAGGCCAAGCCGCCGGAGGATACGCGCGCGTATTTCCGGGGCCGCTGCCTGGAGCAGTACGCGGACGACGTGGCCGCGGCCTCCTGGGACTCGGTCATCTTCGACCTGCCGGGCCGGGACTCCCTCCAGCGGGTGCCCACGCTGGAGCCCCTGCGCGGCACGAGGAACCACGTGAAGGAACTTCTGGACCGCTGCCGTACCGCGGAGGACCTGGTGCGGGTGCTGTCCGGGGGCTGAAAGACCCGGCGTAGGGGAATCATCGAGGTGGTTCCCGGATGTTGTGGAAGTAAGGGGCCGATGTCAGACCTCGCTTGTAGGGTCTGATCAAGAACGTCTAACCGAGCGGGGTGAGGCAGATGGCGACCAAGGACACCGGCGGCGGACAGCAGAAGGCGACGCGCTCCACCGAGGAGACCGAGGAGCAGGCGCAGGATGCGCAGGCTTCCGAGGACCTCAAGGAGCGCCAGGAGAAGCTGAGCGACGACGTGGACTCCGTCCTGGACGAGATCGACGACGTCCTCGAGGAGAACGCGGAGGACTTCGTGCGCTCCTTCGTCCAGAAGGGCGGACAGTAAGTCCTTTTTGTCTTCGATTCCAGGGCCTGCGGGGGCGCTGGAGCACGAAGGCACGGAAGTGAAGCGTTGCCCGCGGTGTCGGGACGAGGAGCCGCGGGCAGCCTTCGCACGGACCGCGACCGTCCAGGCCGGACGGCGACCGTCTCCGACGAACGCTCCGGCCTTTCATGTGGATCAACGCCACGAGGCGGGTAAGGTCCGTGGCGTAATGTGCTTCAACTGCAATTCGGCCATCGGCAAGTTGGGAGATCATCCCGACACTGTTCGTCGGGCTGCCGCCTACTTGGAAGGATCCTCGTGGAAGCCAACACTCGTAGCAACGGGCGTCTACCAGCTGCCTTCCTGACGCCTGGTTCGTCGTCCTTCATGGATTTCCTTTCCGACCACCAGCCCGAGATGCTGCCCGGCAACCGCCAACTGGCGCCCACCCAGGGCCCGCTGGAGGCTCCGCACGGCACCACCATCCTGGCCGTCACGTTCCCCGGCGGCGTGGTCCTCGCCGGTGACCGGCGGGCGACGATGGGCAACGTGATCGCCTCGCGCGACATGGAGAAGGTCTTCCCGGCGGACGAGTACTCGGCGGTGGGCGTCGCCGGTACCGCCGGTCTGGCCGTGGAGATGGTCAAGCTCTTCCAGCTGGAGCTGGAGCACTTCGAGAAGGTGGAGGGCGCGACGCTCTCCCTGGAGGGCAAGGCCAACCGCCTCTCGACGATGATCCGCGGCAACCTCGGCATGGCCATGCAGGGCCTGGCCGTCGTGCCGCTCTTCGCGGGCTACGACGTGGACCGCGAGAAGGGGCGCATCTTCTCGTACGACGTCACGGGCGGGCGCTCCGAGGAGCACGGCTTCGCGGCGACCGGCTCGGGCTCGGTCTTCGCGCGCGGTGCGATGAAGAAGCTCTACCACGACGGTCTGACGGAGGAGCAGGCGACGACCCTGGTCGTCCAGGCCCTGTACGACGCCGCCGACGACGACTCGGCGACCGGTGGTCCGGACGTGGCCCGCCGCATCTTCCCCATCGTCACCGTGATCTCCGACGAGGGGTTCAGGCGGCTGACGGAGGAGGAGACGTCCTCGATCGCGCGCGCGATCCTGGAGAAGCGTCTCGAACAGCCCGACGGCCCGCGGGCCGCGCTGCTCTGATCGCTCCGTATTCGCCACTGACTGAAGTTTTTGACAGAAAGGGACGGATCCGGTGTCGACGCCGTTCTATGTCTCACCCCAGCAGGCCATGGCCGACCGGGCCGAGTACGCCCGCAAGGGCATCGCGCGCGGCCGCAGCCTTGTCGTGATGCAGTACGCCGACGGCATCGTGTTCGTCGGCGAGAACCCGTCCCGCGCGCTGCACAAGTTCAGCGAGATCTACGACCGGATCGGCTTCGCGGCCGCCGGCAAGTACAACGAGTACGAGAACCTGCGGATCGGCGGCGTCCGCTACGCCGACCTCCGCGGCTACACCTACGACCGTGACGACGTGACGGCCCGCGGTCTGGCGAACGTGTACGCGCAGACGCTCGGCACGATCTTCTCCAGCAACGCGGAGAAGCCGTACGAGGTCGAGCTGGTCGTCGCCGAGGTCGGCACGACGCCGGACGGCGACCAGATCTACCGGCTGCCGCACGACGGTTCGATCGTCGACGAGCACGGCTCGGTCGCGGTCGGCGGCAACGCCGAGCAGATCAGCACCTATCTGGACCAGCGCCACGAGGACGGGATGACGCTGGCCGCGGCGCTCAAGCTGGCGGTGACGTCGCTCTCCCGCGACACCAACGGCAGCGAGCGGGAGATCCCCGCGGAGCGCCTCGAGGTGGCCGTCCTGGACCGGACGCGGCCGCAGCAGCGCAAGTTCAAGCGGATCGTCGGACGGCAGCTGTCGCGCCTGCTCGAAGAGGGCGGCACGTCGCAGGCCGCTGCCGCCGGGGACGGCGACGGCGGGTCGGCCGAGCCGGATTCGGGCGGCGACGTCGAGTAGCGCGTTCTCGGGGTGCGCCCCGTGTGCCGGCCCTCGGGCCGGGGCGCGGGGCGCCTTCGTGTGCCGGGGGCGGCTCAGCGCACGGGGCCCGTGGAGCCGCGGACGACGAGCTCGACGGGGAGCGGTGTGGCGTCGGGCGTGCGGCCCTCCAGGACGGCGACGAGGGACTCCATGCCCCGCTCGCCGAAGCGCTCGGCGGGCAGCCGGACGGTGGTGAGCTCCGGTTCGACGGCGGTGGCCAGGATGAGGTCGTCGAACCCGGTGACGGAGAGGTCCTCGGGGACGCGCAGGCCCAGCCGGCGGGCGGCCTTGCAGGCGCCGGCGGAGAGGAAGTCGTCGTCGCAGACGACGGCGGTGGGGCGGGGGCCGGGCGTGGACAGGGCGGCCTCCGCGACGACGCGGGCGCGCTCGACGTCCAGGGGCGCGGCGACGCGGCGTACGGCCGTGTCGGTGCCGCGCAGCGCCTTGGCGAGGGCTTCGGCGCGCAGGTCGAAGGTCCAGGAGTCGACGTCCGCGGCGAGGTGCAGGAAGTCGCGGTGGCCGAGGGCCAGCAGGTGCTCGGTGACCTGGCGCATGCCGTCGGCGAGGTCGAGGTTGACGGTGGTGGCGCCGAGGCTGCCCGCGGGGTCGCTGTCGAGCATGACGAGGGGCAGGTCGTCGCCGCGGATGGTGGCGAGGGCGTCGGAGGCCATGGAGGAGGCGAGGACGCCGTCGAGCGAGGCACGGGCCGAGGCGAAGGGGTCGCGGGCGGGGCCGATGCCGTCGGGGGAGGGGTAGATGACGACGCCGAAGCCGTGGCGGGCGGCGACGCGGGCGGCGCCGGTGTAGACGTGCGCGAAGAACTCGTTGGTGAGCTCGGGGACGACGAGCAGGGCGGTGCGGGTGCGGCCGAGGCGGAGGTTGCGGGCCGCGAGGTTGGGGCGGTAGCCGAGCTCGCGGGCGGCGGTGCGGACGCGCTCGGCGGTGGGGGCGGCGACGCGGCCGCGCCACTTGTCGCCGAGGACGAGGGAGACGGTGGCCTGTGAGACGCCCGCGGCGCGCGCGACGTCGCGGCTCGTGGGGCGGGTGCCCCCGGTGTCCAGCTGTGGTGCGGCCACTGGCGCCTCCTGGTTCGTGCCCGCGTCATGGCTGTGCGGTGGACCGGCGGACAGCGCTCATGGTACGTATGACGCCGAACGTTATACGTAAAACTTCAGCCTCGGCGGTGTGAGGAAGGGCGGCAGGGCATGGCTGCGGGATACGCGGAGATCCTCCGGACGCGCTACGCGATGCGGCTGCTGGCCGGGACGCTGGTGGGCCGGCTGCCGAACGCCACGGCGGCGATCGCCATCGTGCTGTTCATCCGGGCCGAGGGCGGCACGTACAGCCTCGCGGGCGCGCTCGCCGCGGTGTACGGCGTCGCCAACGCCGTGGGGCAGCCGCTGCTCGGCCGGCTGGTCGACCTGTACGGCCAGCCGCGGGTGCAGCTGCCCGCGGCGCTGCTCTCCGCGCTCGGCATGGCCCTCTTCGCCTTCACGGGCCCCGACCGGCTCGCCCTCGCCTACGTCTCGGTGGCCGCCGCGGGGCTCTTCACGCCGCCCCTTGAGGGCGGCCTGCGCGCGCTGTGGCCGAGCGTGCTCGACAAGGAGGAACAGGTCCACACGGCGTACGCCATGGACGCCATCGCCCAGGAAGTCATGTTCACCGCCGGGCCGTTGCTCGTGACGGGCTGTGTGGCGCTGTGGTCGGAGCAGGCGGCCCTGCTCGTCGTGAACGCCGTCGGCGTGCTCGGGGCGCTCTCCGTGGTGATGTCGCGGCCCTCGCGCGCCTGGCGCTCGGCGCCGCGCGAGGCGCACTGGCTCGGGGCCCTGCGCTCGCGCGGACTCCTCGCGCTCCTCGGCGCCTTCCTGTTCATCGGCATGGCGCTCGGCTCCATCACCGTCGCCGGGGTGTCGTACGCCGACGGGCACGGCGGTGACGCGGTGTACGGCTGGATGATGGCGGCGCTCGGCTTCGGCGCGCTGGTGGGCGGCGCGGTGTACGGGGCGCGGCAGTGGAGCGGCGCGCCGGAGCGGCGCCTCGGGCTGCTGGTGGGGCTGCTGGCGCTCTGCTACTGGCCGTTGATGCTCACCCCGGGGGCGGTGGCCATGACGGCGCTCACGGCGCTGGCGGGCGTGTTCCTGGCGCCGGCGCTCGCGTGCGCGTTCATCGTCGTGGACCGGCACGCGCCGCGGGGCACGGTGACGGAGGCGTTCTCGTGGCTCGTGACGACGTTCACGGTGGGGGCCTCGCTGGGCACCGCCGCCGCGGGTCCGGTCGTCGAGTGGGGCGGGACGGCGTGGGGATTCGCGGTGCCCGGACTCGCCGGCGCGGCCGCGTTCGTGGTTCTGCTGGCCACGGCGCGGGTACTCGTACCGGTCGGGGATTCGGAAGTCGTTGCGAGTTCATCGGAAAATGATCGAAACGGTGCTGTCGAACCCGGTTTCAGTGCCGGGCATCAGGCGTAATGTTCAGTCATGGACCGCCGCATTTTCGGGCTGGAGAACGAGTACGGCGTCACATGCACGTTCAGGGGACAGCGCCGCCTGTCTCCTGACGAGGTGGCGCGGTACCTCTTCCGCCGTGTCGTGTCATGGGGCCGCAGCAGCAACGTCTTTCTGCGGAACGGCGCCCGCCTCTATCTTGACGTGGGATCACATCCGGAATACGCCACACCCGAATGTGACAACGTGACCGAGCTGGTCACCCACGACAAAGCGGGCGAGCGCATTCTGGAAGGCCTGCTCGTCGACGCCGAACGTCGCCTGCACGAGGAGGGAATCGCCGGCGACGTCTATCTCTTCAAGAACAACACCGACTCGGCGGGAAACTCCTACGGTTGCCACGAGAACTATCTGGTGGCCCGTCACGGAGAGTTCTCCCGACTCGCGGACATCCTCATTCCGTTCCTCGTCACCCGGCAGCTGTTGTGCGGCGCCGGGAAGGTGCTGCAGACACCGCGCGGAGCCGTGTACTGCGTGAGCCAGCGCGCCGAGCACATCTGGGAAGGGGTGTCCTCCGCGACCACCCGCTCCCGGCCGATCATCAACACCCGCGACGAGCCGCACGCGGACGCCGAGCGCTACCGCAGGCTCCACGTCATCGTCGGCGACTCGAACATGTCCGAGACGACCATGCTCCTGAAGGTCGGCGCCACCGACCTGGTGCTGCGCATGATCGAGGCCGGCACGGTCATGCGCGACCTCACCCTGGAGAACCCGATCCGGGCCATCCGCGAGGTCAGCCACGACATCACCGGCCGGCGCAAGGTGCGCCTGGCCAGCGGCCGCGAGGCCTCGGCCCTCGAAGTGCAGCGCGAGTACTACGAGAAGGCGGTGGACTTCGTCGACCGCCGCGGCATCCGCAGCGGCACCGTCGAACAGGTGCTTGAGCTGTGGGGCCGCACGCTGGACGCGATCGAGGCCGAGGACCTCGACCGGATCGGCACCGAGATCGACTGGGTCATGAAGTACAAGCTCATCGAGCGGTACCGCGCGAAGAACAACATGACCATGTCGCACCCCCGGGTCGCGCAGATAGACCTCGCGTACCACGACATCCACCGTCGCCGAGGGCTCTACTACCTCCTGGAGAAGAAGGGGCAAGCCGCCCGCATCTGCAACGACTTGAAGATCTTCGAGGGCAAGTCGGTGCCGCCGCAGACCACGCGCGCGAGGCTGCGCGGCGACTTCATCCGGCGGGCCCAGGAACAGCGCCGTGACTTCACGGTCGACTGGGTGCACCTCAAGCTCAACGACCAGGCACAGCGCACCGTGTTGTGCAAGGACCCCTTCCGGTCCGTCGACGACCGGGTGGAGAAGCTCATCGCCGGAATGTGAACCCTGTGAAGTGTGGGGCGTTGCGGGAACGCAACGCGGGCGCCGTGCGTTCCTCGTGCGGCGCCCTTCTCACGCCGTAGAGTTGCGCGCACGCCAACCCACAAGATCGATCGATACGAGGCCCCCACCGTGCGCCGACGCTCACTTCTCCTTGCCGTCCCGGCCGGCCTGCTGACGCTGGCAGGCTGTGGTGACGACAAGGCCGACAAGGCCAAGTCCAAGACCAGCGACAGCCCGTCCAACTCGCCGTCGGCCCCGCCGACCGCGAAGATCGTGGACGGCCCGCTGCCCGAGATCACCAAGGGCACGAAGTTCGGCGAGAAGCCGACCGTCGCCAAGGGTCCCGGCAAGGCCTCCTCCGACCTCGCGGTCAAGACCCTGATCGAGGGCAAGGGCAAGGAGGTCGTCAAGGGCGACTACCTCCAGGCCAACTACCTCGGCCAGATCTGGGCGACGGCAAAGGTGTTCGACAACTCCTACGACCGGGGCAACCCCACGGTCTTCCCGATCGGCGTCGGCCAGGTCATCCCCGGCTGGGACCAGGCCCTGGTCGGCAAGAAGATCGACAGCCGTGTGGAGCTCGCCATCCCCCCGAAGATGGGGTACGGCGAGGAGGGCAACAAGCAGGCGGGCATCAAGGGCTCGGACACCCTGGTGTTCGTCGTCGACATCGTCGACACCTTCAACGCCAAGAGCTCGGCCAAGGGCAAGGAGGTCGCGCAGTCCAACAAGGACCTGCCCAAGGTCGGCACGAACACCGACGGCAAGGCCCCCTCGATCGACGTGCCCAAGACGGACGCGCCCAAGAAGCTCGTCGCGTCCTACGTCCTGGAGGGCGACGGGGACGTGGTCAAGGAGACCGACAGCCTCCTGTGCCAGTACAAGGGCGTGCTCTGGGCGGACGGCAAGGAGTTCGACTCCTCGTACAAGAGCGGACAGCTCGCGCAGTTCCAGCTGGCGCAGGTCGTCAAGGGCTGGGCGCAGGGCCTGACCGGCAAGAAGGTCGGCAGCCGCGTCCTCATCGTCATCCCGCCGGAGCTGGGGTACGGCGACCAGCCCCCGCAGGGCAGCTCCATCAAGAAGGACTCCACGCTGGTCTTCTCCGTGGACATCCTCGCGAAGGCCTGAGCCCTCGGGGATGTAAGACTGTCCGCGCTGACCTTTCGTATCAAGCAGGAGCATTTTCGTGAGCATTGACAAGCCCGAGGTCGACTTCCCCGTCGGCGAGCCGCCGGCCGACCTGCAGATCAAGGACATCTGGGAGGGCGACGGGGCGGTCGCCAAGGCGGGCGACTTCGTCAAGGTCCACTACGTGGGCGTCGCCTTCAGCACCGGCGAGGAGTTCGACGCGAGCTGGAACCGGGGCAACCCGCTGGAGTTCCAGCTGGGCGCCGGCCAGGTCATCTCCGGCTGGGACCAGGGCGTGCAGGGCATGAAGGTCGGTGGCCGGCGCGAGCTGACCATCCCGGCCCACCTCGCGTACGGCGACCGCGGCGCCGGCGGCGGCCGCATCGCCCCGGGCGAGACGCTGATCTTCGTCTGCGACCTGGTCTCCGTCTGAGGACGTCTGTGACCTGATCTGTTCGTCAAGGGTCCATGCCTGTCTGGCATGGACCCTTGGCTTTTGCCACGACACCCCGGGGCGGTACGGTCATCGGTCGGAAGCACTGTATGCAGTAAGGCCGAGAAAGGGCGTCGATGGCCATTGCCAAGGCCGAGCGGCTGATGAATCTGGCGCTGTGCCTGCTCGGGACCCGGCGGCCGCTCAGCAAGCGGGAGCTGCGCGAGTCCATCGAGGCCTATCTGGAGGCGGGGTCCGACGACTCCTTCAACCGGATGTTCGAGCGTGACAAGGACGATCTGCGCGAGCTCGGCCTGGTCATCGAGACCGTCGAGAACCTCGACGGCGAGGTGGGCTACCTCGCCCGCCGCGACAGCAACCGGCTGCCGCCCGTCACGATCGACGCCGAGGAGGCCGCGGCCCTGGGCCTGGCCGCCAAGGTCTGGCAGCAGGCGCGCCTGGCCGGGGCCGCCAGCGGCGCCCTGCAGAAGCTGCGCGCCGCGGGCCTGCCCGAGGACGTCGACCCGTACGAGGCGCACGGCGCCCTGGAGCCCCGCATCCCCGCGCACGAGGCGTCCTTCGAACCGCTGATGCTGGCCTGCCGCGACCGCCGCCCCGTCGTCTTCGACTACCGCAAGGCCACCGCCGCCCAGCCCGAGCAGCGCCACGTGGAGCCCTGGGCGCTGGAGTGCTGGCGCGGACACTGGTATCTCGCGGGCTGGGACCGCGACCGGCGGGCCGAGCGCGTCTTCCGGCTCTCGCGGATCACCGGCAAGGTGCGCGCCCGCGCGGGCAAGTACACCGCCGACGTCCCCGACGTCGTCACGGTCCGTGAGACCGTCGCGAGCTGGGCCGGGGAGATCGCCGACCGCACCGCCCGGATCCGGCTGCGCACGGGCGCCGGCTACCCGCTGCGGGCCAAGGCCGTCTCGGTGCGGGAACGGGGCGACGGGTGGGACGAGTTGGAGATTCCGTACGGCCACGGCCTGGACGCGTGGCTGGTGGAGTTCGGGCCCGACGTGGTGGTCGTGGAGCCCGCCGAGCTGCGGGCCGACGTGGTGGACCGGCTGCGTGCCGTGGCCAAGGGCTGAGGGGGAGCGCAGACCAATGGCCTCGAACGCCATCGACCAGACGCGACGCATGCTGTCGCTGGTGACCTATCTGCGCGAGCGCCCCGGCGCCCACGTCGAGGACGTCGCCCGTGCCTTCGGGATCACCACGGACGAGCTGATCTCCGACCTGGACGTGCTGCCGCTGTGCGGCACCAGCTTCCGCGGCGGCGACCTGCTCGACATCGACACCGACGGTGACCGCATCTGGTGGCACAACCCCGACGACGTGGCCGCCCCGCTGCGCCTGGCCGCCGACGAGGCGACCGCGCTCCTGGTGGCGGCCCGCGCCGTGGCCACGCTGCCGGGCCTCAGGGAGAGCGACCGCCTCGCGCTGCTGCGCGCCACCGCGAAGCTGGAGACCGCGGCCGGCGAGGCGGCGGGCGCCAGCGCCCGGCTCTCGGTGACCTTCGAGTCCGAGGGCGGCGTCTTCGCCGACGTCGACCGGGCCATCTCCGAGCGCCGCAGGCTCTGGATCCGCTACTACTCGCCCGCGCGCGACGAGGTCACCGAGCGCGAGATCGACCCGATCCGCCTGGTGAGCGTCGGCCACACCTATGTCGAGGCGTGGTGCAGGCGCTCCGAGGCGCGGCGCACCTTCCGGCTCGACCGCGTCGCCGAGATCAAGATCCTGGACGAGCCGTCCGCGCCGCCCGAGGTCGAGCTGCGCGACCTGTCCGAGGGCCTGGTGCAGCCCGCCGCCGAGGACCCCGAGGTCGTCGTCGAGGTCGGCCCCGGCGGCCGCTGGGTCGCCGAGTACTACCCCCACGACAGCGCCGACGAGCTGCCCGACGGCGGCCTGCGGATCACCCTGCGCACCCCCGACCCCGCCTCGCTGCGCCGCCTCGCGCTGCGCCTGGGCGGCGACGGGCGGATCGTCTCCCCGGCCCAGCTGGCGGACAGCGCGCGGCAGGCCGCCCGGGAGGCCCTCGCGGCCTACGAGAGGGACTACGACAGGCAGGAGCAGGGGCATTGAGCACACCAACCATGTCCGGATTGCCGGGAGTGCCGGCGCAGCGGCCCGCGCCCGTCCTCTTCACGGCCTCCTGCCCCGACTGCCGCGCCCGCTTCGAGCTGTCCGCGGGGGCCCTGCGGCTCGCGATCGGCGCCAGCGCGCGCACGACCTTCTACTCCTTCACCTGCCCCGAGTGCGAGGCCGCGGTGCGCAAGCCCGCGGGCGAGCGCATCGTCGAACTGCTCACCGGCGGTGGGGTGCGGACGCTGCGCCTGCACTCGACCGTCTAGGCTCGGCGCATGTTCTGGGCGATGCTCGCGATCACGGCGGGCTTCTTGGGTCTCGCCGTCCTCGGCGTACTGGCGATCAAGGTCTTCGTGGAGGCACAGCGGCTCGGCCGCCAGGTGACCGAGACCACACGGCAGATCAACAAGGCGGCGGAGGACCTCGAGAGGGCCGCGGCCGGAGTGGCCCGTGCGGGCCGAGGGGCTCTTTAGCCTCCGCGACCTGTCAACGGCCCAAGGCGTGCGGGTACGCTGCGAATACGGCCCGGATCGAGGCGGGGGCCGTACTCGGAGTATGCGCGGGGATTGCCGAGCGTTTACCCCGGGGGGTTACGATCGCTGCCAGCGCGGAGGTCGGATGAATGTCCGATCTGCGAGCAAACCAGACTCCTGTCGCCTCGGTGAAGAAGGTATACAGCTATGGGTAGGCTCGGCCCCACCGAGATCATTCTCATCCTCGTCATCATCGTCCTGCTCTTCGGCGCCAAGAAGCTGCCCGACATGGCGCGCTCGCTGGGCAAGTCGGCCCGCATCCTCAAGAGCGAGGCCAAGGCCATGAAGTCCGAGAGCAAGGACGACGCCGCCGCCCCGGCCGACCCGCCGAGCGACCCCGCCGTCCAGCAGCGCACGATCCAGGCGGCCCCCGGCGACGTGACCAGCTCGCGCCCGGTCACCGAGCCCACCGACCGTACGACGCAGCGCTGATCCAAGGCCGGCGCAGGCCGGCCTGCCGCACGAGATGAGGACGTGGGTTGCTCAACTCTGCCCGCAAGAAGGAGAAGGACCCCGAGGGGCGGATGCCCCTCGCGGAGCACCTGCGCGAGCTCCGCAACCGGCTCGCGAAGGGCATGCTGGCGATCACGGTCGTGGCGATCGTGGCCGCCTTCTACAGCGAGAAGCTGATGAAGTTCCTCGCGTCTCCGGTGCCGCGCTGTCCTGACGGCGGCCTGGAGAGCAAGGGCGGCGAGTGCGCGGTCGTCGCCTACACCGACCTGCTGTCGCCCTTCACCACCACGGTCAAGGTCAGCGTCATGGCGGGCGTCATCATCGCCAGCCCGATCTGGCTGTACCAGCTGTGGGCGTTCATCGCCCCGGGGCTGCACAAGAGCGAGCGCAAGTACACCTACGCCTTCGTGTCCGCCGCCGTGCCGCTGTTCGCGGGCGGCGCCTGGCTCGCGTGGGTGATCATGCCGATCAGCATGCGCGTGCTCCTCGGCATCACGCCGGACGGCTCGGCGAACATCCTGCCGATGGACAAGATCCTCGACTTCACCGTCCGGATGATCCTGGTCTTCGGCGCGGCCTTCGAGCTGCCGCTGCTGCTGATCATGCTGAACCTCACGGGCATGGTGACCGGCAAGCGCATGGCGGGCTGGTGGCGCGGTGTCGTCATGGGCGTGTTCATCTTCGGCGCGGTGGCCACTCCGACCACCGACCCGTTCGGGATGATCGCCCTCGCGGGCCCGATCGTCGTCCTGTACTTCATCGCCGTGGGCTTCTCGCTCCTCAACGACAAGCGGCGCAGGCGCAACGACCCCGATGCCGAGCTGGACGACGACGAGGCGTCCGACATCGACCTCACGCCCGAGGACATCGGCGACGTCGACTCCGTGCGACCGCCCAGGGCGCTGCCCGAGCAGGCGGGCAGCGGACGCACCGACCAACGCGTCAACGGTTTCGACGACGTGACCTGACCTTGTAGGGTCCCGCCGTGACAAGCGAGATCACCCTCTTCGTCAATCCCACCGCGGGCCGCGGCCGGGGCGCTCACGCGGCGCAGCCGGCCGCTTCCGCATTGCGGGCCCGCGGCTTCTCCGTCCGGACGGTCATCGGTGAGGACGCCCCGGACGCGCTGCGGCGGGCCCGGGAGGCCGTCGACGGCGGCACCGGGGCCCTCATAGCCGTCGGTGGCGACGGCATGGCCAGCCTCGCGCTGCAGGCCGTCGCCGGGACACGCACCCCGCTCGGGGTGATCGCCGTGGGCACCGGCAACGACTTCGCGCGGGCGCTCGGGCTCCCGGTGCGCGAGCCGGCCGCGGCCGGGGAGATCGTGGCCGAGGCGCTCAAGGGGGCGCGCACCCGCGACGTCGACCTGGGGAAGGTCGGCGACACCTGGTTCGGGACGGTGCTCGCCTCGGGCTTCGACTCGCGGGTCAACGACCGCGGCAACCGCGCGCGATGGCCCACGGGACGCTTCAAGTACGACCTCGCGATGGTCGCCGAGCTCGCCGCCTTCAGGCCGATCCCGTACCGCATCACGCTGGACGACGGCGTCGTCCACGAGGTCGAGGCCACGCTCGTCGCGGTCGGCAACGGCACCTCGTACGGCGGCGGCATGCGGATCTGCGCCGGGGCCGACCTGGAGGACGGGCTCTTCGACATCACCGTGGTGGGGGACTGCAGCCGCGCGACGCTGCTCAAGGTCTTCCCGCGCGTCTACAAGGGCACCCATCTCGACCATCCGAAGGTCACCGTCCACCGGGCCGCGCGGGTGGAGCTGGCCGCGCCCGGGATCACGGGGTACGCGGACGGGGAGCCCCTGGGCGCACTGCCGCTGAGGGCGGAGTGCGTGGCGGGGGCGGTGCGCGTGCTCGCACCGTGAGCCGCCGATATTGATCGTCCGTTGTCAGTGGTGCCCGGTAGTCTCGAAAGCACGATGACAGAGGACCTCTCACCGGCCGAGCGGTACGCGGCGGCGCGCAAGCGCGCTGCCGAGCAGGCCACCGCACTCGCGTCCTTCCGCGAGATGTACGAATTCGGCCTCGACCCCTTCCAGATCGAGGCCTGCCAGGCGTTGGAGGCCGGCAAGGGCGTGCTCGTGGCCGCCCCCACCGGCTCGGGCAAGACGATCGTCGGCGAGTTCGCCGTGCACCTCGCCCTGCTCCAGGGCAAGAAGTGCTTCTACACCACGCCGATCAAGGCGCTCTCCAACCAGAAGTACGCCGACCTCGCCAAGCGGTACGGCTCGGACAAGGTCGGCCTGCTGACCGGCGACAACAGCGTCAACTCCGATGCCCCGGTGGTCGTCATGACCACCGAGGTCCTGCGGAACATGCTGTACTCGGGCTCGCAGTCCCTTCTGAACCTCGGCTATGTGGTCATGGACGAGGTGCACTACCTCTCCGACCGCTTCCGCGGCGCCGTCTGGGAGGAAGTGATCATCCACCTCCAGGAGTCGGTCACGCTGGTCTCCCTGTCGGCGACGGTGTCGAACGCCGAGGAGTTCGGCGACTGGCTCGACACGGTCCGCGGCGACACCGAGGTGATCGTCTCCGAGCACCGTCCCGTGCCGCTTTTCCAGCACGTGCTCGCCGGGCGCCGGATGTACGACCTCTTCGAGGAGGGCGAGGGCCACAAGAAGGCGGTCAACCCCGACCTCACGCGCATGGCGCGCATGGAGGCCAGCCGCTCGTACAACCCGCGCGACCGCCGCAAGGGCAAGATGGTCCGCGAGGCCGACCGCGAGCGCGAGCGCCGGCAGAGATCGCGGATCTGGACGCCGGGCCGTCCCGAGGTCATCGAGCGGCTCGACGCCGAGGGGCTGCTGCCCGCCATCACGTTCATCTTCAGCCGCGCGGGCTGCGAGTCCGCCGTGCAGCAGTGCCTGTACGCGGGCCTGCGGCTGAACGACGACGAGGCGCGCATGACGGTCCGCCAGATCGTCGAGGAGCGCACGTCCTCGATCCCGAACGAGGACCTCCATGTCCTCGGCTACTACGAATGGCTGGAAGGGCTGGAGCGCGGCATCGCGGCGCACCACGCGGGCATGCTGCCCACCTTCAAGGAAGTCGTCGAGGAGCTGTTCGTGCGCGGCCTGGTCAAGGCCGTCTTCGCCACCGAGACCCTCGCGCTCGGCATCAACATGCCCGCGCGCAGCGTGGTCCTGGAGAAGCTCGTCAAGTGGAACGGCGAGCAGCACGCCGACATCACCCCGGGTGAGTACACCCAGTTGACGGGCCGCGCGGGCCGCCGCGGCATCGATGTCGAGGGCCACGCGGTGGTGCTGTGGCAGCGCGCGATGAGCCCCGAGCACCTGGCCGGTCTGGCCGGTACGCGCACGTATCCGCTGCGCTCCAGCTTCAAGCCGTCGTACAACATGGCGGTGAACCTGGTCGAGCAGTTCGGGCGGCACCGCTCGCGCGAGCTCCTGGAGACGTCCTTCGCGCAGTTCCAGGCCGACAAGTCGGTCGTCGGGATCTCCCGGCAGGTGCAGAAGAACGAGGAGGGCCTGGAGGGCTACAAGGCCTCCATGACCTGCCACTTGGGCGACTTCGAGGAGTACGCCCAGCTGCGGCGCCGGCTCAAGGACCGCGAGACCGAGCTCGCCAAGCAGGGGGCGGCCCAGCGCAGGGCGGCCGCCGCCGCGGCGCTGGAGAAGCTCAAGCCGGGTGACGTCATCCACGTCCCGACGGGGAAGTTCGCGGGCCTCGCGCTCGTGCTCGACCCGGGCCTGCCCGCGGGCCGGGCCAACGGCCACCGCGGCTTCGACCACGTGGACGGTCCGCGCCCGCTGGTGCTGACCGCCGAGCGGCAGGTCAAGCGGCTCGCCGCGATGGACTTCCCGGTGCCCGTCGAGGCCCTGGAGCGGATGCGCATCCCGAAGTCCTTCAACGCCCGCTCGCCGCAGTCCCGCCGCGATCTGGCGTCCGCGCTGCGCACCAAGGCCGGGCACATCGTGCCCGACCGGCACCGCAAGGGGCGTGCGGCCGCGGCCGACGACCAGGAGATCGCCCGGCTCCGCGCGGAGCTGCGCGCCCACCCCTGCCACGGCTGCGACGAGCGCGAGGACCACGCGCGCTGGGCCGAGCGGTACCACCGCCTCAAGCGCGACACCTCGCAGCTGGAGCGCCGCATCGAGGGCCGGACGAACACCATCGCCCGCACCTTCGACCGCATCGTCGCGCTCCTGACCGAGCTCGACTATCTGCGCGGCGACGAGGTCACCGAGCACGGCAAGCGCCTCGCCCGGCTCTACGGCGAGCTGGACCTGCTGGCCAGTGAGTGCCTGCGCGCCCGCGTGTGGGAGGGCCTGGGCCCGGCCGAGCTGGCGGCGTGCGTCTCGGCGCTGGTGTACGAGTCGCGGGTCGGCGACGACGCGCTGGCGCCCAAGCTGCCCTCCGGGGCGGCGAAGGCGGCGCTCGGCGAGATGGTGCGCATCTGGGGCCGCCTCGACGGCCTGGAGGAAGAGTTCAAGATCAATCAGGCGGAGGGCGTGGGCCAGCGCGAGCCCGACCTCGGCTTCGCCTGGGCGGCGTACATGTGGGCCAGCGACAAGGGCCTGGACGAGGTGCTGCGCGAGGCGGAGATGCCGGCCGGGGACTTCGTGCGCTGGTGCAAGCAGGTCATCGACGTCCTGGGCCAGATCTCGGCGGCGGCCCCGCGCGAGGGCAGCACGGTCGCGAAGAACGCCCGCAAGGCGGTCGACCAGCTGCTCCGGGGCGTCGTGGCCTACAGCTCGGTGGGCTGAGGCCGTCCGGGCCGCGGGGCCCGGTGGCGGTGACACGACGGACGGGCCCGGCCGCGATGACCGGGCCCGTCCGAACGTGGTGGCGCCTCTCGGCCGCCTGGACGTCGAACGCGCCGGTGCGGTCCGCCCCTTTCGCGGTCCGCACCGGCGCCAGGCGTCAGGCGCTCAGCGGGGTCTCCCGCTGCCGGGCGGCCTCCGCGTCCCGCTTCGCCACCTCCTCGCGGACGATCGGGATGACGTGGCGGCCGAAGTCGATCGCGTCGTCGAGGAGGTCGTAGCCGCGGGCGGAGAGGATCTCCACGCCCAGGTCGTAGTAGTCGAGGAGCGCCTGCGCGACCGTCTCCGGGGTGCCCACGAGCGCCGTCGAGTTGCCCGCGCCGCCGGTCTCCGCGGCGGTCGGTGTCCACAGGGCGCGGTCGTGCCGGTCGCCGGACGCGGCGACCGCGAGCAGGCGCTGCGAGCCGGAGTTCTCGGGGTTCTTCAGCGGGTGACGGCGCGAGAGCGGTGATCCGGCCTTGCGGGCCTTGATGCGGTCCAGCGTCGCGTACGCCTTCTCCCAGGCCAGTTCCTCGGTCGGCGCGATGATCGGGCGGAAGGCGACCTGGATCTTCGGGACGTCGGTGCGGCCCGCGGCCCTGGCCGCCGCCTTCACCGACTCGATCTGCTCGGCGGTCTGCGCGAGCGGCTCGCCCCACAGGCAGTAGATGTCGGCCTCGGCGCCCCCGGCCGCGTACGCGGCGGGCGAGGATCCCCCGAACGAGACCCGCGGATGCGGCTGCTGGACGGGGAAGGTGTCGCTGACGAAGTCCTTGAACCGGTAGTGCGTGCCCTCGTGGTCGAAGGGCTCGTGCGACGTCCAGGCCTTCTTGATGATCTGGATGGCTTCGCGGGTGCGGGCGTACCGCTCGTCCTTGGTGAGGAAGTCGCCCTCGCGCTGCTGCTCGTGGTCGTTGCCGCCGGTGATGAAGTGCACCGCGAGCCGGCCGTCGCTGATCCGGTCGAGGGTCGCGAAGGTCTTCGCGGCGAACGTCGGGTACGAGACGTTGGGGCGGTGGGCGACCAGGATCTGGAGCCGGTCGGTGCGGGCCGCGATGTACGCGGCGGCGGGGGAGGGGTCGGGGGATCCGGAGCCGTAGGCGAAGAGCACCCGGTCCCAGCCGTGGTCCTCATGGGCGCGGGCGAGCCGGAGCGTGTAGTCCTTGTCGAAGGAGGCGCCCGAACGGGCGGTGACTTCGGAGCCTTCGTTGGTCGCTGCGATGCCGAGGAACTCGACGGGCATGGCAAAGCCTCATCTCTTGCGCGGTGACATGACGTGGTCTGCGGTGCCGTCAGGGACGACACGCGGCCGACCACACCCGGCCGAAGTCGATGTGGTCGCGGGTGACCAACCGCGGCTGAGGTCGCATGCGCGCAGGAGAACTGGCGTCCATACGAGGCGTCAACCATGCGCCGGGCCGGGGGATTCCCGTCCGCGCGGCCGCAATTCCCGTGATCGCCAACGGCGTTCGAGGACGTCACTCCATGTGTTCGAATGATCGCCACGCGTGCAAATGGGGCGAGTGTATGCCTGTCGGCCGGGGCTCTGCAGGGGGTTGCCGAATATGACTCGGCGATGATTCCGGCGGACTAAGCTCGCCCGGAGCGCGGCGAGTTGAAACGAGTTGCGATAACTTCGCGCGCTTGTTCCCAAATCTTTCGATAGTTCGGTTTGTGTTCCCCCGTACCTCCCCCACACCCCCTTCCCCAAGACGAGTCTTCAGAGGGCATACATGGTGAGTGTTCAATCGCCTCCCGGTGGCCGAGAAGTCCCTTATGCGCGCGTACTGTTGCTGCCCGCCATGCTCATGGCCGCGGCGACCGGAGCCGCCGTCGCGGCAGTGACGGAACCGGCCCGGACCGCCGTCGGCTGGTGCGGTGCCGTCGCGACCCTCATGGTGATCGCGGTCGGTGCCGAAGCCGTGCGGCGCGGCCGGACCATCCGGGGGCAGCGCGCGCGCCACGCGCAGCAGCTCGCCTTCCTGGAGCGGCGCATCGCATCCCACGACGAAGAGACGGTACGCCTGGGCCGGGAGATCCTGCCCGAGGCGCTCTGGCGGCTGCGGCAGGGCGAATCGCCGGTCGAAGTGGTCCGCAACGTCGTCGACAAGGACGAGGCGTACCGCGAACTGCCCGACGCCCAGCGTGACTTGCTCCGTTCCGTCCTCGACACCCTGGACCGCGAGGAAGCGATGCGCGAGTCCGCGCAGCGCGCCTTCGTCAACATCGCCCGCCGCGTCCAGTCGATCGTGCACCAGCAGGCAGCGGAACTGCGCGACATGGAGGAGTTCCACGGCCGCAACCCCGAGGTCTTCGACGACCTGCTCCGCATCGACCACGGCACCGCGCTGATCGGCCGGCTCGCCGACTCCATCGCGGTGCTCGGGGGCGCCCGGCCGGGCCGCCAGTGGCCCAAGCCCGTACCGCTGTTCAGCGTGCTGCGCGGCGCGATGTCCCGGATCCTCGACTACCCGCGCGTCGAGCTGCACTCGATCGCCAACGTCGCGATCAAGGGCACCTCCGTCGAGCCGCTCATCCACGCCTGCGCCGAACTGCTCGACAACGCCACGCGGTACTCGCCCCCGCAGACCAAGGTGCACGTCACCGCCGTCGAGGTGCAGACCGGCATCGCCGTCGAGATCGAGGACGGCGGCGTCAGCCTCAGCGAGGAGGCCCGCGCCCGCGCCGAGCGCATGCTGGAGCAGGCACAGGCCGGCATCGACCTCAACGACCTCGGCGAGACGCCCCGCCTGGGCATGGCCGTCGTCGGCCGCCTCTCGCAGATGTACGACATGCAGGTCTCCCTGCGGCAGTCCGCCTACGGCGGCGTCCGCGCCGTCCTCATCGTGCCGCGCGACATGATGACCACCGGGCCCGCGCCCGGCCTCGCCCACGGCATCGGCGCCTCCGCCGTACCGCGCGTGGACAACAGCGGCCGGACCATCGAGGAGCCCGCCCGCAACATCCGCCGCAAGAAGCCCCGTGTCGTCACCGCGGGTCCGCCGCTGCGCTCGCCGGCCGCCGCGACCATGGAGGACGACGTTCCCGAGGTCACCGAGTGGACCCCCAACGGCCTGCCGCAGCGCCGCAGCCGCGTGAAGATCCCGCTCAGCCAGCGCTACGCCCAGGAGGCCGAGGCCCAGCGGGCCGCCGAGGCGCACGCGGCCGCGACCGCACCGCCCCCCGCGCCGCCCAAGAAGGACGAGGTCGAACCCGGCCTGTGGATCGAGGCGTTCATGAAGGGCGTCAAGGGCGACCCCGACCCGGCCGCCCCGCAGGACGGACCGGGCGGCATCCCGCCCCAGCACGGAACCACCCAGAACAACAACGGCAGCGCCGACGAGAGGGACTGGCAGTGATCCAGCAACGCGCCAACTTCGACTGGATGCTGAAGGAGCTCGCCGACGGCGTGCCGCAGACCCGCCAGATCGTGGTGCTCTCGGCCGACGGCCTGCGCATCGCGCGCTACGGCGGCGACCCGGACGCGGCCGACCGCATCGCCGCGGCCTGCGCGGGGCTGCAGAGCCTCGCCGCGGCCGTGGCCACCGAGATCCCGCACAGCGACGGCGGCATGAAGATGGTCATCATCGAGATCAACGGAGGCTACTTCTACCTGATGGCCGCGGGCGCGGGCGCCTACCTCGCCGTGCTCGCCGACGAGACCGTCGACGCCGGTCTCATCGGCACCCGCATGCGCGATCTCGTCGTACGCATCGGGGCGCATCTGACAAGCCCGCCCCGACGCGACGGGCAGGCCGTATGACTCCTCCGCAAGACTCCCCCCAAGGCCCGAAGCGGGACGGCGCCACGGCGCCCGAGGGCACGCCTCCCCAGCGGGAGCGCCGCAGCCCCGAGAACCCGGAGCGGCTGTACATCCTGACCGGCGAGGGCTCCGAGCGGGCACCGCTCGACCTCGTCACCCTGATCGTGGCGCAGGGCGAGGCGTCGCCCACCGCACAGCCGGAGCACTCCGCCGTGCTGCGGCTGTGCACGACGCCGCTCTCCGTCGCCGAACTCTCGGCCTACATGGGGCTCCCGTTCAGCGTGGTGACCGTCGTCCTGACGGAGTTGCTCGCGACCGAGCTCGTTCAGGCGCGCGCCCCCATCGTCCGCTCCGCGCTCCCCGACCGATCCCTTCTCGAAGCGGTGATGCATGGACTCCAGAAGCTTTAAGAACACGGACACGATCACCGGCCCCCGCAGCGAGGACGTCCTGCCGCACACGGCCACCGCCGCCGTGAAGGTCGTGATCGTGGGCGGCTTCGGGGTCGGCAAGACGACGATGGTCGGCTCCGTGAGCGAGATCCGCCCGCTGACCACCGAAGAGACCATGACGCAGGCGGGCATCGGCGTCGACGACAACTACGGCTCCGAGTCCAAGACGGCCACCACCGTGGCCATGGACTTCGGCCGCATCAGCATCTCCGAGGAACTGGTCCTCTACCTCTTCGGCACCCCCGGCCAGGAGCGCTTCTGGTTCCTGTGGAACGGCCTCTTCGAAGGCGCGCTCGGCGCGGTCGTCCTCGTCGACACCCGCCGCCTGGAGGACTCCTGGTACGCGATCGACCGCCTGGAGCACCACGGCACGCCGTTCATCGTGGCCCGCAACGACTTCGGCGGCCCCGCGCCCACGCCCGGGGAGCTGCGCGAGGCGCTCGACCTCGACCCCCACGTGCCGCTCATCGAGTGCGACGCGCGCTCACGGCAGTCCGGCAAGGACGTCCTGATCACGCTCGTCGAGCACCTCACGTCGCGGTACGCCACCGCCCCCTCGCAACGCCAGGAGAGCGCCCAGTGACCTGCCCCGTAACCGGTGCCGCCGGCGCGCCCGGTCCCGTCCCGCTGTCCGGCCCGCGGTTCGCCACCGAACCCGCGGTCCTGTACCGGGAGATGCGGCGCGACCACGGCCCCGTCGCCCCCGTGCTCCTGGACGGCGACGTGCCCGCCTGGCTGGTCCTCGGCTACCGCGAACTGCACCAGGTCACCGCCGACCCGGTCCTGTTCAGCCGCGACTCCGAGCTGTGGAACCAGTGGCCGCACATCCCCGCCGACTGGCCGCTGCTCCCGATGATCGGCCACAAGCAGCCGTCGATCCTCTACACCGTCGGCGAGCGGCACGTGCGGCGCGCCGCGATGATCGCCCACGCCCTGGAGGCCGTCGACCCCTTCGAACTCAAGGCGCACGCCGAGCAGTTCGCGGACGAGCTGATCGACCGGTTCTGCGGCAAGGGCGCCACGGAGATCGTCGCCGAGTACGCGATGCTCCTGCCCGTGCGCGTCCTCGCCCGCATCTACGGCTTCTCCGACGAGCAGGGCCCCGGCCTCGTCACCGCCATGAACGACATGATCGACGGGCGGGAGCGGGCGCTCGCGGGCCAGCAGCACCTCGCCTCGTCGATGGTCGCGCTGCTCGCCGACAAGCACGCGAACCCGGGCCAGGACGTCGCCTCGCACATGCTGGAGACCCAGCTCGCGCAGGACGGCTCCGGGTTCACCGACGAGGAGATCGCCCAGGACCTGATGGTCATGATGGCGGCGGGCCACCAGCCGACCGCCGACTGGATCGGCAACTCGCTGCGCCTGATGCTCACCGACGACCGCTTCGCCGCCTCCCTCTTCGGCGGCCGGCACAGCGTCGCCGAGGCCATGAACGAGGTCCTGTGGGAGGACACCCCCACCCAGAACGTCGCCGGGCGCTGGGCCTCGCGCGACACCCAGCTGGGCGGGCGCCGCATCAACGCCGGTGACCTGCTGCTGCTCGGCCTCGCCGCCGCCAACGCCGACCCGCAGGTCCGTACCGACGGCTCCGCGCTGACCGGCGGCAACAGCGCGCACTTCGCCTTCGGGCACGGCGAGCACCGCTGCCCCTTCCCCGCCCAGGAGGTCGCCGAGGTCATCGCGCGGACCGGCATCGAGGTGCTCCTCGACCGGCTGCCCGACCTCGACCTCGCGGTACCGGCCGCGTCCCTGACCCGCCGTCCCTCGCCCTGGCTGCGCGGCCTGACCGAGCTGCCGGTGGCCTTCACCCCGACCTCAGCCCTTGGAGAACCCCGATGACAGGCTCCGACAGAATCGCCCTCGACCCGTTCGTCACCGACCTGGACGGCGAGAGCGCCCGGCTGCGCGCGGCGGGCCCGCTCGCCGCGGCGGAGCTGCCCGGCGGCGTCCCGGTGTGGGCGGTCACCCACCACGCCGAGGCCCGCCAACTCCTCACCGACAAGCGCCTGGTGAAGGACATCGAGGTCTGGGGCGCCTGGCGGCGCGGCGAGATACCCGCCGACTGGCCGCTGATCGGCCTGGCCAACCCGGGCCGCTCGATGCTGACGGTCGACGGCGAGGAGCACCGCCGGATGCGCGCGCTGGTCGCGCAGGCGCTGACGCCGCGCCGGGTGGAGCACATGCGGGGCCGCATCGCGGAGCTGGCCGGGGGCCTCCTCGACAAGGTCGCCGCCGCGGAGTCCGGCGTGGTCGACCTGAAGGCCGAGTTCGCCTACCCGCTGCCGATGTACGTCATCAGCGACCTGATGGGCGTCGACGAGGCCGACCACCCGCGCCTGAAGGTCCTGTTCGACAAGTTCTTCTCCTCGCAGACCCCGCCGGAGGAGGTCGTGGCCACGCTCGGCGAGCTGGCCGCGATGATGGGCCGGGTCGTCGCGGCCCGCCGTGCCGAGCCCGGCGACGACCTGACCAGCGCGCTGATCCAGGCCTCCGAGGACGGCGACCACCTCACCGACGAGGAGATCGTCTCCACGCTCCAGCTGATGGTCGCGGCCGGGCACGAGACGACGATCTCCCTCATCGTCAACGCCGTCGTCAACCTCAGCACCCACCCCGACCAGCTGGCCCTGGTCCGCTCCGGCGAGGTCGGCTGGGACGCGGTGATCGAGGAGACGCTGCGCTACTCGACCCCCACCTCGCACGTCCTGATCCGCTTCGCCGCCGAGGACGTCCCGGTCGGCGACAAGGTGATCCCCAAGGGTGACGCGCTGATCGTCTCGTACGGCGCGATCGGCCGCGACGAGGCCGCGCACGGCCCCACGGCGGGCGACTTCGACATCACCCGCACGTCCCCCACCCGCCACATCTCCTTCGGCCACGGCCCGCACGTGTGCCCCGGAGCGGCCCTCTCCCGCCTGGAGGCGGGCGTGGCGCTCCCGGCCCTGTACGAGCGCTTCCCCGAGCTGACGTTGGCGATCCCGCGATCACAACTCCGCAACAAGCCGGTGGTGACGCAGAACGACCTGTACGAACTGCCGGTGAAGCTCCGCAGCTAGCCCGTACCCGCCACGATCCGGCCTCGTCCAGCAATCATTGAGCCTCCGGCGATTGAGGAGCGGGGTCCGGGGCAGCGCCCCGAGTCGTCCACGCGACGTGACGGTGAGATCTCAGCCGCCGGACACCCCAAGGACCCCGCGCCCTGAGCCGCTAGGCTCCCCCCGTGGCTGAGATCCAGATTCCCGCTGACATGAAGCCCGCCGACGGCCGTTTCGGCGCGGGCCCCTCCAAGGTGCGTACGGAGGCGCTGGACGCCCTGGCCGCCACCGGTACCTCCCTCCTCGGCACCTCCCACCGTCAGGCCCCGGTCAAGAACCTGGTCGGCCGGGTGCGCGAAGGCGTCAAGGACCTCTTCTCCCTGCCCGAGGGGTACGAGGTCGTCCTCGGCAACGGCGGCTCCACCGCCTTCTGGGACGTGGCGACGCACGGCCTGATCGAGAACAAGTCGCAGCACCTCAGCTTCGGCGAGTTCTCCTCCAAGTTCGCCAAGGCCGCCAAGCTCGCCCCGTGGCTGGCCGAGCCGACCGTCGTCGCCTCGGACCCGGGCACCCACCCGGACCCGAAGGCGGAGCCGGGCGTCGACGTCTACGCCCTCACGCACAACGAGACCTCCACCGGTGTCGCGGCGCCGGTCAAGCGCGTCGACGGCGCGGACTCCGGGGCCCTGGTCCTGGTGGACGCCACGTCGGGCGCGGGCGGCCTGCCGGTCGACGTCGCCGAGTCGGACGTCTACTACTTCGCCCCGCAGAAGTCCTTCGCCGCGGACGGCGGTCTGTGGATCGGTCTGTTCTCCCCGGCCGCGATCGAGCGCGCCGAGCGGATCCACGCCTCGGGCCGGCACGTCCCGGAGTTCTTCTCGCTGCCGACGGCGATCGACAACTCCCGCAAGAACCAGACGTACAACACCCCGGCGCTCGCCACGCTCTTCCTGCTCGCCGAGCAGCTGGACTGGATGAACGGCCAGGGCGGCCTGGAGTTCACCACCGGCCGCACCGCCGCGTCCTCGCGCACGCTGTACGGCTGGGCCGAGGAGTCCAAGTACGCGACGCCGTTCGTCGCCGACCCGGCCCAGCGCTCGCAGGTCATCGGCACGATCGACTTCGCGGACGAGATCGACGCCGCGGCGGTCGCCAAGGCCCTGCGCGCCAACGGCGTCGTGGACACCGAGCCGTATCGCAAGCTCGGCCGCAACCAGCTGCGCATCGCGATGTTCCCGGCGATCGACCCGGCGGACGTCGAGGCGCTCACGAAGTGCATCGACTACGTCATCGAGAAGCTCTGACCCAGCGCGTACGCCGACGGGGGCGCCCGGCACCTGACCGTGCCGGGCGCCCCCGTTCGCGTGCTCTCAGCGGCTGAGCTGCTTGAACTTCCGTACGGCGAGCGGCAGGAAGAGCAGCGAGAGCGCCAGCGGCCACAGCACGGACATCAGCAGGGCGTGCTGTTCGACCCAGCTGCCGCCGCCCGCACCGGGGTTGCCGAACAGCTCACGGGTGGCCGTGCCGGTGGAGGACACCGGGTTCCACGCGGCGATCGGGCCGAGCCAGTCGGGCATCAGGGACGGCGCCACGAAGATGCTGGAGATCATCGTGAGCGGGAAGGCGACGGCGTAGAGCCCGCCGGCCGCCTCCGGGCTCGGCACGACGAGCCCGAGGAAGACGCCCACCCAGATCAGGCTGAACCGCAGGAGCAGCAGCAGACCGAAGGCGGCGAGGGTCTCCAGGAGGCCCGCGCTGGAGCGCCAGCCGATGGCGAGGGCGGTCAGCGCGAGGATGGCCAGCTCGGCGCAGGCCACGATCAGGTCGGCGAGGCCGCGCCCCGACGCCACCGCCGAGGGCGCCATCGGCATCGAGCGGAAGCGGTCGATGACGCCCTTCGTCGAGTCCGTGGCCACGCCCATCGCGGTGTTCATGAAGCCGAAGGCCATGGTCATCACGAACATGCCGGGCATCAGGAACTGCTTGTAGTCGCCGTCGTCGCCCCCGCCGGGCACCTTCATCGCCTCGCCGAAGACGAACGCGTACAGCAGCACGCTGATGATGGGGAAGCCCAGCTGCCAGACGATGGTCACGGGCTGGCGCAGATAGTGGGTCAGATAGCGGCGGGTGACGTTCCAGCAGTCGGTGAGGGCCCAGAAGAGCCGGCCGTGCGCGGCGTCGGCGGTCAGGACGGCGCTCATGCGACCACCTCCAGCTCGTCGTTGTCGGAGGCCTGGCCCGTGAGCCGCAGGAACACGTCGTCGAGGCTGGGCCTGCGCAGACCGATGTCCTCGACCACGACGCCCTGCGCGCGCAGGGTCCGCGCCACCTCGGTCAGCGCGCCGACCCGGTCCGTGACGGCGCCCTGCACGCGGCGCTCCACGGCGACGGCGAGCGGTTCGCCGTCGCAGACCCGGGCGACGGCCGCGACGGCGGCGGGCAGGTCGGCGCCCTCGCGCACCACGACGTCGAGGTGGGCGCCGCCCACGGTGTTCTTCAGGCCGTCGGGGGTGTCGTCGGCGATGGCCCGGCCCCGGTCGATGACGGTGATGCGGGAGGCGAGGCGGTCGGCCTCCTCCAGGTACTGGGTGGTGAGCAGCACGGTCGTGCCGCGCGCCACCAGGTCCCGTACGGAGTCCCAGACTTCCAGGCGGCTGCGCGGGTCGAGGCCGGTGGTCGGCTCGTCCAGGAAGAGGACGGCGGGCGCGAGGATCATCGAGGCGGCGAGGTCGAGGCGGCGCCGCATGCCGCCGCTGTACTGACCGGCGGCCTTCTCCGCCGCGTCCTCCAGGTGGAACTGCTCCAGGAGTTCCTGGGCGCGCCGGGCCGCGCGCCGCGTGCCCAGGTGGAAGAGGCGGCCGAACATCTCCAGGTTCTGCCGCCCGGTGAGGATCTCGTCGACCGCGGCGTACTGCCCGGCCAGGCCGATGCGGCCGCGCACCAGGTCGGGCTCGCGCGCCACGTCGGCGCCGGCCACCTCGGCGCGGCCGCCGTCGAGGCGGACGAGGGTGGTCAGGATCCGCACGACGGTGGTCTTGCCCGCGCCGTTGGGGCCGAGCAGTCCGTGCACCGTGCCCTGTCCGACGCTCAGGTCGAAGCCGTCGAGGGCGTCCTTCTCCCCGTAGCGCTTCTGGAGTCCCTCGGCCCGTACCGCGAAGCCGTTTCCGTTCATGGCCTGCCCTTCTCCCCTTATCTGGGTACGGCGTACCCAGATGAGAGTACAGCGTACCCAGTTCTTTGGGTACGGCGTACTCAATTAATCGGCGGACGGTTAGGCTGGGCGCCATGACGAGCACGAGCGGTGGCGAAGAGCGCACCGGCAGCGAGATCGCCCGCAGCCTGGAGCTGCTCTGGGGCAAGGGCGAGCGCCCGACCCGGGGCCCCAAGCCGGGGCTCACCCTGGACCGGATCGTCACCGAGGCGCTGCGCCTCGCGGACGCCGAGGGCATCGGCGCCGTCTCGATGCGCCGCCTGTCCACGGAGCTCGGCACCGGCACGATGTCCCTGTACCGGTACGTCTCCGGCAAGGGCGACCTGCTCGACCTGATGCTGGACCGCGTGTTCACGGTGCCCGCGGACGAGGCGCCCTGGACGGGCACCTGGCGCGAGGCCGTCGAGGGGTACGCCCGCGAGACCCTCGTCCTCTACCGGGAACACCCCTGGCTGCTGCACGTCAACCAGGCCCGCCCCGTCCTCGGCCCCGGCGCCGTCGGCGGCCTCGACCGCACCCTGTCCCGCATCAAGCCGATGGGCCTCACCGACCCCGAGCTGATCAGCGTGATCATCATGGTCGAGGGGTACGTCACCGGGGTCGCCCGCACCCATGTGCACGAGGCGGAGGCGGTGAAGAAGAGCGGCCTGACGGACCAGGCGTTCTGGGAGGCGCAGGCGCCCACGCTGGAGCGGATCATGAAGAGCGGCCGGTACCCGGTGCTCGCGGAGCTCTCCGAGGACGCGTTCGGCCCCGACTTCGACCACTTCGAGTTCGGGCTGCGGCGCCTGCTCGACGGCCTGGACGTGCTGGTCACCGGGCGGGCGGCGCGGGAGGCAGAGCCCGTCCAGCGGGAGGCCTGAGCCCGCTCGGGCGCCCCGGGGGCCCGCTACCGCCTCACTTCTTGCGCAGCACCCTCTTCAGCCCGAAGAACGCCAGCACCACGGCGGCCAGCGCGAGGGCACCGGTCTTGACGTCCCCGCCGATCCCCGCCCCTTGGGCGCCGCCGTCCGAGCCGCCCCGGCCCGAACCCGAGCCGGAGCCGCCCTTCCCGGCCACCTCCACGGGCGTGACCTTGCTCTGCGCGCCCTCGGTGCCGTACATCAGCGTCGTCCCGTCCGTCGTGTACGTGACGGACTCGCCCTGCCGCTGGAACGGCACGCTCAGCCGGCCCTCCCGCTCCGGCGCCCGGCCCGCACCCTTCCACGCGAAGGACGCCCCGCCGAAGTACTCGCGCAGGGCGAGCTGCTTGCCGTCGGGCGAGAACGCGCCGTCGGTCACCCACAGATCGGTGTCGGCGATCTTCTTGAAGACGTTGGTCCTGGACGCGGACATCTCGGCAGGCCCCTCGTAGAGGCTGCCGCCGTTCTCCTTCTTGTCGGCGATGTAGATCCGGCCCGTCTTCGGATGCACCATCAGCGCCTCGGCGTCGCGCGGCCCGTCGGCGTACTTCACGACGTACTGCGTGGCGCGCACGCTCTGGTCCTTCAGCTCCTTGGGCTCGGGCAGCCTGTAGATCCATACGTGGGGCCAGGTGCCGCCCAAGTTGTCGCCGATGTCGCCGACATAGAGGTTGCCGTCGCTGCCGACGGAGATCGCCTCGACGTCGCGCGGGGCGCCGACGCCGGTCATGGTGACGGTGGCGACCGTCTTCCCCGTCCGGGAGTCGACGGCGTAGAGGAAGGCGCCCTTGTCCTGGTCGTTGTGCGTCCAGTAGACGCCCGGGTGGGCGCGGGAGGCGGCCAGGCCGCTGGACTCCACGATCCGCGGGTCCTTGATGGTGAACGAGTCGTGGCCGTCGGCCGCGGCGGGCGCGGCGAACGCCCCCACGGCGACGAGCCCCACGGCACCGGCGACAACAGACGGAACAGCCCGAAGCGAACGCATGGGCCCAAGCGTGCCATCCCGGCACGGGGGCCGTGCGGCGTGCTCAGCCTCACATCGCAGGCGGGGACCCGGATCCGCCATGATGAGCGGATGCTCAGGTTCATGTTCGTCGGCGACTCGATGACGATCGGAAGCGCCGGGGAACGCACCTGGCGCCATCACATGTGGCGGCACCTGCGGGACACGTACGGGGACGACGGCTTCGCGGTGGTCGGCCCGCGCACCGCCCTCTACGACAAAACCGCGGGCGGGCCCGTCTCCCACGACTACGCCGACGCCTCCCCCGACTTCCCCCGCCACCACCTCGCGGGCTGGGGCGAGGGCTGGCTGCACATGGCCCCGGAGATCGCCGGCGTCCTCGGCCGCGACCCGGCCGACGTCCTGCTCGTCTCCCTGGGCCTGATCGACCTCGGCTTCTACACCGACGCCGAGCAGACCGCGGACAACGTCCGCGCCTTCGTCACCCGGGCCCGCACGGCCAACCCGCGGATCCGCATGGTCCTGCTGCCGGTGATCCCCAACGTCCGCGCCGAGACGGACGCGCCCTTCGCCGCCGAGGTCGCCCGCTTCAACGAACTGCTCGCGAAGGCGGTGGCGGACCTGGACACGGGCGCCTCGCCGCTGCTGCTGGCCTCGCGCCCGGACGCGTACGACATCCACGCCGACACCTACGACGGCACGCACCCCAACGCGAGCGGCGAGCGCAAGCTCGCGGACGCCTTCGCGACGGCGATGGCCCAGGCGTGGGGGACGCCCGGCCCGCACGGCCCCACTTTGGTCGCCGCCTCCTAGCCGAAGGTCTCCGGCGCCTGGCCGGAAGACGGACGCGGGTGCCCCGCCCGGCTTCCTACCGTCCAGGCATGACGGCCGAGACCCCGGTGACCGGGACGACGACGAAGACGGCGGCGCCCCGCCGCGCGGGCGTACGGGCGGGCGAACGGGCCCTCGCCCCCGACCTCGCCCGGGGGCTGATGCTCCTGCTCATCGCGCTCTCCAACACCGCCTTCCACCTCTGGCGTTCCACCTACGGGCCCTCCGGCTGGCAGCCGGTGAACGGCGGACCGCTCGACCACGCCGTGCAGTTCACGATGATCACCACCCTGGACCTGCGCGTGTACCCGCTCTTCGCGTTCCTCTTCGGGTACGGGATGACGCAGCTGTATCTGCGCCAGACCGCCGCCGGGACCACCCCGCGCGGCGCCGCCGGCCTCCTGCGCAGGCGCAGCCTCTGCCTGATCGTCATCGGCCTCGCGCACTCCACCCTCCTCATGGCGGGCGACATCGTCGGCTATTACGGGGTCCTGAGCCTCGCCCTCGGCCTGCTCTTCCTGCGGCGCGGCGACCGCGCGCTGACGTGGTGGATCGGCGTCGGGATCGCGCTGATGGTGTACGTCGCGGCGGAACCGGTCGTATCGGCCGCGCTGCACGGCGGGTTGGGCTCGCTCGGCGACGCGGGCGCCGAGCCCGGCGCGACGGCGTACGCGGCCGATGACACCAGCTGGCTCGACGCGGCCCGCACCCGCTTCGCCAGCGGCTTCTTCGTCACCTTCGTCGCGGCGCCCCTCTCCCTCGTCGGGGGCGGCTTCACCGTCTTCCTGCTCGGCTTCTGGGCCGCGCGCCGCCGCGTCCTGGAGGAGCCGGGGCGCCATCTGCCGCTGCTGCGCCGCACCGCCGTCCTCGGCATCGCGGTCGGCTGGCTGGGCGCGCTGCCCGCCGCGCTCGCGCACATCGGCGCGCTCGGCGTGCCGGACGACGCGCAGAGCGAGTCGGGGGCACTGACCATCCTGCGCGAACTCACCGGGAACGCCGCGGGTCTGGGGTACGTCGCCGCCGTCGCGCTGTTCGTCCACTGGTGGACGCGCCGCCCGACGCGCCGCGGCGCGAAGGCGGTCGACGCGGTCTCGGCCGTCGGCAAACGCTCCCTGTCCTGCTACCTCGCCCACTCCCTCCTCTTCGCCCCGCTGCTCGCCGCCTGGGGCCTCGGCCTCGGCGCCCGTCTGACGAGCGCGACGATGGCGCTGTTCGCGGTCGGCGTGTGGCTGGTGACGGTGGCCGGCGCGTACGCCCTGGAACGGGCGGGCCGGCGGGGGCCGTTGGAGGCGGTGCTGCGGCGGGTGATGTACCGCACGTGACGGTCGGGTACGGCGTCAGCGTCCCGCTGCGTACGGCGGATCGAGCGGCCGGGTGCG
Organism: Streptomyces silaceus; assembly: GCF_001419745.1. Classification (GTDB taxonomy): domain Bacteria; phylum Actinomycetota; class Actinomycetes; order Streptomycetales; family Streptomycetaceae; genus Streptomyces; species Streptomyces silaceus. The sequence continues at coordinate 462 of NZ_LIRJ01000036.1, read as the reverse complement.
CGGCGGCCACGGGCCCCGCTCCCGCCCCTGCCGTCACTCCCGATTTCTCCCGAGGCTGACTCAACTCCCCTTGCCTAGAGCCCACTCCACCCCGTTGGCTTGATCCTCATGGAGTACACGCAGCTGGGACGCACAGGGCTCAAGGTCAGCCGGCTCACGCTCGGCACCATGAACTTCGGGCCGCAGACCGACGAGGCCGACAGCCACACGATCATGGACGCCGCGCTCGGCGCGGGCATCAACTACTTCGACACGGCCGACGTCTACGGCCAGACCGCCGGCAAGGGCCGCACCGAGGAGATCATCGGGAGCTGGTTCGCGCAGGGCGGCGGACGGCGCGACAAGGTCGTCCTCGCCACCAAGGTGTACGGGAACACGGCCCCGGACGGCGAGCGCGTCTGGCCCAACCAGGAGAAGCTCTCGGCGCTCCACATCCGCCAGGCCGTCGAGGCCTCGCTGCGG
>NZ_LIRJ01000359.1 GCF_001419745.1 Streptomyces silaceus | reverse complement strand
GCCCACAGCAGGAGCGGCACGGCTCTGCCCACCGGGCGCAGCGCGCGGGCAGCGGCCCCCACCGGGCCGCACGCGCACGACCGGCCCGAGGGGACGTGGGGGTATGTGCGCACGGAGCGCCGAGCGACCTCTGGCGTCTTTGGACTTGAGGCGCGACGCAGGGATAGCGAGTACGCACATACCCCCACGGCCCCGCCCCACAGACGAAGCAACCGCGCAGCACCGCCAAGGCACAGACGCCCACGCACCCACCCCACAGACGAACCCAAGGCGCAGGCACCGCCCAAGGCGCCCCCGCCAGAAACCTCAGCCCTCCGCCACCACCACCGCCGAAGCCACCCCCGCGTCATGACTGAGCGACACGTGCCACGAGCGGACGCCCAGCGTCGACGCCCGTTCCGCCACCGTGCCCCGCACCCGGACCCGCGGCTGCCCGCTCTCCTCCACGTACACCTCCGCGTCCGTCCACCGAAGCCCCGCCGGCGCGCCCAGCGCCTTCGCCAGCGCCTCCTTCGCCGCGAACCGCGCCGCCAGCGAGGCGACCCCCCGCCGCTCCCCGCTCGGCAGCAGCAACTCCCCGTCCACGAACAGCCGCTCGGCCATCCCGGGCGTCCGCTCCAGCGCCGCCCCGAACCGCTCGATCTCCGCGACATCGATGCCAACCCCAATAATCACCGGGTCAGCGTGACACACCCCACCCTCCGCCCCGTTCAAACAGCCGTAACAATGGACTGTGATCTCTTCGGTCTCCGAGCCCACCAAGGCTCCGCGGAGCGCCCACCGGCACAAGCCGGAGGCGACTCCCTACGTCGACCTCACCCGCCCGGAGTGGAGCGCGCTGCGCGCCAAGACTCCCCTGCCGCTGACCGCCGAGGAGCTGGAGAGGCTCCGCGGCCTCGGCGACGTCATCGACCTGGACGAGGTCCGCGACATCTACCTGCCGCTGTCCCGCCTCCTGAACCTCTACGTGGGCGCGACGGACGGCCTGCGCGGCGCCCTCAACACGTTCCTCGGCGAGAAGGGCTCCCAGTCGGGCACGCCCTTCGTCATAGGAGTCGCCGGCTCCGTGGCGGTCGGCAAGTCGACCGTCGCCCGCCTCCTCCAGGCCCTGCTCTCCCGCTGGCCGGAACACCCCCGCGTGGAGCTGGTCACCACGGACGGCTTCCTCCTGCCCACCAAGGAGCTGGAGGCCCGCGGCCTGATGTCCCGCAAGGGCTTCCCCGAGTCGTACGACCGCCGCGCCCTCACCCGTTTCGTCGCCGACATCAAGGCCGGCAAGGACGAGGTCACCGCGCCGGTCTACTCGCACCTGATCTACGACATCGTCCCGAACCAGCGCCTGACGGTCCGCCGCCCCGACATCCTCATCGTCGAGGGCCTGAACGTGCTGCAGCCCGCGCTCCCGGGCAAGGACGGCCGCACCCGCGTGGGCCTCGCGGACTACTTCGACTTCAGCGTGTACGTGGACGCCCGCACCGAGGACATCGAGCGCTGGTACCTCAACCGCTTCAAGAAGCTGCGCGACACGGCGTTCCAGAACCCGTCCTCGTACTTCCGCAAGTACACCCAGGTCTCGGAGGAAGAGGCCCTCGACTACGCCCGCACCACCTGGCGGACCATCAACAAGCCGAACCTCGTGGAGAACGTGGCCCCGACCCGGGGCCGTGCCACCCTCGTCGTACGCAAGGGCCCCGACCACAAGGTGCAACGCCTGAGCCTGCGCAAGCTGTGAGCGACCAGCGTCACCACAGTCATCAGAGCCACCAGAGCCACCAGAGCCCTCAGCGCCATCAGAGCCACCCGGAAGGCCCTGTCCACCATGCTGCATCTGCGCCTCATCACCCCCGCCGACAAGACGGACGAGGTGGTGCGCCTCATCGAGGGCACGGTCGGCACCACGCACCTCGCGGTGGTCCCGGGCGCCGCCCGTAATCCGCGGGGCGACGTCGTCCTGTGCGACGTCGCACGGGAGGCGGGCGACGAACTGATCGACGGCCTGCGCGCGCTGGAGATCGACAAGCACGGCTCCATCGCGCTGGAGAACATCGACCTGTCGCTGTCGCTGCGCGCGGACAAGGCGGAGCACGAGGCCCCCGGGGAGGGCGCGGACGCGGTCCTGTGGGAGCACCTGACCGAGGCGACCCACGAGGAGTCGACGCTCTCGGTCACCTACGTCGCGTTCCTCACGCTCGCCACGATGATCGCCGCCTGCGGCGTCGTGCTCGACAACGCGATCCTGATCGTGGGCGCGATGGCGGTGGGCCCGGAGTTCGGCCCGCTCGCGGGCTTCTGCACGGCCCTGGTCCAGCGGGCGCCCCGCCTCGCCCTGCGCTCCATGATCGCGCTGGTCGTGGGCTTCGCGGTGGCCATGGTGGTGACGGTCGGCTTCAGCTTCTTCATGGACGCGATGAACCTGTTCAGCGACGACGCCCTGAAGTCGGAGCGCCCGAACACGAACTTCATCTACCGCCCCGACTGGTTCTCGTTCGTCGTGGCGGTCCTCGCGGGCGCCGCGGGCACGCTCTCGCTGACCTCGGCGAAGTCGGGCGCCCTGGTCGGCGTCGCGATCTCCGTGACGACGGTCCCCGCGGCGGCGAACGCCGCGGTCGCCTTCAGCTACGACGAGTACCGCCAGGCGTGGGGCTCGACCGAGCAGCTCCTGCTGAACCTGCTCGGCATCGTCCTCGCGGGTACGGCGACGCTGCTGGCCCAGAAGTTCTTCTGGGCCAGACAGCGCGCGCGTACGGCCAGGACGCGGCACGCCCAGCCGTAGGGACCTAGCCCAGCGCGGACTTCACCACGTCGGCGAGGCGGCCCGCCACGGACCGCGCCTGCTCGATGTCGGCGGCCTCGACCATGACCCGCACCAGCGGCTCGGTCCCCGAGGGGCGCAGCAGCACGCGGCCGGTGGTGCCCAGCTCGCGCTCGGCGTCGGTGACGGCGGCGGACAGCTCGGGCGAGGTCTTCACGCGCGACTTGTCGACGTCGGGCACATTGATCAGGACCTGCGGCAGGCGCTCCATGACGCCGGCCAGGTCGGCGAGCGTACGGCCCGTCTCGGCGACCCGCGCCGCCAGCAGCAGGCCGGTCAGCGTGCCGTCGCCGGTGGTCGCGTGGTCGAGGACGATGACGTGCCCGGACTGCTCGCCGCCGAGGGCGAAGCCGTGCTCCTTCATCGACTCCAGGACGTACCGGTCGCCGACGGCGGTCTGCACGAGCGAGAGCCCCTGCGCCTCCATGGCGAGCTTGAAGCCGAGGTTCGACATGACGGTGGCGACAACGGTGTCGTGCCGCAGCACGCCGTGCTCCCGCATGGCGAGGGCGAGCACGGCGAGGATCTGGTCGCCGTCGACCTCGGCGCCGGTGTGGTCCACGGCGAGGCAGCGGTCGGCGTCCCCGTCGTGCGCGATGCCGAGGTGGGCCCCGTGCTCGACGACGGCGGCCTTGAGGAGGTCCAGGTGCGTGGAGCCGCAGCCGTCGTTGATGTTCAGGCCGTCCGGCTGGGCCCCGATCGTGATGATCTCGGCACCGGCGCGCGTGAAGGCCTCCGGCGAGACGCGGGCGGCGGCGCCGTGCGCCTCGTCGAGGACGATCTTCAGCCCGTCGAGCCGGTTGGGGAGCACGCCGAGCAGGTGCGCGATGTACTGGTCGAGCCCCTGGTCGTACGACGTCACGCGACCGACACCGGCCCCGGTGGGCCGCTGCCAGGGAGCGCCGGTGCGGTGCTCCTCGTACACGGACTCGATGCGGTCCTCCAGCTCGTCGGCGAGCTTGTGGCCGCCGCGGGCGAAGAACTTGATGCCGTTGTCGGGCATGGCGTTGTGGCTGGCGGAGAGCATCACACCGAGGTCGGCGCCCAGCGCACCGGTGAGATGCGCCACCGCGGGGGTGGGCAGCACACCGACGCGCAGGACGTCCACGCCCGCGCTCGCGAGGCCGGCGACCACCGCGGCCTCCAGGAACTCCCCGGACGCGCGCGGGTCACGACCGACGACCGCCGTCGCGCGATGGCCTTCAAAGGTGCCCGCCTCGGCCAGTACGTGAGCCGCCGCCACGGAGAGTCCGAGCGCGAGCTCGGCCGTCAGATCCGCGTTGGCGACACCACGCACGCCGTCCGTGCCGAAGAGTCGTCCCACTGCTGTCCTCCGAACGTTCAGGAAAAGCACTTACGCCCTGGGCAAGAGGGTTCCAGGATCCCAGGGGTTGCGGATAAACGAACGCCCCGGCAGCACAGTGCGTGCCGCCGGGGCGAACGAGAAGTACAAGCAGGCAGCGATTAGCGCTTGCTGTACTGCGGAGCCTTGCGGGCCTTCTTGAGACCGGCCTTCTTGCGCTCGACCGCACGGTCGTCACGCTTCAGGTAACCGGCCTTCTTCAGGGCGCCGCGGTTGTTGTCGACGTCGGCCTCGTTCAGCGCACGGGCGACACCGAGACGGAGCGCACCGGCCTGACCGGAGACGCCGCCACCCGAGATGCGGGCGATGACGTCGTAGCGGCCGTCCAGCTCGAGCACCTTGAAGGGCTCGTTGACTTCCTGCTGGTGGACCTTGTTCGGGAAGTAGTCCTCGAGCGTGCGCCCGTTGACCTTCCACTTGCCGGTGCCCGGGACGATCCGGACGCGGGCGATGGCGTTCTTGCGACGGCCCAGGCCGGCGGCCGGCTGCGGGTCGCCGAAGCGCGCGGCGTTCGACTCCGAGGTGTACTCGCCCTCGACGGGGACCTCGGACTCGGTGGTGTACTGCTCGACGTCAACAACCTCGGTCTCTTCGACCGGCTGCTCAACGGTGGTCTCGGCCACGATTCTCCTCAGATTCTTTTTCGTCTTTGGGGGTGGCCGGAACTACTGCGCGACCTGGGTGATCTCGAACGGGACCGGCTGCTGAGCGCCGTGCGGGTGCTGGTCGCCCGCGTAGACCTTCAGCTTCGAGAGCATCTGACGGCCCAGGGTGTTCTTGGGGAGCATGCCCTTGACGGCCTTCTCGATGGCCTTCTCGGGGCTCTTCTCGAGCAGCTCGTCGTAACGGACGGAACGCAGACCACCCGGGTAACCGGAGTGGCGGTACGCCATCTTCTGGGTCTTCTTGTTGCCGGAGAGGTGCACCTTCTCCGCGTTGATGATGATGACGAAGTCACCGGTGTCAACGTGGGGGGCGTAGATCGCCTTGTGCTTGCCGCGCAGGAGGGAGGCGGCCGTGGTCGCCAGACGCCCCAGGACGATGTCCTGAGCGTCGATGACGTGCCACTGGCGGGTCACATCGCCGGGCTTGGGGCTGTACGTACGCACTTCGTAGCCTTCGCTTCTTCAGTGGATGGGGTCCAGACACACGGCACCCAGGAAGCGATCATGCAGCTGGGGCCCACAATGCCGGGGACGCTGCCCGTATGCGAGCCACTGGTAACTGCTCCAGGGAACCTACGTATGGGCCCTTTCGCGTGAGAACGAGGAAGCCAATACGTATCAGTCCCCGAGACTACCCGCGCCGCCCCGTATGGGTCAAAACGCGGACCTGGAGACCGGCACCGCCGGCCCCGCCGCCTCGGGCGACCCTGTCACCTCCAGGGTAACCGGCCCCCCCGCGCACACAGCACCGCGCGAGCGTGACCGCCAACAGACAGAGCGTGAGGCAGTCCTTGAAGGCCCGCCTGGTCCCGGGCTCCAGCCACGGCCAGGAGAAACCCGGCACCTGCGGCACCAGCGCCACCCAGAACCACGGGCTCCGCGCCGCGGCCCCGGGCACCAGGGCCCCGGCGAGCAGCAGCGGAAGGACGACCAGCAGGTAGTGGTCGTACGACGGCCGGGAGACGAGAAAGGCCGAAAGCATCAGCATGGTGGCGCACTCCACCACCCGCGACGGCCCCCGGTCCCCTCTCCCCCAC
>NZ_LIRJ01000358.1 GCF_001419745.1 Streptomyces silaceus | reverse complement strand
CCCCACACGTCCCCCACCGGACCGGACCCTCTCCACCACACGGCGGACCGTCCCTACCTCCCATGGCCGACACACGTCGCCCTGGGAGCGGCGAGGCTCCGTGCGAGGACGGATCGCTCCGTGGGCGAGGGTGACGGGAGTCCCCGGCTGTCCTAGCATGCGCCAGGTCCCGTGATTCCAGGGGGTTTCGCATGCGACCACGTCCGGCCACCACCCTGCTGCTGACCGCCGCCCTGCTGGGCGGCGCGGCGCCCGCCGTCGCGTACGGGGCGGCGCCGCCGTCCGCCGCCACGGCGCCGTCCACGGCAGCCGCGCGGCACACGGCACAGGCCACCACCGGCGCCGTCCGGGCCGAGCCCGTCCACAAGGCCGGCGTCGTGAAGAGCAGCGCCGAGCAGTCGACCAAGAAGAAGAAAAAGAAGAAGAGCAAGTCCTTCGGGCTGATCGGCTGGATCATCGTCATCGTGGTCGTGCTGGTCGTCGTCCTCGCGCTCATGGCGATGCGCCGCCACCGCAAGTAGGCGGCCGAGGGCCGCGTCCGGGCCCGAAGCGCCGCCCCCGTACGTAGGTCCGTCAATCACCTTCCCTTGACGCACAGTTCACGGCTCAATACCAGGGTTGCCCGCACCACCCACGTCACCACCGACACCCTGGGGAGCCGCAGCATGTGTGAGGACGCCGTACACCCCGCGCACAAGGGAATGAACCGGCGCGGTCTGTTCGTGACGGGAGCCGCCGCCGCGCTTACGTTGAACAGCGTGAGCTTCGCCAGCGGCGCCGAACGGCGCGCCCCCTCTCCGGGGAGCAAGGAGAGCAGGACGGTGCGCGGCACCCTGCCCACCGGGTCGCCGGACTACGTGTATCTGCCGGTGGACGTCCCGCGGGGCGTCCAGGAGATCCACGTCGCGTACACCTACGAGAAGCCGTCCGTCCCGGCCGGCACCGTCGGCAACGCCCTGGACATCGGCGTCTTCGACGAGCGCGGCACGGACCTCGGCGGCCGGGGCTTCCGCGGCTGGTCCGGCGGCGCCCGCACCGAGTTCTTCATCCGCGCGGACGAGGCGACGCCCGGCTACGTCCCGGGACCGGTGAGAGCCGGCGAGTGGCACATCGCGCTCGGCCCCTACACCGTCGCCCCCGAGGGCCTCCCCTACGAGGTGACGATCACCCTCACCTACGGGGCACCGGGCACGACCCCGAAGCCCGTCTACCCGCCCGAACGCGCCAAGGGCCGCGGCCGTGCCTGGTACCGCGGGGACTGCCACCTCCACTCCGTGCACTCCGACGGCCGCCGCACACTCGCCGAGATCGCCGCGCTCGCCCGCGCCGCGGGCCTGGACTTCATCAACAGCTCGGAGCACAACACCCACTCCGCGCACGCCCATTGGGCGCCCGAGGCCGGCGACGACCTGCTGATCATGCTCGGCGAGGAGGTCACCACCCGCAACGGCCACGTGGTCGCCCTCGGCATCGACCCCGGCACCTTCGTCGACTGGCGCTACCGCGCCCGCGACAACCGCTTCGGGACGTACGCGCGCAAGATCCGCGACGCGGGCGGCCTGGTCGTGCCCGCGCACCCGCACGCCACCTGCGTCGGCTGCAACTGGAAGTTCGGCTTCGGCGAGGCCGACGCGGTGGAGGTGTGGAACGGCCCCTACACCCCCGACGACGAGGTGTCCCTCGCCGACTGGGACAGCATGCTGGTCGCCTCCGTGCGCGGCGACCGGCAGTGGATCCCGGCGATGGGCAACAGCGACGCCCACCGCGACCCCGACCGCATCGGCGGCCCGCAGACGGTCGTCCTCGCCGACGACCTGACCCGCGACGCCATCCAGGACGGCATCCGCAAGGGCCACTCCTACGTCGCCGAGACGAAGGACGTGGCGCTCGCCTTCACGGCGGCCGGCGGCAAGGGCGCCCACGCGGGCATCGGCGAACGCCTCGACGTCGACCGCGACGCCCCGGTCACCGTCCGCCTGGAGGTCAAGGGCGCCCCCGGCTGCACGGTCCGCTTCGTCACCGACCAGGGCGTCCTCCACACGAGCCCGGCCCTGCCCCCGTCCGGCACGGGCACGGTGGAGTGGCGCACGACCGCGCAGTACGCGGCCTACGTACGGGCGGAGGTCCGCCACGCCCCGGTGGTCGCCGGCCTGCCGGGCCCGCTGACCGCGTTCACGAACCCGATCTTCCTCGGGCGCCGCTGACCGGAGCGGCACCGGCCGGAGCGCCGTCCGCGAGGACGCCGCCCCGGCCGGCGCTCACCCCGGCCACACGATCGACTGCAGTTCGCTGTACGCGTGCAGGGCGTACGAGCCGACGTCGCGGCCCACCCCGCTCTGCTTGAACCCGCCGAACGGGGCCTCCATGTTGCGGCCGATCGTGTTGACGCCGACACCGCCCGCGCGCAGCCTGCGGGCCACCCGGAAGGCGCGGGCGACATCGCCCGACCAGACGTAGTCGATCAGGCCGTACTCGCTGTCGTTCGCCAGGGCGATCGCCGTCTCCTCGGCCTCCTCGGGGCCCGCCGCGTCGAAGGGAACGACCACGACGACCGGACCGAAGACCTCCTCGCGGACCACCCGCATGTCGTTCGTGCAGTCGGCCAGGAGCGTCGGGGCGACGTAGAAGCCCTTGTCCAGGCCGGGGCCCGTGGGGCGTTCGCCGCCCGCGACCAGGCGCGCGCCCTCCTTGCGGCCCAGTTCGACGTACGACTCGATCCGGTCGCGGTGGGCCGCCGAGATCACCGGTCCGACGACCGTGCCCCTCTCGCGCGGGTCGCCCACCTTCAGGTAGCCGATGTAGGCCGTCAGCTTCTCCAACAGCCGCTCGTACACCGGGCGTTGGACGATCACCCGGGTCGGCGCCGTACAGATCTGCCCGCTGTAGAAGGAGAACGTCGTCCCGATCCCCGCCACGGCCGCGTCCACGTCCGCGTCGTCCAGGACGATCGCCGCGCCCTTGCCGCCCAGCTCCATCAGCTGCCGCTTCATGCCGCGCCCGCAGACCTCGCCGATGCGCCGCCCCACCGCCGTGGAACCGGTGAAGCTCACCATGTCGACGTCCGGGGAGTCGACGGCCGCCTCGCCGACGGCGCTCTCCCGTCCGGAGACCACGTTGACCACGCCGGGCGGCACCCCCGCCTCCTCCAGCGCCGCCGCCATCCCGTACACCGACAGCGGGTCCTGCGGCGCGGGCTTCACCACGACCGTGTTGCCCATCGCCAGCGCGGGCGCGACCTTGCCCGCCGGGTTCGCCCAGGGGTTGTTGTACGAGGTGATGCAGGTGACGACGCCGACGGGCTGGCGCACGGCGAGCGCCCCCATGACGCCCGCCCTCCCCATCGGGCTCGCCTCGTTGATCTGCGGCGGCAGCGCCGACTCGACCGGTTCCAGGGCCCCTTGCGCGTACCGCTGGAAGCGCGACACCGCCACGGCGACCTGCATGCCGCGCGCCGTCCCGGTCGTCGCGCCGCTCTCCGCGCCCGCGAGGTCCGCGTGCCGGTCGAAGTCCCGCCGCAGGACGGCCGCCGCGCGCTCCAGGACCGCCGCCCGCTCCCGCGCGGGGGTGCGCGACCAGCTCGCGAACGCCTCGCGCGCCGCCGACGCCGCCGCGTGGGCCTGCGCCCGGCTCGCCTCGGGCGCGAGGCCCACGACGCCCTCGGTCGCCGGGTTCACCACCTCGTAGTGCCCGGCGTCCGGCTCGACCCACTCGCCGCCGATGAACAGCCTCTGTTTCCTGCTCACTTGGTGCTCACCGTCCTGGTGTCGCGGCCGGAGCGCAGCACCTTGCCGGGCACCGCGCCCGACACGACGTCCTCGCGGATCGCCTCGACGCCGTTGACCCAGACCGCGTTGACGCCGATCGCCTTGGAGTCCAGGCGCGGGCTGTCGCCGGGCAGGTCGTGGACGAGCGTGGCCTTGCCCGCGTCGATCCTCTCCGGGTCGAAGAGGACGAGGTCGGCGTGGTAGCCCTCGGCGATGCGGCCGCGCTCGCGCAGCCCGAACAGCCGCGCCGGGTCGTCGGTGAGCATCTTCACCGCCTCCTCCAGACCGACCAGCTTGCGGCCGCGCAGGCAGTCCCCGAGGAAGCGCGTCGTGTACGGGGCGCCGCACATGCGGTCCAGATGCGCGCCGGCGTCCGAGCCGCCCAGCATGACGTCCTCGTGCTGCCAGGTCTCCTGGCGCAGCGCCCAGGAGTCAGGGTCGTTGTCCGTGGGCATCGGCCACAGGACCGTGCGCAGGTCGTCGTGGGCGCAGATCTCGACGAGGCACTCGAAGGGCTCCTGGCCGCGCTCGGCGGCGATGTCCGCCACGACCCGCCCGGTCAGCCCCTCGTTCGCCGCCGAGTACGTGTCCCCGATGACGTACCGCCCGAAGTGCGTCAGCCGACGGAAGACGCCCGCCTCCTTGCTCTCCGCGCGCCGCAGCATCTCACCGCGCACCTGCGGATCCCGCAGCTTCGCGATGCGCTCGGGCACCGGAAGACCGAGGACGTCGCCCCAGCCGGGGATCAGGTTCAGCGCGCAGAACGTGCCGAGCGACATGTTCATGGGCGTGAGGATCGGCATGGTCAGGGCGACGATCCGGCCGCCGGACCTGCGGGCCCGCTCGCTCGCCACCAGCTGGCGCGGCACGCGCTCGGGCACGGCGGCGTCGATGGTGAGCACGTTCCAGTTCAGGGGCCGCCCGGCCGCCGCGCTCATCTCCACGAACAGATCGATCTCGTCGTCGCTGAACTGGTCGAGGCAGCCCGCGACGATGGCCTCCAGCTGGGTGCCCTCGTGCTCGGCGACGGCCCGCGACAGCGCGAGCAGTTCCTCGGGCTTCGCGTGCCGCGAGGCGACCGGCTGCCCGTCGCCGTCGGAGTGCGTGCCGGACTGCGTGGTCGACAGGCCCCAGGCGCCCGCGTCCATCGCGTCGTGGAAGAGCCGCAGCATCTCCTCCATCTGCCCGGCCGACGGCTGCCCGCCGACCGCGTCGGCCCCCATCACGTACCGCCGCAGCGCGCAGTGCCCCACCATGAAACCGGCGTTGACCGCGATGCGCCCCTCCAGCGCGTCCAGGTACTCGCCGAACGAACTCCACGACCAGGGCGCGCCCTCCTCCAGGGCGACCAGCGACATGCCCTCGACCTTCGACATCATCCGCCGCGTGTAGTCGGCGTCCTCGGGCCGCGCGGGGTTCAGCGGAGCGAGCGTGAAGCCGCAGTTGCCGCCGGCGACGGTGGTCACGCCGTGGTTGAGCGAGGGCGTCGCGTACGGGTCCCAGAACAGCTGCGCGTCGTAGTGCGTGTGCGGATCGACGAACCCGGGCGCGAGGATCCGTCCCCGGGCGTCCTCGCTGGTCCGCGCCTCCTCGGCGACGGTCCCCGGCTCGGCGACGACGGCGATGCGCCCGTCCCGTATGCCGACGTCGGCGACGCGCGCGGGGGCACCGGTCCCGTCGACGACGGTCGCGCCCTTGATGAGGTGGTCGAGCATGACGTTGTCCCTCCCTGTACTGCGTGCTGCTGCTCTCGCTTGCTGGGGTGCGGGGTGCGGGCGTGCCGGAACCCCGGCTTCCGTCCGGGAGGGGAAGCCGGGGTGGCTCAGGGGGTCAGGAACCCGCGGCCTGCCGGAAGCGCGTCGTGCGGTGCACGGGGTCCGTGTCGATCTTCGGGATCACGTGCTCGCCGATCAGCTTGATCGTGTTCTTCGTGTCCTCGGGGGAGATCCCGATCGGCAGCCCGAAGCTGAGCTGGTCCGCGCCGGCCTGCTCCCACCGCTTGCACTGCGTGAGCACCTCGTCCGGGTCGCCGCAGATCATCAGCTCCTCGGCGATGAGGAGTTCGATGATCTCCTCGCTGTACTCGGGCAGCAGCTCGGGCCACTCGGGGATGCCCTCGGGCCGCGGGAAGGTGTCGTGGTAGCGGAAGAGCAGCGACTGGAGGTAGTTGAGCCCGCCGCCGACCGCGATCTCGACGGCCTTGGCGTGCGTCTCCGCGCAGATCGCGGTGGACGTCACCATGACGTTGTCGTTGACGAAGTCACCGATCGGCTCGGCCTCCTTGACCGCCGACTTGTAGGACTCGACGACCCACTCCATGTCGGAGACCTTCTGCACGCTGAAGCCCAGGACCCCGAGGCCCTTCTTGCCCGCCATCGCGTACGAGGAGGGGGACCCGGCGGCGTACCACATGGCCGGGTGCGACGCCCCGTACGGTTTGGGCAGGACCTTGCGCGGCGGGAGCGACCAGTGCTTGCCCTGGAAGCCGACGTACTCGTCCTGGAGCCACATCTTGGGGAACTCGGAGATCGTCTCTTCCCATATCTCCTTGGTGTGGTTCATGTCGGTGATGCCCGGCATGAACCCGAGGATCTCGTGCGAACCGGCACCGCGGCCCGACCCGAACTCGAAGCGCCCCTCGGAGAGATGGTCGAGCATGGCCACCTTCTCGGCGACCTTCACCGGGTGGTTGACCGGCGCCAGCGGGTTGAAGATGCCCGAGCCCAGGTGGATGCGGTCGGTGGCGTGCGCGAGGTACCCGAGGTAGACGTCGTTGGCGGAGAGGTGCGAGTACTCCTCCAGGAAGTGGTGCTCGGAGGCCCAGGCGTACTTGAACCCCGACTTGTCCGCCTGGATGACGTACTCGGTCTCCTCGATGAGCGCCTTGTGCTCCGCTTCGGGGTCGACCTTGGCCCGCGCCGCGGGCACGTATCCCTGTACAAAGAGACCGAATTCCAAGGAGGTTCACCGTCCTCGTGAGGTTCTGACGGTTTCTGACGACCCGTCAGATCGTGATGCGTCGACTGTTCCACCGGCCCGCCGGAGCGTCAATAGCTGACGCAACGTCAGCTCTGGTCTCCGGCGTCCGTCTCCGGTCGTCCGTCCGAGGCCCTGGGCTCGGGTGGCTCTGGGCTCTGGGCTCTGGGCTCTGGGCTCTGGGATGCTCTGCGGCTCCGGGGTCAGAGGACGCTGACGCCCGCCAGCCATCCGCCGTCGATGACGAACGGCTGCCCGGTGATGTACGCCGAGTCCTCCCCGGTCAGGAAGAGCGCGAGCGCCGCCACCTCCTCGGGGCGGCCGATCCGGCCGAGCGGCACGAGCTTCTTGTACAGCTCCGCGACCGCCTCGCCCGCCTCCCCCGGGTCCGCCGCCGGGTCCAGCTGCGCCGGGTTCGTCATGGGGGTGTCCACCGCCCCCGGGCACACGGCGTTCACCCGGATGTTCCGCCCCGCCAGCTCCATCGCGGCGACGCGCGTCAGGCCGAGGATGGCGTGCTTGGTCGCCGCGTACGCGCCGACGTACGCCATGCCCGTGAGGGCCGTATAGGACGCGGTATTCACGATCGTGCCGCCGCCCGCGTCGGCGATCTCGGGGGCGACCGTGCGGATGCCGAGGAAGCAGCCGATCTGGTTGACCTGGATGATCTGCTGGAACTCCTCCAGCGGGGTGCTGACCAGCTCGTTGAAGCGGAGGATCCCGGCGTTGTTGACGAGCCCGTCGACCTTGCCGAAGGCGCCCTTCGCGGCGGCCACGGCGGTCTGCCAGTCCGCCTCCACCCCGACGTCCAGGTGGGCGTACAGCGCCGACTCCTCCCCCAGCTCCGCCGCGAGCGCCTTGCCCTGCTCGTCGAGCACGTCGGCGACGACGACCCGCGCGCCCTCCTCGACGAAGAGCCGCGCCTCCTGCTCGCCCTGCCCGCGTGCCGCGCCCGTCACGATGACGACGCGGCCGTCCAGCTTGCCCATGGCTCTCTCCCTGGGGTCAGTCGTTGAGGTGGGGGGCCACGTCCGTGGCGAACGCCCGCATCTGGTCGGTCAGTTCGGTACGGCTCCGGCTGCGGAACCGCACCTGGATCTGGTCGACGCCCATCGCGCCGTACTCGCGCAGCGACTCGGCGAGCGCCTGCGGCTTGCCGGTGAGCGTGCGGCGGCCGACGGACCAGCCGGGCTCCCCGATGTACAGCGCCTCGGTGATGGCGCCGACCACGATCGGGTCCGCGATCCCCGCCTCCTCCCGCAGCCGCCTGAGCCGCGCGATCTGCGCGGGCAGCTTGTCGCGCGGGTCGCCCTGCGGCAGCCAGCCGTCCGCGCGGGTCGCGGCGCGGCGCACGGCAGCCGGCGAGGAGCCGCCGACCCAGATCGGCACGTGCGTCTGGGCGGGGCGCGGCAGCTGGCCGAGTCCGCTGAACTCGAAGCGCTTTCCGTGGTGTTCGGGGTACTCCTCGGGGCCGAGGGCCGCCTTCAGGGCGTCCACGGCCTCGTCGAGCACGGGGCCACGGCGGGTGAAGTCGACGCCGAGCGCCTCGAACTCCTCCGGTACGTGTCCGGCGCCGACGCCGAGGATCAGGCGGCCGCCGCTGAGGTGGTCGAGGGTCGCGTACTGCTTGGCGGAGAGGAGGGGGTGGCGCAGGCCGACGATGGCCACGTGGCTCAGGAGGCGGACGTTCTCGGTGGCGGCGGCCAGGAAGGAGAGGGTCGCCACGGGGTCGTACCAGGTGGTGCTCATCGCTTCGGCGAGGCGGTGGGGGATGGCCACGTGGTCGCAGCTCGCGAGGTAGGCGAAGCCGGAGTGGTCGGCGGTGCGGGTGATCTCGACGAGGTCGTCGACGCTCGCTTGCGCCTCCCATGGCTCGGCGTACAGGGTGCTCTGCGACTGGATGGGGAGCTGCATCCCGTAGACGAGCCGCCCCGCCGGAAACCCCCACCCTCCGACACCGTTCATGCGAGAACCCACCCCTCACTAGACCTGACGGACTGTCACATCCTGATAGCTGACGCACCGTCAGACAAGGGGTCGCGCGGCCGGCCTTGAACGGGGCCCCGCGCCTTGGGTCCGCCTGCGGGGCGGGGCCGCGGGCGCCTGGCGGGGCG